>NZ_WYEU01000002.1:324544-649089 GCF_015143595.1 Sneathiella sp. P13V-1 | reverse complement strand
ATACCCCTCACGACAAGAACGATCATGAGGGACTTTCCGACAGCTCAACCGCAAAAAAAATAAAATTCGATGACAAATTAGGCCATCGTGAACGCTTGAGGAAAAAAGTCCTAACTCTTGGGGTCGAGAGTCTAGCGGATTACGAACTTCTTGAAATGCTCCTTTTTGCGGCCTCCCCTCGCGGTGACACCAAACCTCTCGCTAAACGTTTGATAAATGAATTTGGTGATTTGTCTGGGGTGATGAGCGCTTCAAACGAAACACTAAAAAAAATAGATGGTGTTGGCGATGCTGCAATTGCAACAATTCGCATTTCTGAAAAATTGGGTGAAAAACTTCTTCGCGGCGAATTTAAAGAAAAGAACGTCTTAAGCTCCTGGCAGGCCTTACAGGAATACTGCCAAGTTGTTATGGGTCGCAAAGAGGTTGAGAATTTCCGTATTCTGTTCCTCAACAATAAAAACCATCTTATCGCCGATGAAATTCAGCAAACCGGCACAGTAAACCACACCGCCGTTTATCCAAGAGAAGTGGTAAAGCGAGCACTTGAACTACATGCAAGCTCCCTCATTCTGGTTCACAACCACCCATCTGGGGACACAACCCCTTCCCGCGCTGACATCCAGATGACAGGTGAAATTGTTAAAGCTGCAGATGCCCTTAATATTAAAGTGCATGACCACTTAATTGTCAGCCGCAATGAAAGCACTAGCTTAAAATCCCTCGGTCTAATGTAGCAGTTTAGGCTTCTTTAAATATTCCATTTTATAAATTTAAGCAGACAACCGCTGTTGGCACATGGCTGATGTTGGTTCATTTGGGGGAATTGTGCTTATAAAATGGAACGGGATAAGACAACTCATAACCGCGATAAACGTGAAGGCAATCAGCAGATTACTGATCGTCTCGTCGGTCAAAAACTACGTCAAAAACGAACACTTTTGGGCCTTAGTCAGGCTGAAGTTGCGGCAAAAGTGGGCATTACTTTTCAGCAGTTGCAAAAGTATGAGCAAGGCATAAACCGGATCGGCGCCAGTCGGCTTTACAGCCTTGCGAAAGCGCTTGAGACTGACATAAGCTACTTTTTTAAGACCGAACAATCTGTTGATGACAATTCCACAAGTGAGGATCAGGAAAAACACGATCCGGCCAACACAAGAGAGACCCTTGAACTGGTCCGGGCCTATTCCAGAATTACGGATGACAAGCTTCGCAAAGAAGTCAGAGACTTAATTGATACCATCTTGGATAGTCAGCCCTAAAATGCACGCTGATGAGCAACCCCATACATGAAGGTGTTCCAGGCAGTGTTTAGAACATCCCGCTCTGCAACTATTCCACGATACCTCGTCATCGAGGCCGTCATGACGATGTAATCAAAAAAGCAGGCAACCCATCCTGAAGGCAGATCACTTTTAACCTCTCCGTTTTCTTGGGCTTCTTTAACCAGTGTTTCTATTTTTTCCAACTGCCTTAAAAAGGCTTTTCGATTTCTGTCGCTGTCATCAATCATTGTTCTCATCCAGAACAAGTGATGATTCCTTAAACGGTAATAATCCCGCATTATTCGGAAGAATTTCTCCATCGGGGGCTTTTTCCCTGACAGAGCGCGACGTACAATTCTTTGAAGTTCTTGCAAGCTATGTCGGGCAGCGGCTTCGATGAGATCTGCCTTGCTGCCAAACTTTCTATTTATTGTTATCCTGGTGACCCCTGCCTCATTGGCAATGTCATGCATGGTCGCATCCGGCTTATATGCCAACACGGTAATCGTCGCTTCCAGTATATCTCTCTCAGTAACCATATTATTTTTTAACTGAAAAAATCGGAATCAAATACGAAAAACACAAGAATTATATCCACCTCTATTCACGTTGACCGTTACCAATATAAACAACTTGATATAATTTCTAGGCAAATCAAAGAGCAGAAGTTGTTGTGATTTTTTTTATCGTCTGCTAGTGAACGCCCATCGGAATAGACTTTTACGGATTAGTGTAACGACTTTTTACACTATCTGCCGCATTCAAAATAGGTGAATTGCCATGATACCCCGCTATGCCCGCCCGGAAATGACCGCTATTTGGGAACCAGAAAGCAAATTTAGAATCTGGTTCGAAATTGAAGCTCATGCATGTGATGCACAGGCTGAACTGGGGGTTATCCCAAAAGAAGCTGCAAAAGCTGTATGGGAGCGTGGCGATTTTGAAATCGACCGCATTGACGAAATTGAACGCGAAACCAAGCATGATGTGATTGCGTTTCTGACTAACCTTCAGGAATATGTGGGTGACGAAGCCCGTTTCGTCCACCAGGGGATGACATCATCCGATGTTCTGGATACCTGCTTGAATGTTCAGCTAACTAAAGCGGCTGACATTCTGTTAAAAGACATGGATGACCTGCTTGCTGCCTTGAAGAAAAAAGCGCATGAGCATAAAGACGATGTTTGTGTTGGTCGCTCTCACGGTATTCACGCTGAGCCGGTAACCTTCGGTCTTAAGATGGCGCAAGCCTACGCAGAATTTGATCGTAATCGTGAACGTCTGGAAATGGCCCGTAAAGAAATCGCAACTTGTGCTATTTCCGGTGCCGTTGGCACTTTCGCCAACATTGACCCGTATGTTGAAGAGCATGTGGCGAAATCATTGGGCCTTGAGCCAGAAACGATTTCCACACAGGTTATCCCACGTGACCGCCACGCCATGTTCTTCGCCATTCTCGGCGTCATCGCAAGCTCTGTTGAGCGTCTGGCCGTTGAAATTCGTCACCTCCAACGGACGGAAGTTTTGGAAGTGGAAGAGTATTTCTCTCCAGGTCAGAAAGGCTCCTCCGCGATGCCGCATAAACGCAACCCGGTTCTTACAGAAAATCTGACAGGTCTGGCCCGCCTCGTTCGTATGGCGGTAACACCTGCCATGGAGAATGTGGCGCTATGGCACGAACGCGATATCTCCCACTCCTCCGTTGAGCGTGGTATCGGTCCAGATGCAACTATCACACTTGATTTTGCACTGGCGCGTCTGACCGGTGTGATTGAGAAGCTGGTTGTTTACCCACAAAATATGCTCGACAACATGAACAAGCTGGGTGGTCTGATCCACTCTCAACGTGTTCTTCTTGCCCTGACACAAGCTGGTGTAAGCCGTGAAGATGCCTACCGTCTGGTACAGCGTAACGCAATGGTCGTCTGGCGTGAGCGCGAAGACTTCATGACATTGCTGAAAAATGATGAAGAAGTCAGCGCAGCCCTGTCTGATGAGCAGATCGAAAGCGTGTTTGACTTGGAATACCACACAAAACATGTGGACACTTTGTTCAAGCGCGTCTTCGGCGAATAAGGAATTCAATCTGAATGGAAGCTGTCCGATGTTTCATTCGGGCAGCTTTTTTTATTGGGAGAAGCCATTTATGACTGCCGATATCATTTTTGAAACGGAACGCCTCATCTGTCGCCTTTTTCGGGACAGTGACCGCGAACCGTTTGCACGCCTTAACGGCAATGCGACAGTCATGCGTTATTTTCCATCCACACTAACCGTTGAACAAAGTAATTCGATGGTGGATGAACTTGGACGTCGGCAGGAGAAAAACGGATACACCTTCTGGGCGACTGAGCGCAAAGAAGATGGTGCGTTTATCGGATTTGTTGGCCTTAACAAAACCGGTGACAATATGCCCTTCTCGCCTTCTGTTGAAATCGGTTGGCGTCTGGATGAGCCCTATTGGGGGAAAGGATATGCATCTGAAGCCGCCAAAGGCGTTCTTAAATACGCCTTTGATAAACTGGGTGTTGACGAAGTCATCTCTTTCACTGCAGAAATCAACGAACCTTCCCAGAAAGTCATGCAACGGATTGGAATGACCCATGAAGGGGAATATTTTGACCATCCCGCCCTCGACAATGGGCATCCATTGAAACGCCATATTCTTTACCGAACTACCCAGAAATAGGAAGCTCTCAATATATTACTAAATAATATTATTAACTGACCATTAACTCTTGATGGTCAATATGGTCCAAGTAAACAAATGAGATCGGGGAGCCACTGCTCTCTGTTCTAGTTAAATAAGGGACCTAACATGTGTGTCTTTGACTACGTGAAATTCGCCGGTCTACTGGTAATCTGCACCATCATTTCCTCAGTCTCCGCGAATGCTCAACCTCCTGCACCCAGCACAGATTTAATTGACCAACAGGTCATCAGTAAAATCAACGATATCTTCAATAAACCAGTTCTAAGAATTTCGGTTCATTCACAGAACAAACGACATAAAAATATTGATCAGGCTGAAATTGATCGCCTTGATAAACAATGGCGCGCAGAGCGAAAACTGGAAGACCAGCCCCTTATCGCCTCTACATTGACTAACCCTCTCTCCAGTTATCTAACGCAAATCCAAGCAGCATCTCTCGGTCTGTATACAGAGATTTTTGTTATGGATGCGAAGGGGTTGAATGTGGGACAAAGTTCCATCTCCTCTGATTACTGGCAAGGAGATGAAGCTAAATTCCAAAAAACTTTCCCAAATGGAGCAAAGGCCTACTTCGTTGATGAGGCTGAATTCGACGATGAGCGGGGTATTTGGAAAGCCCAGTTTAATGCCACAGTAGCCGATGCATCCGGCAGCCCAATTGGGGCAATTACTGTGGAATTTAACCTGACAGAGTTATCTCGCCGCGCTGGCAATTCCTGACAATCAATAAGAACGGAACGACTATGAATTTTTTTCAAAATCTCAAAATAGCTTCAAAGCTATCAGTCAGCTTCGCCCTGTTGATTGTGATTACAATTGCAATGGTAGTTGCTGCATTTATTTCAATTTCCAACATCAGAGAAGCAGACCAAGTTGGTCAAAAGGCTCAGCGAGTTGCTGAAATTAACAACGCGTACCAAAAGAGCTTTCAAATTGAAGTAAGTAGTATGTCCTCTTATTTGCTGACTGCCGACAGGTCTTTTGAAACAAGTTTGCAGGATGCCCACGCTCAAGCCACAGTGCATTATAACTCTCTCGTCGACGCCGTCGAAGACGCTACTCTGCTAGAATTGGCATCTAAAGTCAGGTCAATTCAATTGGATTGGTGCGATTCAATTGCTTCAAAGCAACTTTCGTTAATGAGAAATCACCTCACCGTAAATGAAGCGCGCGCTATTGAAGTATCAGGTGAACCTCAGATGAAGGTAGATCAGTTCTATGCAGCAGCGGATGAGCTGAACAATGCAATCAAGAACATTCTGAGTGAGACACTTATCACCAAAGAAACTGCCAATCAGGAATTTACATACGTTATTACGGGATCCGTGACGGCTCTCGTTCTGATCTCCATCCTTCTTGCATTTGTCCTGACCAAATCCATTGCGGGCCCCGTCTCCTCCATGACCAATATCATGGGAGAGCTGGCGAGTGGTAATCTTGAAATTGAGTTGGAGAAAACCCAACGAAAAGATGAAATTGGAGAGATGGTAAGATCTGTTTCCATCTTTAAAGATGGAGCCATTGAACAAGAAAGAATGCGGGAAGAAAGAAGGCAGCGGGAAGCTGAGGAGACAGAACAGAGAAGAAAAACGAGAGCAGAAGAAGAAGCAAGACTAGCCCAGGAACGCGAACGCGAAGCACAGATCGCAGCAGAGAAAACAGCCCGGGCAGAGCAACTCACTTCAATCGTGCGAAAATTCGAAGAGAAAGTTTCTGCCCAAATGTCCCAGTTAGAACATTCTGCAGGTGACCTTAAAGGGACTGCGCAGCAAATGGTTGGAAATGCTGATAGCTCTCAGGAGATTGCTGAAGTGGTTGCAAATGCCGCTCGTGAAGCATCCGGCAACACTCATACAGTGGCCGCAGCAGCAGAAGAACTTTCCGCTTCAATCGCAGAAATCAACAGACAGGTATCCCAGGCATCACGTGTATCTGAAGAAGCTGTGGAAGAAGCTCAAAATTCGAGCGCTTCTGTATCTTCGCTTGCTCAATCCACCCGCAAAATTGGCGAAATTATTAATATCATCAACGACATCGCCTCTCAAACCAACCTGTTGGCGTTGAATGCCACGATTGAGGCGGCTCGTGCAGGTGAAGCTGGCAAAGGCTTTGCTGTCGTTGCAAGCGAGGTTAAATCCCTTGCAAACCAAACTGCGAAAGCGACAGAAGAGATTGCAAGCCAGATCGGAGATATGCAGTCCGCCTCTGATGGTACGGTTGAGGCGATTGAGAAAATCAGCAAGGTGATTGAATCAATCAGGGAAGCCAATGTCGGTATATCATCCGCGATTGAAGAGCAGACAGCCGCGACGGGTGAAATATCCCGAAATGTACAGGAAGCCTCTCGCGGCACGGAACAGGTTTCATCAAAAATCGAAGTAGTCTCTCAAAAAGCGCATGAGACAAAAGATTCTTCGTCCAAAGTATTGAATGCATCCACCAATCTCAGTGCTCTGTCTGATGATCTACAACAAAATATCTCAGTATTCCTGGAAGACGTCAGGTCGGTATAAACTTTCAAACCACCAATAAAAAAGGCCTGCTTTTCAGCAGGCCTTTTTCGTAATCTGGTCGATTACCTAATTATTCACCGTTATGGATCTGTTCGCGTGCTGTTGCAAGGAGCTCTTCCATTTCGCGGCGGATACGGTGGTCAGACATCTCGACACTTTTCGCATCCAGATCACCGCGAATTTTGCGGAATACGTCATCATCACCTTTTTCTTCAAGGTCAGCAACGATAACTTCTTTGGCATATTCCTGAGCGGCATCATCTGTCAGACCCATCAGATCTGCTGCCCAGAGACCAAGCAATTTATTGCGACGTGCAACCGCTTTAAATTCCTGCTCTTCATCAAGGGCGAATTTGCCTTCATGTGCTTTTCCAAGATCATCAATACCTGACATCTTCCGGTCCTTCTGAATTCCCTAAAATGATACCGGGCTTTTGCCACCCCCGGCCTTTCTGCTTTCTATATACATCAAAAGTGAGCAAACGCCATAGTCGACTTGGTTTTTTTTCCAATTTCTATGTCAAAACTGTTACGGGATATTGTCTTTATTCAACATCTGAACTATGGTCCGCTCAGATTCGAGATTAATTCCCGAATCCAGTAACAGGTATGGCAGATGGATATGGCAAATTTTTGACGTCTCCCCCGCCCCCTTTTAGGTAATTTCCGCTCGGCCAATTGATCTGGCCCTTATGTTGGAGTGGCGCATATGACCCGCCGTAGACGTGTCTACGAAGGCAAGGCCAAAGTCCTTTTTGAAGGACCTGAGCCAGGAACCCTAGTTCAATATTTTAAAGACGACGCAACTGCGTTTAATGGTGAGAAGAAATCCACTGTTACCGGCAAGGGCGTTCTCAACAATCGAATTTCTGAGCATCTGATGAACCGTCTGACGGAAATTGGTGTTCAAAACCACTTCATCCGCCGCCTGAATATGCGCGAGCAGTTGATCAAAGAGGTTGAGATCATTCCCGTTGAGGTCATCGTACGCAATGTGGCCGCAGGCTCCATCTGTACGCGCCTTGGCTTGAAAGAGGGGAACGCATTGCCCCGGTCGCTGGTTGAGTTCTGCTACAAGTCAGATGAGTTGAATGACCCGCTGATCGCGGAAGAGCATATCACGACATTTGGTTGGGCTACCCCGCGCGAGCTTGATGAAATTATGAACATGTCTCTTCGCGTCAATGATTTCCTTTGTGGCCTGTTCACGGGTATCGGCATTCGCCTCGTTGATTTCAAACTGGAATTTGGTCGCTATTTCAATGGTGACGAGATGCAGGTCATCCTCGCGGATGAAATCAGCCCCGACAACTGTCGCCTCTGGGATCTAGAGACGAATGAGAAACTGGATAAGGACCGTTTCCGGCGCGATCTTGGTGGTGTTGAAGCAGCTTATCAGGAAGTTGCCCGGCGACTTGGCATCATGCCAGAGGGTGGCCCCGGCGACCTGAAAGGCTCAACTGCAATTCAATAAATTCAAAGGCGCAATATTTGCGCCTTTTTTCTTGGCTAGATACGACAAGGTAATAGACGATGAAAGCTCGTGTAACGATTTCACTGAAAAACGGTGTTTTGGACCCACAAGGTAAAGCTATTGAACATGCGCTGCATGGCCTGGGTTTTGAGGGTGTAAATGACGTCCGTCAGGGAAAAGTTATTGAACTGGATCTGGGCGATATTTCCAAAGAAGACGCCCCGGCAACTGTTGACAAAATGTGCACACAGCTGCTGGCCAACACTGTAATTGAAAATTACGCAATCGAACTTCTGGACTGATCCCAACTATAGGAGACTGAGCCCGATGAAGGCCGCAGTTATCGTTTTTCCCGGTTCAAATTGTGACCGTGATATGAAAGTTGCCATTGAGCAGTCCATGGGGAGCGCCCCCGCAATGGTCTGGCATGGTGATAGTGAACTTCCTGAAACTGACCTAATCGCAATTCCCGGCGGTTTTTCCTACGGCGACTATCTTCGCTGTGGCGCCATCGCAGGTAATTCCCCGATCATGCGTGAAGTTGTGAAGAAAGCATCCGAAGGTGTCCCTGTTCTTGCCGTGTGTAACGGTTTTCAAGTGGCAACAGAAACAGGCATGCTACCAGGCGCCCTGCTTCGCAACGCCAACCAGAAATTCATTTGTAAAGATGTAGACCTTCAGGTTGTTTCCGAAAATGAACGCTTTGTTGGCTCATTTGAACAAGGTCAGATCGTTCGCTTCCCTGTTGCCCATCATGACGGTAACTTCTACGCTGATGACGAGACCCTAAAGCGTCTTGAAGGTGAAGGTCAGGTGGCGTTCCGCTACGCTAACGAAGATGGCAACGTGAACGACGCCACAAATATCAATGGATCACGCAATAATATCGCCGGCATCTACAACGAGGCTGGCAATATTCTGGGCCTGATGCCGCATCCTGAGCGCCTGATTAGTGAACAGTTGGGCGGCACTGATGGCAAAACCTTCTTTGATAACCTGATCAATTCCCTGAGCTGAGTAGCACCATGACGGAAATTACAAAAGAAATCGTCGCTGAACACGGCCTGTCGGAAAGCGAATACGAACTGGCCCTGGAAATTCTGGGCCGCACCCCAAATCTAACAGAGCTTGGTATTTTCTCTGTGATGTGGAGTGAGCACTGTTCCTACAAGTCATCCAAGAAATGGCTGAAAACCCTGCCAACAGAAGCCCCATGGGTGATCTGTGGTCCGGGTGAAAATGCTGGTGTCATTGACATTGGTGATGGTCAGGCTGCTATTTTCAAAATGGAAAGCCATAACCACCCTTCATATATCGAACCATATCAAGGCGCTGCGACTGGTGTTGGTGGTATCCTGCGTGACGTATTCACAATGGGTGCGCGCCCGGTTGCCAACATGAATGCTTTGCGTTTTGGGCGCCCGGATCATCCGAAAACACGTCACCTTGTATCTGGTGTTGTTGCGGGTATTGGCGGCTATGGTAACTGCATGGGTATTCCGACAATTGGCGGTGAGACCAATTTCCATGAATCCTACGATGGAAATATCCTCGTCAATGCCATGACTGTTGGCTTGGCTGAAACAGACAATATTTTCTATTCCGCTGCGGCGGGTATTGGAAACCCTGTTGTTTATGTGGGCTCCAAAACGGGTCGTGACGGTATTCACGGTGCCACAATGGCATCTGCAGAATTTGACGATGACAGTGAAGAAAAGCGTCCAACCGTTCAGGTTGGTGACCCGTTCACTGAAAAACTTCTTCTGGAAGCCTGTCTTGAGCTAATGGCAACAGACGCCATCGTTGCCATTCAGGATATGGGTGCTGCGGGTCTCACCTCCTCCTCTTTCGAAATGGCAGATAAAGGCGGCGTTGGTATCCAGCTTGATCTGGATAATGTTCCAATGCGTGAAGAAGGCATGACGCCATATGAGATCATGCTGTCTGAAAGCCAGGAACGGATGCTCATGATCCTGAAACCTGGCCGTGAAGACGAAGCACGCGCCATCTTCCATAAATGGGAACTGGATTTCGCCGTTATCGGTAAAGTGACCGACACTGGCCGTATGGTTCTGACCATGCATGGTGAGACAGTTGCGGACCTGCCTGTTGCCCCATTGGCAGATTCATCCCCAGAATATGATCGTCCTTGGGTTCCAACTGAACTTCCTGCTTCTTTGGGCGCAGATGATGTTCAGGCCCCAAATGATCTGGGTGCAACACTGGTTCAAATGATGGGATCCCCCAACATCGCCAGCCGCAAATGGATCTGGGAGCAGTATGACCACATGGTGATGGGTGACACCATTCAGCGCCCGGGTGGTGATGCGGGTGTTGTCCGTGTTCACGGCACAGATAAAGCGCTGGCTGTCACTACTGACTGTACACCACGTTACTGTTTTGCCCATCCACAAACAGGTGGAGCACAGGCAGTTGCCGAAACATGGCGGAACCTGACGGCAACGGGTGCAAAACCACTTGCCATCACAGACTGCATGAATTTCGGTAACCCTGAACGCCCTGAGATTATGGGTCAGTTTGTGGGCTGTATCGATGGTATGCGTGATGCGTGTAATGCCCTCGACTACCCTGTCGTATCCGGTAACGTGTCCTTGTACAATGAAACCAACGGTACGGGCATTTTCCCAACACCAGCCATTGGTGGTGTGGGGCTTCTTGAAAAATCCGAACATATGATGACATTGGCGCTGAAAGACGCCGGTGAGACCATCATGGTTGTTGGTGAAACCAAAGGTGAGATGGGTCAAACCATTTACCTGAAGGAAATCGAAGGCCGTGAAGAAGGTGCGCCGCCTTCTGTTGATCTGGCGACCGAACGCAAAAATGGTGACTTCGTTCGTGGCCTAATTCATGACGGCAAAGTCACCGCCTGTCACGACATTGCAGATGGCGGCCTTCTGGTAGCGCTTTCTGAAATGGCATTGGCTGGTAAAATGGGTGCCCAATTGGATCTTGGTGATGATCTGCCGCTTCATGTGGCGGCTTATGCCGAGGATCAGGCCCGTTATATTGTGACCGCCACCGCAGAAAATGCGGAAAAGATTGCGGAATTGGCCAAAAATGAAAATGTGCCTCTTCAAATTGTTGGAACGACCGGTCATAATGAAATCAAGGTTGGAAAATCTGTAACCGTATCCCTAAATGACATTAGGGACGCACATACAAACTGGCTTCCTGGCCTGATGGCCGCCCCTGGAAGCGAAAAGGAGTAATTTGCATGGCAATGGATGCGAGTGAAATCGAACGCCTGATTATGGAAAGCCTACCTGATGCGCAGGTGGAAATCACCGACCTGCGCGGTGATGGTGACCATTATGCGGCGCTTGTTATCTCTTCCGCTTTTGAAGGCCTGCCTCGTGTGAAGCAACATCAACTGGTTTATCAAGCCTTGAAAGGCAAGATGGGCGGTGATCTTCACGCACTGGCACTGCAAACCTCTGTACCTAACACTTAATCTAGAAAGGGCTAATAATGCTTGATCAAGCAACAGAAGAACGCATTAAGCAGGAAGTCGGCTCTAACGACGTCGTCCTGTTTATGAAAGGTTCCGCAGTATTTCCACAATGCGGTTTCTCCGCAACTGCGGTTCAAATCCTGTCACACCTGAATGTTAAATTCAGCAGCATTGACGTACTGAGCGACCCAAGCATCCGCGAAGGCATCAAGGAATTCAGCCAATGGCCAACAATTCCTCAGCTCTACGTCAAAGGCGAATTTATCGGTGGCTGTGACATCATGCGTGAAATGTTTGAAACAGGCGAACTACAAGGCCTTTTCGACGAAAAACAGGTCACAATGGCAAGCTAAACTGCCCTTGGACTCATTTTTCAAAACGGCGCTTCCTCAAGCGCCGTTTTTTATTGCAACAAGTCGTAACTAAATCACTGTTGGACCATTATCATTACGAGCTAGTGTAGATAATGGTAACTCTAGCTGTGCAGGAAATGACATTCCATCAGTTTGAGGTAAATTCAACTTTTTCCACAAATCCTGAGCGTCTTTCACGCCATAAGTCAGCCTAGCGGAGTTAACTAGCCTAAGCTTCAGCTCTAAACATTTCCGCTGTTCTCTTGACATGTTGACATTTACAGAGTTACGAAATGTAACTATACTATCTTTGTTTCTCATCATAAAACCTTTCTGGATGATGAGTTAACGTATTCATGCAAAATTTTCCTTGCATGCGCGAAAATTGCCCTTCCCTATTCAGCCGGCAAGCAGTAGGGAGGGGCCACTCGTGTTCTTTGAGTGTTCTCTAATTATAAAGAATACACCGCTCAGGGCCAAACCAAATATTTTCCTATAACTAACTGAAAAATATAGGTTTTATATTTTTTTGATTTTTTTTCCTGAATAAAATGAACTTCTCTTCCATCGCTAACCATTCTAAATTCTAGTTGTTAAGAGGCTTAATAAGATTTTGTTTTCTTATTGCCTTACCACCCGCCATATAGTTGAATGGACTCACCATAATAACAAACGATGATTTTGCATTGAGGGGAAAATATGCAATCACGGTCATCAGATATACAGATAGGACAAAAAGGCGGCATCACAGAAACAATCATGCCGAACACCATACCGTGGCTGTTTATTTCCCTTGAAAGAGAAACTAAATGACAACGGGCGAAAACAGCGCGAATAAAATTAGCTCAGGTGGGGATTTTATTCTGAATTTGGTGACTTTCACCTATGTAAGGGTGCGAGAAACAGATGAGGGGTTAGAGATTTCATACCCAATATCAGCGCTCGCGCGAAAAATCAGATTTGTCTCGTCAATCATACTCTTCTTCTTGGTTTTTCTATTCTTTTTTCAAAACGCCCTCCCCCTGCCTTTTTTCCGCGAATTTATGTTTGAGATTTATATCGCTATGATGGTGCCCTTCGTGCTTGTCGGGGGTGTTTATTCAAGTGGTCCTTTTAAGAATGCCATTGTAATCACCGGTGGATACAAGGCCCCATCAGTGAGCAGATTGGAAAGCAAACATCGCCAACCTGCCCTGCCCCCCAAAAATCTGTTTTATGTTACCCCAAAACAGGCATCAGAAGCGGAACTGCTTCGAACCCGGAGCGGAGAAGCCATTCAGCTGAAAAATTCCAAAAATGAATTGATGATCAGCGATGAAATGCCCGTAAGTGACATAAAGTGGGTGTATGAATTGCTGAAAGATCAAGTTGATGAGGGCTCCCCTGAAAATGTTCCAACAGAAGATACCTTGCCTGAGGAAGACCATACTCCGCTTCTGGAGCGTATGAGAAAACTGGAAGAGAAAGAAAAAGAGCAGCCAGCTCCATTGGACGCAGACGAGCCTCCTGCTCCAGAATTAAAGGATGTTGCCCTTCCCGCAAATTCCGCCATCCAGAAAATCAAAGATCATCGAGGCATAACCCTTAAATATGCTGCGGGTATAAAAGAAGCTGGCTTTTTGCGCGTTTATGCGGCCATTGCGCTTTTTATCGCGTTCTGCATCTGTCTGTATCAAACGACAGATGAAGTGACGGTCCTCTGGAAACTATATAAAGCCATCGGATATGACGAAACCTTGGCGCACCCACGTTCCCATGCCTTACTAGAACAGATTTATATGCCCGTTGCCGGTGCAATACTCTGCTTTATTGGGATGATTATTGCGGGCATCCCACAACGTAAAGAAAAGATCCATATATCCGGTCTGGAGATCTTTGTGGAAAAAGGGGGAAGCTCAACGAGCATCTTCCATAACCCGTTTGCCAGGAAAGAAACATTCTCACTGTTGCTCAGTGATTTGAAGAACCTACATCTGTCGGGAAATAAGATCATCTTCAACAGAAACGGCAAACTACACACTTTTGCAGAAGACTTAAGTGAGGCAGATCGAGCCTGGATCTTGCATACACTTAAAGCAAACAATAAGTACATCAGATAAGCCTTTGACGATTTCCTGAGATATGATCATATTTATGCCTATAATATTTTAGGGTAAATTGATTACCTGAATTGGGGGGAAAAATGGATCAGGCCAAGCTTGCGGATATTTTGTGTAAGATACCTGAAGGGGTGTTTAACCTTCTATATCTTGGTCGCCGGGTTAAAAAAGATGGGCAGATCCTGAACGCAAAAGCGCAGTTTCTTTGCAAAATTGTTGATAAACAAACCCCACCTATTGATGAGGAAACCGTTGAGCGTGCACGGGAGCAAATCGAAACGCTTGGCGTGACCTTTGCCGGTGATTTCGTTGACCTTCCGCATGTAGAGGATTTCACCATCCCCGGCCCTGGTGGGGATATTCCTGTCCGGCTTTACAAACCGCGCCAAAGCGATGAAAGCAACCCCATACCGGTCCTTGTCGGATATCACGGGGGCGGGTTTATTCGGGGGTCCATCAAATCCCACGATGGCATGTTCCGCCGTCTCGCTAAATTCGGGAATTTTGCGGTTCTATCCGTGGAATATCGCCTCGCGCCTGAGAACAAATTCCCTGCTGCTGTTGATGATGCCTATGCGGCGCTTCGTTGGGTTCAGGAAAACGGCCTTAGTAAAGGGTTGGATCAGAATAATGTCGCCGTGGGGGGTGACAGTTCTGGTGGTAATTTGGCGGCTGTTGCCGCGCAGGATGCAAAGCGCAACGGGACACCTCAACCTAAATTCCAGCTACTTATCTATCCAACAACTGACAGCCATTTTACTGCCAACAGCCATAAACTATTTGCCAACGGTTTTTTCCTGACGGAAGAGCGGATGCATTGGTACCGCGGTCATTATTTGAACACGCCTGAAGATATGAATGATTTGCGGGCCTCCCCCAGTATTTCAGAAGACCTGGAAGGCTTGGCCCCTACCCTGATCATGACAGCAGGGTTTGATCCGTTGCGGGATGAAGCAGAAGAATATGCGGCGGCTTTGAAAGAAGCAGGTGTACCGATGGGCGTAATACGCTATGAAGGGATGGTTCACGGCTTCATGTCCTTAAGCGGGTTATTTGAAGACGCGGACAAAGCCCTCAAAACCGCAGCAACTGCTGTTGCATCCGCCTTTGCAGAATAATATATGACCCGACTTAAATCCCTTGCCAAAGAGATTGCCACTGAATCCGTGGCGGTCTACTGGGCTCTGATCAAAATCATCGTGCCTGTGATGATTGTTGTGGAATTTGCCATCCGCCACGGAATTGTTGAGATATTGGGTGAATGGAGCGCGCCTTTTATGGCGATCTTCGGCCTGCCAGCGGAGGCATCGCTTATTCTGGTGACAACGATCCTTGTGGGCCTATACCCCGCTGCCGCAGTCCTAATGGCCCTTGCCCCAGAAGTGGCCTTTACCACCGCTGATATGACCGTTCTTGGCGGGATGATGTTATTTGCACATGTGTTGCCGGTTGAACAGCTCATCGTGAAGAAAACGGGCGTCTCCATTGTCTTTTCAACCTTTATTCGCCTACTTGCCATGGTGATCTACGGATGGCTTGCCCATGTAATCATCACATCGGTGGGAATGTTCGAAGGACCTGCGAATATCCTAATCGCTCTTGATAGCGCCTCTGAGGGTCCTGAAAGCTGGTTGGATTGGGGTATTTCCTCCTTGCAGGGGCTGGCCATGATATTTGTCATTCTTGTTGGCCTGATTACCCTGATGAAATTGCTGGATATCACAGGTATTACCAAGCAGCTGATCAAACTCCTCACGCCACTGCTGCGCTTAATCGGAATTGGCCCAAACGCAGCCCCGCTTGCCATGGTCGGTATTTTGCTGGGATTGTCTTTTGGAGGGGGCTTGATTATTCGGGAAGTTGAAAAAGATCACCTGCAGCCGAAAAGTGTTTTCTTATCCATGATTTTTATTTGCCTTGGTCACAGTCTAGTTGAAGATACCATCATCATCATCGCTTGCGGTGGCCATTGGAGTGGTGTGCTGATCGGCCGGGTTCTTCTGACTATCATTATGGTCGTTCCGATCGCCATGATGATCAAACCAATGCCCGATAAGTATTTTAAATATTTGTATAAAATAAAAAAGCCGGCCTCTGCATAAGGCCGGCTTTTGAGTTAATTTTAAGGGATATGACCTAGTCGTCCCCCTCACCAACTCGCTGTGACAAGGCCGCGGCAAGATAATCATCCAGATCACCATCCAGAACACCTTGGGCGTTTCCTTTTTCAACGCCGGTGCGAAGGTCTTTGACCATCTGATATGGGTGCAGAACGTAAGATCGGATCTGATGCCCCCACCCAATATCGGTTTGCGTTCCGCGCGCTTCGGCTGCCGCTTCTTCACGCTTTTGCAGCTCAGCTTCGTAAAGGCGAGATTTCAACATCTTCATCGCCGCCGCTTTGTTCTTATGCTGGGAGCGATCGTTCTGACATTGCACCACAATATTTGTCGGAATATGGGTGATACGGATCGCAGATTCCGTCCGGTTCACGTGCTGACCACCGGCGCCGGAAGCGCGGTATGTATCAATACGAAGATCTTTTTCTTCGATCTCAATATCAATATCGTCATCAATAACCGGATACACGCCAACAGATGAAAAGCTCGTATGGCGGCGGGCATTTGAATCAAATGGTGAAATTCGCACAAGGCGATGTACACCAGATTCTGTCTTCAACCAGCCATACGCATTCTCACCGGAGATCTCAATGGTTACGGATTTAAGACCTGCTTCCTCGCCTGCGCTTTCCTCAAGCACTTTGGTCTTGCAGCCATGCTGATCCGCCCAACGCATATACATGCGCAGCAGAATCTGCGTCCAGTCCTGGCTTTCCGTACCGCCCGCACCGGCGTGGATTTCAAGGTAACAATCGTTCCCATCCACTTCGCCGGACAACATGCTTTCAAGACGGCGCTTATCAACTTCAACACGAAGATCATTGAGGGCTTCTTCCGCCTCGTTCAATGTATCTTCGTCCTCTTCCATCTCCGCAAGTTCGATCAGTTCAACCGTATCTTCCAGATCTTGCGAAATGCGCTTATAGGCGTTGATAGCGGTATCGAGAGTTGTGCGCTCTCTCATCAGGCCTTGAGCTTTGGTGGCATTATTCCAAAGCTCAGGATCTTCAACGAGGGAATTCAGCTCATCCAGTCTTCTAACAGCTGTATCCCAGTTAAAGATGCCTCCTCAGCAGGTCCATCGCCTGCTTGATTTCATCCACGACAACCTGATGCTCGGCGCGCATAATTACTCCATTCAAATTCGGTATTTATTTGTTGGCGAGAAAATAGAGACTTAAGCCCGATCAGTAAAGCCCACCTGTACCAAAAGTCACAGGATCTTTTGGTGCTTGCAGATTAATTCCAGAAGAAGAACCCGTTTCGGAGCCGTCAATAACAACGCTGTTGGACCCAATTTTGTCAGTGGATTTAAAGGCCTCAAGAATGACACCTCTGTCTCCGGTGCGCGCAAGTTCGCCGGTTGAGGCGTTTACACGGACCAAACGCACCCCTTCGGGAACACGAAACGGAATAGCTGGCTGATCTTTCAACGCAACCTTCATGAAGTCCCTGAAAACAGGGGCGGCAACACTGCCGCCACCCTCTTTTGGGCCTAGTGTTTTTGGCTGGTCAAAACCAATGTATACGCCGACCGCAAGATCAGGGGAAAAACCAACGAACCAGGTATCTTTTGCATCATTGGTGGTTCCTGTTTTACCGGCAAGCGGTTTACCCACTTCCAGAACTTTACGTCCCGTTCCCCGCTGGACAACACCTTCCAGCATGGAAACGATCTGATAGGCGGTTGCCGGTGAAATAATCTGCGCGCGGTCATCTTCGATTTCGGGCTTTTCCTGATCATGCCAGGTAGCAGTCCGGCACCCTTTGCATTCACGGGTATCATGGCGGTAAATCGCAATGCCACGACGGTTCTGAACACGGTCGATCAAGGTTGGAACGATTTCCTTGCCGCCATTTACAAATTCGGAATAGGCCGTTGTCATCTTCAACAATGTGGTTTCCATCGCCCCAAGGGACATGGCCAATGTTTGCTGAAGATTATTGTGAATACCAAATTCGGCCGCATAATCTGCCACTTTTTCCATCCCGATGGAGCGTGCCACGCGTACCGTCATCAGGTTGCGGGATTTCTCAAGTCCAAGGCGTAAGGTACTGGGACCATAGAATTTTTTGGTGTAATTGCGTGGCTTCCAGCGTTCCCCGTTTTCCTGTGTCAGAACAAAGGGACCATCCATGACCTTGCTTACAGGTGTGAAGCCATTATCCAGTGCAGCCGCGTAAACAAACGGCTTAAACGAGGATCCCGGTTGGCGCTGCGCTTGAACGGCGCGGTTAAATTCTGAAATCTCGTGACTCCACCCACCTGCCATCGCATAAACACGGCCTGTGTGCGGGTCCATGGCAACAAGACCACCTGAGATATCTGGCATCTGCTCAAGCTGGTAAAGATCATCCCTTGCCCGTTCCCCTTCGAGCGGCGCCACAGCAACAATATCTGAGACTTCCAACACATCAGATGGTTTCTTTGGGAATGGTCCCCAACGCTGCTTTTCGCGCCACGGTCGTGCCCATTTCATGTCATCAAATAAGATCTTTGCGCGATCTCCGGTTTTAAGGCCAATTTCCGCATACTCCTGATGCAGCTCAAGAACAACAGCGAGCTTCCATGGCTTCAAGCCTTTAGGATCGGCAATCTTCGGTAATCCGTCCTGCCAGTTCTCAACGTCTTTCAAACGATAAATAGGACCACGCCAGCCATGCTTGCGGTCATAACGACGCAGACCAGCCCGCAAAGCCTGTTCTGCTGCTCGCTGAAGATCACTATTCATTGTGGTGCGAACGGACAGACCACCATCATAAAGGCCTTCCACTCCATAAAGGTCGTATAGTTCACGGCGAACTTCCTCAACAAACCATTCCGCCTGAATAACCTCAGCATCACGACCACGCTTTACTTCCAATGGACTAGCAATGGCCTCATCTGCTTCTTCTTTTGAGATATACCCATCTTCCAGCATACGCCCGACCACATAGTTACGGCGTGTCACGGCCCGTTCATGGTAACGGAACGGGTCATAGTTGTTGGGTGCCTTTGGCAGACCCGCTATATAGGCAATCTCGGCAACAGTCAGCTCATTGAGCGGTTTATCAAAATAGTAAAGCGCTGCTGCGGCAACACCATAGGCCCGATATCCCAGATAGATCTCATTCAGATAGAGCTCCAGAATGCGCTCTTTGGAAAGACTTCTGTTAATGCGGATCGCTAAAATGGCTTCTTTGGCTTTACGCTCGTAAGAAACCTCATTAGTCAGCAGCATGTTCTTGGCAACCTGCTGCGGGATGGTGGATGCCCCCACCAGACGCCGGCCCTTCCCCACATTCATGACATTGATACCAGCGGCACGAATGATACCGATCGGGTCAATACCAAAATGATTATAGAAATTCTGGTCTTCAGCGGCGATGAAGGCCTGCTTGACCTTCTTAGGAATGGCGGTAGTCGGTACAAACAAGCGACGTTGACGCGCATATTCGGCGATAAGGCTGCCATCTGCGGCGTGAACCCGGGTCATCACCGCAGGTTCATAACTTGCCAGCTGTTCATAATCAGGCAAACCCTTACCAAAGTGCCAGAACCCCCAAAGAACGCCACCCGCAGCAAAAATTCCTCCCAGAATTACGAGACAAAATAGGATCAACAGTACTTTCAGTAGTCTTTTCATTCTGATATTTGCTCTTTTCGGATCGGCCCAAAGCGGTGTCTATTCTGCCCATGAAGGCTTAATCTAATATAAAGATAAGGCACGATTATGATTCCAAGTCAGCAAAATATCTATCAATGGCTTTTGCCAGAGAATTTGCCAATTTCGTTTGCCCTTCATTGGATTTCATAATTCTCTCGTCCGTGCGGTTAGACAAATATCCAAGCTCTACCAGTACAGACGGAACATCTGGTGCTTTTAGCACCCTAAATCCAGCGAAACGATGGGATTTACTGCCCACTTTCATACCTGAACGCGAAATCTCAGGCAGTAGAATTTTCGCAAATCGAACCGAGAAGTTCATGGTCTCGCGCTGTGCAAGATCAATCAGAATACCTTGCACCGTATCGTCTTGTTCCTCCAGATCAACGCCGGCGATCACATCTGATTTGTTATTGACCTGTGCAAGTTCGTCCGCCTCTCTATCCGATGCTTTTTCAGACAAAGTGTAAACGGTGGACCCTCTAAACTCAGGGCGCCCAATGGAATCTGCGTGGATGGAGATAAACAAGTCGCCCTTGGCTCTACGCGCCACGCTTACCCTCTCCCTCAAGCTAAGGAAGGTGTCATTGTCACGGGTCATGATCACCTTATAACTAGGGTTCTTGTGCAGTAAGGCCCTCAGCTTTTTGGCAACCGCCAAGGTCAGTTGTTTTTCATAAACGCCGCTTTGACCAATCGCCCCGGGGTCAATGCCACCATGTCCAGCATCGACAACCACGGTCCATTTCTTTCTACTGTTACCGGCCTCAGTCGCAACGACAACAGGTTTCAGTTTCTTTGCCTGTTGTTTACGGCTCTCGGTTACCAACTCTGCAAAGGTATTTCGATCTGTTGAGGTAATATCAATAAAAAAACGGTAAGGCTTACCTGCGGCTGGCGGCAGAACGACTTTTTTGGTGATCTTAACAGGCTGTTTCAGATCCAGAACCAGTCGGCTCGTCCCTTTGCGAAATAGACCATATCGATAGTTTGATATCAGACCTACTTTACGGCGGGCTGTGTTTACCCCCTGCCAGTCCAACTCCTGCATATCAATAACAATGCGATCGGGGTTTTGAAGGTAGAAAATCCTGTGATCCGGCTTTTGCTGTAGCTCCACAACAAATCTGGTCTTATCAGGATGAACGCCAATGCGAATAGCGTCCACTTTTGTGGCTGACCATGCGACGCTCATAGACATAAGCCACGCAACGATCATCGTTACAAAGGTTATGACACTTGTCCTGTATTGTCGCTTTCCTGATCGCATCACTAGACTTGATTAACCTTAAATTCCGTTCCCATCCTATGATGGTTTAAAATCATGATAACTTAAAGGCAATCCCTGATAACCATTTCATGGTCAAAAGTTTTTTTGTTTGAAGGCAATTATTCGTTTGGCATGTTGCCAACAAGTAACTATCATTGTGTATGTGAGATTTTGTGGTCAGTCCCATTTGATCCTCTACCGTTAAAAGAACGGCACGAGAAAATTGGGCGGCGCCGTATTACGACAGCTTGTGCCGGCATCTTGTTCGATCCCCTCAAGCGTCTGTATGCAGTGCTCAAGACAATGCAAAAGCAATAGGTAGAAACTGAAATCGTTCCGCGGCGAAGTATGTTACGCGGGTTCGGCAGCCGATAAAGCCCCTAAGTGCACTGGAAATTTCCAGCAAGAGTAAATGGGACCGGCGCCAGCGATTTCCCTAAAAACATAGACGGTTCGTGTTTTCGACTCACAGAAAATCTGACCGTCACGGAGCTAATGAATGGCTACGCGTATGCTTGTAGACGCGTCTCATGATGAGGAGACGCGGGTAGTTATTGTTAAAGGTACCCGTCTTGAAGAATTTGATTACGAGACGGCCTCAAAAAAACAATTAAAAGGAAATATATATCTCGCAAAGGTGACACGGGTTGAACCCTCGCTTCAGGCGGCCTTTGTTGAATATGGTGGCAATCGCCACGGTTTCCTTCCCTTCTCAGAAATTCATCCCGATTATTATCAAATTCCAGTCTCAGACCGTGAAGAGCTAATAGAGCAAGATAGCCTTGCTGAAAAAGAAGCTCTTGAAGCGGAAGATTTGAATGTAGATGAGTTGACCTCAAGTGAAACTGAAACAGAGACTGAAGAAATTGATGCGGCAGCCTCTGAAACATCAGATGACGATGAAGAAGGTGTTGTGGATGATGAAGGCGACACTCTTGGTGGTCTTGAAACCATAGACAGTGAAGATCAGGATGTTGTTGAAAATCTGGGCGGCGATGACGAAGCCGAGCCTGGACATAAAACTGACATTAAACGCACCTATAAAATTCAGGAAGTGATCAAGCGTCGTCAGATCCTTCTGGTTCAGGTCGTTAAAGAAGAGCGCGGTAACAAAGGTGCCGCTCTTACCACATACATTTCATTACCAGGACGTTACAGCGTTCTAATGCCAAACACCGGTCGTGGTGGTGGTATCAGCCGTAAAATCAGCAATCCAAGTGATCGCAAACGCCTGAAGAAAATTGCCTCTGAACTGGAAGTTCCAGAAGGTGTGGGTGTTATTATTCGCACCGCGGGCCTTAACCGGACGAAGGTTGAAATTCGTCGCGACTATGAATTCTTGCTACGTATGTGGGATGACATTCGCGAACTAACACTCAAATCAATGGCGCCTTGCTGCATCTATGAAGAAGCAAATCTGATCAAACGTTCCATTCGAGATCTCTACTCCAAGGATATCAGCGAGATCCTTGTTGAAGGTGATGGCGGATACCGGACAGCCAAAGATTTCATGCGGAAATTGATGCCAAGCCACGCGAAGAAGGTACAGCCATACCGGGACCGCATCCCTCTTTTCCACCGTTTCCAGGTGGAGCAGCAGTTTGCATCCATGTACAATCCGGAAGTCACCCTGAAATCTGGTGGCTACATCGTGATCAACCCAACGGAAGCGCTTGTTTCCATCGACGTGAACTCTGGTAAAGCCACCAAAGAGCGCAGCATCGAAGAGACTGCGGTGAAGACTAACCTTGAAGCAGCTGAGGAAATTGCCCGTCAGCTTCGCCTTCGGGATTTAGCAGGTCTTATCGTCATCGACTTCATCGATATGGATGACAATCGCAATAATAAAGCGGTTGAACGCCGCCTTAAAGATTGCCTGAAATCGGATCGTGCGCGTATTCAGGTGGGACGTATCAGCCCATTTGGCCTTCTGGAAATGTCGCGCCAACGTTTGCGCCCTTCCTTCTTGGAAACAAGTACCAATATCTGCCCAACTTGCGGTGGATCAGGCTTTGTACGCTCTACTGAATCAACAGCATTGTTGATTATCCGCGCTTTGGAAGAAGAAGGCGTTCGTGGACGCAGTGCTAAAATCACTGTTACCGTTCATACAGACGTCGCCATTTATCTGCTGAACCAGAAACGTTCCGTTATTCAGGACCTGGAAAGTACTTATGGATTGACGATCCTTATCCTTGCGGATCCGACACTTGACCAGAACGATCACCAGATTGATCGCGAAAAAGGCACTCGCCAACCTGTTGCTGAGATTACGGAAGGCACAGTACCTGACGCGGTACAAGGTGGATCCCTTGAAGGTGAAGAGGAAGAACTGGAGAAAGAAAGCAGTTCTGCTAAACGTCGCCGCCGCCGTCGTCGCCGGAAGAACCGTGATGATGAAGATCGTGATGAGATACCAGTTGAAGCAACCGATTCAGATGAAGAAAATACTGAAACCTCTTCTGAAAATCAGGACGAAGAGCCTCGCCGCCGGCGCCGTGGTAAACGTGGTGGACGTCGCCGCTCTCGTGGCAGCAACACAGACAGCGACCAGTTTGAAACATTAGGTGCCGATACTGATGTTGAGCCGGAAATTGTAGTGATTCCGATTTCAGGCCCAGAAGCAGAAACCTCTATTGAGGCCGTTGCGCTTGAAGCAAAGGATGTTACAGAAACTGAGGCATCGGCTGATAACGAAAGCGAGGAGAAGAAGAAACCTGCGCGCCGCCGAGGTCGCCGCCGTAAAGAAGAAAATGCTGTTGAAGAGGAAGCCGCAACTGAAATTTCTGAGGCTGCACCAGCTCCTCAAGAAGCGTCAGAAGAAGCAGAGGGCGTAGAAAAGGTGCGTCCCCGACGCCGCAGACGGACAAGGAAGCCTGCTGAAGAGGCTGGTGAACAGACTGTGGAGCAAAAAGAAGTAGCAGAAGCCTCTGCTGACGCTCCTACTGACGAAGCCCAAGAGGCAGTAAAGCCAAAACGCGGCCGCCGTAAGAAAGTTGAAAAACCTGAGACGGATGGTGAAGAAGCGGAAGAACAGCCTAAAAAGCGCCGCGGACGCAAACCTAAGAAAGAAGCAGTATCTGAGCAACCTTCTGAACCTAAAGAAGTTAAAGCTGAAAAGCCTGTTGAAACTCCTAAGGTTGAGGCTCCAAAACCAACACCTGTCCCTGAAGGCCCAATTTCTTCAGTTGAAACAGTTGTGAAAGATGTTTCAGAAGCCCCTAGAACCAGCCGCCGGGCTGGTTGGTGGAGCCGCAAGAAAGACTAGAGAAAAAGGCCGCTGAAAAGCGGCCTTTTTTATTGGTTGTTTTTGATATCAAATGAGCCATTGACGAAGAGCGTTTATAGCCCCTTCCATTTCCTCATAAGCCCCAGCAAACGACAGACGAATATATTCATGCCCTCTATGAGGGTCAAAATCGATACCCGGAGTCGCCGCGACCCCACATTCGTTCAGCATTTTTTGGCAGAACTCCATGCTGTCATCTGTTAAGTGATTTACATTGGCGTAAATGTAGAACGCCCCATCGGCAGCAGCCAGTTTATCAAAACCAATTTTTGGAAGTTCTCTCAGTAAAAGCTCCCTGTTCTTTGCATAAGCGTTGATATAGCCCTTAACCTCTCCCTTGCAGTCAAAGGCGGCGACAGCCGCGTGCTGGCTAACGGAAGGAGCAGAAATAAACATGCTTTGAGCAAGTTTTTCAACGGTGGTCACCAGTTGTTCTGGAACAATCATCCAGCCCAAACGCCACCCTGTCATGGAAAAATACTTGGAGAAGGAATTAATCACCACCACATCATTTGTGAACTGAAGGGCTGTCGCTGCATCCTGCTCATAGGTAAGCCCGTGATAAATCTCATCAGAAATGAAACTGATATGCCGTTCCTCACAGTATCCTATGAGCTTTTCAAGCTCGGCTGATGTCAGCATGGTTCCCGCAGGATTGGACGGACTTGCAACCAGTAACCCTTGAACCGGATCCTTGATTGTTGCCATCAAGTCAGGAGATGGCTGAAAATTTGTGTTGGGCCCGCAGGGCAGTCCAACCGCCTCAATGTCCAAAGCACCAAGAATATTGCGATATGCCGGATAGCCAGGCTCTGCCAGAACAACCCTGTCCCCTGTATTAAACAGGGACAGGAATGTCAGAAGAAATCCGGTGGAGGAGCCTGTTGTCACCACGACGCGTTTAGGGTCCAGATCCAACCCGTACATATCCCCATAATGCTTGGCGATCGCTGATCTCAACTCTGGGATACCGAGGGCTTCAGTATAACCGATGGGGTTATCTTTAAGCGCCTTTTCAGCGGCATCCAGAACGGCTTGAGGTGCTGATGTGGCCGGTTGACCTACTTCCATATGATAGATACGACGCCCTTCACTTTCCAGTTTGTTGGCGGCTTTCATAACCTCCATCGCATAGAAAGGCTTAACGTCACCTCGATTGGCTACTTTCACAATGACACCTATGACTTGGTACTGTTAACGTTGAATAAGAGATAGCCCATATCCGCGGCGGTCCGCGCGGGACATGCAGTTGGGTAACTTGCCTTCAGCACAATAAATGGCATTGGCGACGCCGATACGCTGCACTTCGATGGGAATTGGGTTGGTATTGGCAAGCGCTTGAATTTCGGCGGGTTGCACGCCTCTTTCATACAGAAGTGGAAGGCCCGGCCCCAAGGTAAAGGCCCGCGCTGCATCTAGCGCCACTTCAAGCCCGCGATCCTTGGCAAAAACACCCAAAGCAGTATAGACAGAGGCCAATGTGCCGGTTGCCCCGCCGCTGCCGCCTGCCGCGAAGTAGAAGTCTTTGTTGGGATTATTGACAATCAACATTGGAGAAGTTGGAAACTCACCCTCGCCCGGTTTCAGAACTGGCGCCAAAATAATACCAGTCACGCGACCCATCTTGCCGGTGCCAAAAGGCTTACCCATACCAACGCTACAGGCGACAGCGTTGCCTTCTTTATCCGTTGTGACAAAAGACGTATTAGCGCCTGATCCATAGGCATTGCTTTGCGTATACTGCCCAAATTCCTTTGCTGTTGCTGCCACCAGCGCTGACAAAGGAAGGTCCTGCTCCAATTGCAGGAAGCCTTTGCCTGAAAAGACGCTTTGCCAGATATTTTGCATGACACGCCCTTGCTCACCTGTAGACAGGCCAACGGTCAGAACGTCGAAATCAAAAGTTCTGGCTTCTTGCCATACAGGGCGATAATCGATCAAATCACGTGTGACAAGATTTCCACCTGCAAGGTTCACTTCTTCAACGAAAGAACGTGCCAGAGCGCCCCCATAAAAGAATGCCCCTCCTTTTGAGCGAATGTTGGTCAAGACGCTAGAAAGCCGAATTTGTTCAATTCTTGTACCTTCTGGATAGAATGTTCCGTCTTTTTTCTTGAAAACAGCAGAAAGGCGTTCATCCATATAAACCCGTTTTTCGCTGTTAAGCATGGCAACATGCTGGGCACGGGACATATTTTCCCCAAAATTTGCCAGTTTCTCAGCAGGTGCAAGCAGCGAAGACCAAGGCAGCTTACCGTAACGGGCATGAAGCGCGGCAAATCCGCGAATATTGCCTGGAACACCGACTTCACCGCCATTTTTTGGCTTACCTACAGGGAAAGACAGCGCTTCGAGGCTACTTGTCTTATTGTCGTAAACCACACATTCCCCGCCCCCGCCAAGGGATGCGGCAATTGGATAGGTCACAGAAAGCGTGAAATAGAGCGCTGTTGCAGCATCTGCCGCACTACCGCCCGCTGACAAGATATCTTGGGCCACAAGCGTTGCACGCGGCTCATCCGCTGCGATCCCCCCCAGCGGGCCTTCAACACTGTCAATAACCCCAAGCTGTTCCTGTTCTGCTGTCTCGCAAGCGGATAAAATTAAAAGTGATCCCATTGCAGCGGTAATTGCGGTACGGGACCATTGACGCGGCGACAGACAGTTCTTAACTTTAGAGGATACACTAGGGGTAAAGTTCTTGATCAAGCGCATATTTATATCTTTTTCGGTCTTTCTGGTAATGTTGCTCCAGATCCAGACAGTTATGGCCCAGTCCAAACTGTCCTTTATCCGTGATGCTGAAATTGAGCATACCCTGAGGTCCTACGCAACCCCTCTCTTCACCTCTGCGGGACTAAATGCAGAAGACGTCTCCATTCATCTGGTCAATAGCAAGGTCATCAACGCTTTTGTTGCTGGTGGTCAGCGTATGTTCTTCTTTACAGGACTGCTGGAAAGGGTCGAGAATCCTAACCAGCTAAAGGGCGTGATAGCTCACGAAACCGGCCATATTTCCGGTGGGCACCTTGCCAGAACTCAGGAAGCGTTGCGCAATGCCTCTACCAAATCAATTTTAGGATATCTGCTGGGGGCCGCTGTTATTTTTGCGGGTGGCGGCAAGGCCGGTGCCGCAGTAATTGGGGGAGCACAGGCTGAAGCACAGAAATCCTTCCTGAAATATAGCCGCGAACAAGAATCATCTGCGGATCAGGCGTCCATTAAATACCTGACTGATACAGGATCATCAGGTCAGGGAATGGTAGAATTTCTAGAAATTCTGGGTGAACAGGAAACAGTAGCTTACGGTAAAATTGATCCTTACTGGAGAAGTCACCCGATTAGCGGTGAACGTATTGCAGCGCTGCGCTCGGCAGTGGATGCCTCCCCGTATAAAGATAAACCAGCCTCTAAACAGGATTGGATTGCATTGGAGCGTATGCAAGCCAAACTCTACGGCTTCACAAAGGGTCTTAGAAAAACACTGCGGAAATACCCAGTATCAGATAAATCTCTTGGTGCTCGCTATGCCCGCTCGATCGCGTATTTCAAATACCCTGACCTTGAAAAAGGTCTGAAAGAGATCGACAACCTTCTTCTGGAATATCCAGCTGATCCTTATTTCCATGAATTGAAAGGGCAAATGCTGTTTGAAAATGGTGATCCTTATAGCGCAGTTCCTTCCTTGAAAATTGCAGCAGATGTGGCCCCGTACCAACCTCTCATCCTAACCCTTTACGGGACAGTTTTGTTGGCTACGGGCGACAACCAGTATTTAGAAGAAGCGGTGAGAATTTTAAGGACATCAACTGCTTATGATCCTTATGCAACGAATAGCTGGAACCAGCTCGCGATCGCTTATAACCGTTTAGGGGACACAGGGAATCTGTCTCTGGCAACAGCAGAACGGTTTGCATTGCTCGGCAAGTGGGATAAAGCCATCTTTCATGCCAAACGAGTGCAAGAGAACATGTCTGCGGGTTCTCCTGGTTATCTGCGGGCTGACGATATCATTACAATTGCCAGTCGCCAGCTTAACAAATAGGTTAGCTCACGAGCTTGTTAATTGAATCTGGATCATTTCCAGATACCTTTTAGGAACATTCCCTCAGTATAGAGACGTACAAATGAACAAAAACAGCCTACCTGCCCCTATCCTCGCCGCAGTTGCGATTTCAATTGTGGGTGCTCTGATATTCCTCTTTTATCGGGAAATCACACCAAAACAGGAATATGTAGCCTCGGCCGACAAGGAATTTGGTGCGCAAGTACGCGCTTATCTGCTTGAAAATCCGACAGTTATTCGTGAAGCAGTAGAACGTCTTCAACTGGCGGAAGCACGAGAAGAGGAAATTCGTAAAGCACGCCTTCTGACAGACCTTAAAGATGAAATTGAAAATGATGGGTACAGCTTTGTTGGTGGCAACCCGAACGGTGATGTCACGATTGTAGAATTTTTTGACTATCGTTGTGGCTATTGTAAACGCAGTTTTCCGGATCTGATGAAAACTGTCGAAGATGACGGCAACATTCGCCTTGTGATGAAAGAATTCCCAATTCTGGGAGAGCAATCAGTATTGGCAGCCCGCGCCGTTACCGCAGCACGCGAGCAAGGCAAGTATATGGAATTTCATAATGCGCTAATGCAGCTTCGTGGCGGCATTACAAAAGATCGTCTGATGAATATTGCAAAAGATCTGGGAATGGATGCTGCAAAACTTGAAAAAGATATGGGATCAGAGAAAATTACCGCAGAATTTCGCCGGACATATGATCTGGCGCAGGCTCTCGGCATTACAGGAACACCTGCTTTTATCATTGGTGGACAGTTGGCACCTGGTGCCATCCCGCAAGCCCGTATGAAGCAGTTGGTTGCCCAAGCCCGCGATAAAACGGTCAATACGACAACCAACTAATTCAGATTACTAAAACTGGATCAGATCACACCGCGGTTGATCTGGTCCAGTTCAATTGATTCAAACAGCGCCTGGAAGTTACCTTCACCAAAGCCTTCATTGCCTTTACGCTGAATGAGTTCGAAGAAAATCGGACCGATTACATTCTGAGTAAAGATCTGTAGCAGGAGCCCCTGCCCTTCGGTTGGCGCACCATCCAGAAGAACACGACGCTTTTTCAGCTCTTCCGTTGGCTCGCCGTGGTTCTTCACGCGCTCATCCAACAGATCGTAATAGGTATCAGGTGTATCCTGGAAAGACACGCCAGTGCTGGTCATGGAATCTACTGTTGAGTAGATATCATTTGTACCAAGGGCGATATGCTGAATACCTTCCCCGTGATACGCATCCAGATATTCCTGAATCTGTGACTTGTCGTCAGAGCTTTCGTTAATCGGAATTCGGATCTTACCACAAGGGCTGGTCATTGCCTTACTCTTCAGGCCAGTCAGCTTACCTTCGATATCGAAATAACGAATTTCCTTGAAGTTAAAAAGACGTGTGTAGAACTCGGCCCATTCATCCATACGACCACGGTGCACATTGTGCGTGAGGTGATCGATATAAGTCAGGCCCGCTCCTTCAGGATTGCGGTCATTTTCATCATGGAAAATAAAGTCCACATCATAGATGGAGCCTTTATCGCCATAACGATCCACCAGATAAATCAGGGAATCACCGATACCCTTGATAGCAGGAATATTCAGCTCCATCGGACCGGCTTCGGATTCAACAACCCACGCACCCAATTCTTTAGCGCGTGTAATTGCCTTAGCCGCATCTTTCACGCGAAAGGCCATGGCACAGGCGCAAGGACCATGAATACGCGCAAATGACTGCGCAAAGCTGTTTGGTTCTGCGTTGATAATGAAGTTTACGTCACCCTGACGGTACAGAGTGACGTTCTTGGACCGGTGCTTGGCAACGGCCTTAAAGCCCATGCTTTCAAACAACGCCCCCAATGCAGCAGGATCAGGTGCTGCATATTCCACAAATTCGAAACCGTCGGTCTCCATTGGGTTTTCCCAAAGATCTGACACTGTTTTTCCTCCATCCTAAAAAAACATGGCTATTAGTTACAAATGCAACTATTATTTTGAAGTTGTTCTTTTTGAGACGAAAAGTCAAGATACCAACATGAAAAAAGAAGAAACAAAACTCAATTTGCAGCGTTTTCTGCCTTATCGCCTGACAAAACTGTCAGGAATGGTCAGTCGATCCTTGGCGCAGCACTATTCTGAAAAATTTGACCTCACCATTCAGGAATGGCGCATTGTTGCTAACTTGGGCGAACGTCCGGGCCTTACCGCCCGTGAAGTGGGTGAACTTTCATCGCTCGATAAAGTGAATATGAGCCGTGCTATTGAACGGCTTGAAAAATCAGGCCGGTTGGAGCGGCGCATTGTGGCCAAAGATCGTCGATCCTATTCCCTGCACCTTACGGAAGCAGGACAGGAGATTCTGGATAAGATCATTCCGCTGGCACAGGAATATGAAGCATCATTGCTGAGCGAGTTTAGTATCGAAGAAATCGAAGCACTGGACAAGTTTTTAGGTAAGCTCGATCAACGAGCGGACGAGCTAAAACCCAAATAAAAAGGCGGCTAAGTGCCGCCTTTGTTTTTTAGATAAGTCCTGCAAGCGGAGAGCTTGGATCGGCGTATTTCTTACGTGGCATTCGGCCTGCAAGGAAGGATTTACGTCCCGCTGTCACCGCGTCTTTCATGGCAGATGCCATGATGATTGGGTTCTTTGCATGCGCAATCGCTGTATTCATCAACACACCATCACAGCCAAGCTCCATAGCTATGGTCGCATCTGATGCTGTACCGACACCCGCATCCACAATCACAGGAACCTTCGCCTGATCCTTAATGATGCCAATGCCGACAGGGTTCTGAATGCCAAGGCCGGATCCAATCGGTGCGCCCAACGGCATGATGGCGACACATCCCATATCTTCAAGTTCCTGACACATGATCGGATCATCTGAGCAGTAAACCATCACCTTAAAGCCCTCGCTGATCAATGTTTCAGCAGCCTTTAGGGTTTCCGGCATATTTGGATACAATGTCTTTTCGTGCCCAAGAACTTCCAGTTTCACCAGATCCCAGCCCCCTGCTTCACGGGCCAAGCGTAATGTCCGAAGGGCTTCGTCAGCGGTGTAACAGAATGCTGTGTTCGGAAGGTATGTGTATTTCTTCGGATCCACATAATCTACCAGCATTGGCTGGTTCCGATCCGTGATGTTCACACGGCGTACGGCCACAGTCACCATATCAGCACCAGAGGCTTCAATAGCAAGTTTTGTCTCTTCGAAATCCTTGTATTTGCCGGTTCCAACAATCAGACGGGATTTAAGTTCCTGCCCCGCCACTATGAAAGGATCATTTTCCATATCCGTATCCGTATTTCCGCCACCAATGAAGTGAACGATTTCCAATTTATCGCCGTCTACCAGCTGTGTTTCGCCATAAGTAGATTTGGGAACGATCTCAAGATTGCGTTCAATGGCAACCTTGCCGCCATCCAGTTCCAGATCCACAAGGAGTTCTGCAATGGTCAAGGCGCGATCAAACTGGCGGCCTTCCCCATTAATGGTGAGGTTCATAGACTTAACCTTACATTTTTCATGTTAAAACTGCGAATATGGGCAGATTATGGTTTGGCTCGGCGGCAGATGCAACCTCTGTCAGACCCTAATGTCATACTTTCTTCACAATAAGCTCCGGTTCGGCTTTATCATCACCGAAAACTGCTTTATAAGGGTCTGTCACAACTCACTGGCAAAAGGCCAATCTGGGGTGGAAATGGGAAAGTCAGTTCTAGTCATTAATGGACCAAATCTGAACATGCTGGGCACAAGGGAGCCCGAGATCTATGGGCATTTAACGCTCAATGATATTCGGGAAAGATGCGAGCAGCATGCAGCCAGCCGTGGCTTGGCGATCGGATTTATGCAAAGCAACAGCGAGGGCGCCCTTGTGGACGCTATTCAAGGTGCTTTGGGACAGCATGATGGCATTATCATTAATGCGGCTGCGTATACACATACGTCTGTTGCGCTAATGGATGCGATCAAGTCTGTCGGACTACCAACCATTGAAGTACACATATCCAACACTTTCGCGCGGGAAGAATTTCGCCATCACAGCTTCATCTCTCCTGTTGCGGAAGGAATTATTTGCGGATTTGGAGTTGATAGCTATCTATTAGCTCTAGACGCACTTGCTAACAAATTTGAACAACGGAAATGAAAAGTCGAACACGATGAGTAAACTGGACATCGACAGAAAAGTCATTCGCGAACTCGCGGAAATCATGAATGAGACAGGTCTTGGTGAAATCGAGGTTGAAAGCGGTAACCACCGTTTGCGCGTGTCCAGAGGCTCCAGTGGTGTCACCACTGTTGCAGCCGCGGCACCTGTTGCAGCACCTGCCGCTCCAGTAGCAGCACCGGCCCCCGCTGAAGTAGCACCAGCGGCTGACGCTGGCGTACATCCAGGGGCCGTCAAGTCCCCAATGGTCGGCACAGCATATCTGGCGCCAGAGCCAGGCGCGGCGAATTTTATCAGCGTTGGCGACACCATTGCACAAGGCCAGACACTGCTGATCGTTGAAGCCATGAAAACCATGAATCCAATTGCGGCCCCTAAAGGCGGTAAAATTGTGGATATTCTGGTTTCCAATGAAGCACCCGTTGAATTTGGTCAGCCACTTGTCGTTATCGAATAAGGCAGGTAGTTCCCTATGATTAAAAAAGTCCTCATTGCAAACAGGGGTGAGATTGCACTTCGTGTCCTGCGGGCATGTCGTGAAATGGGAATCCAGACTGTTGCAGTTCATTCAGAAGCGGATGCAGATGCCATGCATGTGCGCCTTGCTGATGAAAGCGTCTGTATTGGCCCCCCAAGCCCGGCCGTCAGTTATCTCAACATTCCATCCATCATTGCAGCGGCTGAAGTTACAAATGCGGATGCCATCCATCCGGGTTATGGCTTCCTGTCCGAGAATGCCAAATTCGTGGATATTGTAACTGCGCATGGCATCAAATTTATCGGCCCATCCGCAGATCATATCCGTATGATGGGTGATAAAATTACAGCCAAAGACACCATGAAGAAACTTGGCGTTCCGTGCGTTCCGGGTTCTGACGGTGAAGTTAAAACCATTGAAGATGCTAAAAAGATTGCTGGTGGCATGGGCTATCCGGTCATTATCAAAGCCTCCTCAGGTGGTGGTGGTCGCGGCATGAAAGTGGCCCAAACCGAAGCCGATATCTCTGAAGCATTCTCTTCCGCCCGTGCGGAAGCAAAACTGGCCTTCGGTGATGATGCTGTCTATATCGAGAAATATCTAACGACCCCGCGCCATATTGAAATTCAGATTTTGGCAGATGGTCAAGGAAATGTGGTTCATCTGGGTGAACGCGATTGTTCATTGCAACGTCGCCACCAGAAAGCTCTGGAAGAAACACCATCTCCTGCTCTCACTGACAAACTTCGTTCTGATATCGGTGACAAATGTGCTGCTGCTATTCGCGACATGGGTTATGAGGGTGTAGGCACTATCGAGTTCCTCTATGAAAATGAAGAATTCTATTTCATTGAAATGAATACGCGCCTTCAAGTGGAACACCCGGTCACGGAAATGATCACAGGTCTTGATTTGGTTCGTGAGCAGATCCGTGTCGCCAATGGTGAAAAGCTCACCCTGACACAGGATGACATCAAGTTTTCCGGTCATTCCATCGAATGCCGTATTACGGCGGAAGATCCAGATACCTTTGCTGCATGTCCAGGCCCTATTTTGGAATATCATGCGCCGGGGGGTCTTGGTGTTCGTGTAGATTCAGCCCTTTATTCCGGTTATTCCGTTCCGCCTTACTACGACAGCTTGATTGCCAAACTGATTGTTCACGGAAGCAACCGTGAGGAATGTATGGCGCGTCTGAACCGGTCCTTGGAAGAGTTTGTTGTAGGAGGCATCAAGACAACCTTGCCACTGCATCAACGTCTACTTGCCAATGAAGATTTCCAAAAAGGTGATTACAATATTCACTGGCTTGAAAAATTCATTGATGGAAAGGCTTAAACAGCTTCTTCCGACCTTAGTATGACAGTTCTGACACCAGAAATTCTACTTACTGCATACAGCCATGGGATATTTCCCATGGCTGAATCACAAGATGACCCGGACCTTTTCTGGGTTGATCCTGAGTGGCGCGGCATCTTCCCGCTTGATGAGTTCCATCTCTCCCGCAGTATGCGCAAATTGATCCGCAAAAATCCCTACACAGTCACGGTCGACAAGGCTTTTCGACAAGTTATGAAGTCTTGCGCCAAGCCTGCAAAAGGCCGTGAAAACACCTGGATTAACCGAACCATCCTTGATCTCTACACTGAGTTGCATCAACAAGGTCACGCCCATTCTATTGAGGTTTGGCGCGACGATACATTGGTTGGTGGCCTGTATGGGGTGTCATTTAACGCCGTTTTCTGCGGGGAAAGCATGTTCTCGATAGAGAGCAATACAAGTAAACTGGCCCTTTGCTATCTTGTAGCGCGCCTTAACAAAGGCGGTTTTCATTTGCTGGATACTCAGTTCTTAACGGACCATCTGGCATCTCTTGGAGCGGTGGAGATTTCCCGGGAAGAATATCATCGCCGTCTGGATCAAGCGCTCAGCTTCGAAGGCGACTTCTATTCCTTGGCCTCTGACGCCTCGTCAGACGAAATAATACAGTCGATCACCCAGACATCATAGACAGGGTGTTCAAGCGCATTCAGTGCCGGACTTGACGCAAACATCCAGCCCATAAACTGAATGATCGGATCTTCATCTTGTGGGGTTTCACGAATTTCCAGAAAAGTTGTTGTCTCTGGTGTTTCTTCCGGCGGACGCTTCAGGCACTTTCTTGCGGTAATGTCCAACGTGCCATACTTAACCGCCTCATCAATGGGGATAACGATATCCTGTGTGCGGCCCGTGATCTTATCCAACGCCCTCAACTTAACCGCACTACCAATCAGATCTTCTGCCTGTGCGGCACCCGCATAAAGCACCGCCGACAACACAGCAATGCTCAGAATTTTCAAATAGTTAGTTGAGGTTCTTAGCACGACTATTTATCGTCATCCGATGTTGCGCTGAAGATGGCCTGACCGATCAAATCCATTAGGCTGACGGAGCTCTGAGTGAAAGTGACCTCATCACCTTCGCCCAGCATATCTTCCGCACCACCAGGTTCCAGATCAAGATAACTTCCGCCAAGAAGGCTTTCTGACGCGATTTTGGCAGCACTGTCTTCAGGAAGCTTAATTTCATCATTGATACTGAAGCCAATCACAGCACGATAAGATTCAGTATCTAGTGTCTGGCTTGTAACTGTACCGACCTTGATACCGCTCATACGGACATCGCTGCCCACTTGAAGGCCGTCCACCTGATCGAATTTGGCAATAAGGTTAAGTCCGTTTCCGCCGGCACCAATGTCTGCTGTTCTATAAGCAAACACAAGAAAGATGGCCGCAAAAGCCAACACAACAGCACCAATAATGGTCTCAACTATATTGTTTCCCAAAACCAACCCCCTTTAGGTCAGGTCACAAATCACCCTACCAGCACTACTTCTAATTGCTGGCAAAAATGTGGCGCCTTATTCAGGCTTCCACGCTTCATAGTCAGCCGTACTTTTCTGACGTTCACCAGGTTTCACCACGGATCCACCCGGATGGTAAGCAAAATCAGTACCTGTCAGGTTTGGCAGGTGATCTTCTTCCCAGTTGTTCTTTGCAACATTTTGATCCGCAGGCAGCAGATCTGTGGTGTGATGAAGCCAGATATGCCATGCAGCCGGCACTTTGGAGGCTTCAGGTTTCCCTTTGTAAATCACCCAGCGACGTTCCCGCCCCAGTACACCTGTTGGTTTTCCTTTTTCCTTGTAGTAACGGTTACCGAACTCGTCTTCACCGACTTGTTCACCCTTACGCCATGTAAAAAGCAATGTTCCAAGCGTCGCCATAATATTCTCTCTTCTCAGAAAACTTACAAAGTTTCGGGGGAATATGGCACTCAACACCCTTCCCGTCCAGTCTAACTTTACATATCTAAAGCAAAAATTTGGTAAATGCGGCATATCAATCCGCCGATGCCGTAAAATTCAGATAACAAGAATGTGATTCTTATTTTGTAGCGTTGATATGGCGATCAATTTTGCCTGTTTTTGAGGCATATGTTTTTTATATCTCGCACCTATTTTTTTCTTGCAAAACTGGAAGTGTCAAAAAACTGCCACAAAATCATCATATAGAAACCGTCGCGCAACACAGGCGCTATATATTGTGTTTTAAACCAGTATTGAATCGTTGACATGGTACTTTTCCCTTGGCTAAGGTCTTGTGGCTATCGGGGAGAACATACACCACATATGGTGACGCAGGGAGATCGCAGACCGCGAAAAAACTGAACTTTCTCATCGTTGGCAGGGGAAATAAGCAGTCAATTATGATTTAATTATTGGGGTCTTCAATGCGGGTTTCACGTCGATTTACGGATGCGAATTCATCACCATATGCCAAAATCAAATTTCGTCAGGCGACCAGTGAAATTCGAAACCCGGATGGATCGGTAGTCTTTAAGCTCGACGGTATTGATGTTCCTGCTGAATGGTCTCAGGTCGCCTGCGATATCATCGCACAGAAATACTTCCGTAAAGCTGGCGTCCCTGCCCGCCTGAAACTTGACGAAGAAAAAGACGTACCAACTTGGCTGTCCCGTCAGGTCGCTGACGAAGAAGCTCTGGCGGACCTTCCAGAAGACGAACGCTACATTGGTGAAACATCTGCAACACAAGTGTTTGACCGCCTCGCAGGTACCTGGACATATTGGGGCTGGAAAGGCGGCTACTTCGATACTGAAGACGACGCCGAAGCCTATTTCGACGACATGCGTTACATGCTCGCCAAACAAATGGCGGCACCTAACTCCCCGCAATGGTTTAACACCGGCCTTCACTGGGCTTATGGCATTTCAGGACCGGCTCAGGGCCATTCTTATGTGGACTATAAAACCGGTAAACTGAAGAAATCCGTAAACTCCTATGAGCATCCACAGCCACATGCCTGCTTCATTCAGTCCGTGGGGGATGATCTGGTAAATGATGGCGGCATTATGGACCTCTGGGTTCGTGAAGCACGCCTCTTTAAATACGGCTCTGGTACTGGAACCAACTTCTCCAATATCCGCGGCGAAGGGGAATCTCTCTCCGGCGGCGGCAAATCCTCCGGCCTGATGAGCTTCCTGAAAATTGGTGACCGCGCAGCTGGTGCGATCAAATCAGGTGGCACAACACGCCGCGCCGCCAAGATGGTGACACTGGATGTGGATCACCCGGATATTGAAGAATATATCGAATGGAAAGCGGTTGAAGAGCAAAAGGTAGCTGCACTTGTTGCTGGCTCCAAGTTATGCGCCAAGCATCTTAACGAAGTGATGAAAGCCTGCACGGAAACTGAAGGCGATGAGGCCTATAACACCGCTGAAAATCCAGCCCTTAGAAAAGCGATTATTGGTGCCCGCAAGGCAATGGTCCCAGAAAACTACATTCAGCGCGTGATCGAATTTGCCAAACAGGGTTACACTGAAATTGAATTTTCCACTTACAACACTGATTGGGACTCAGAAGCGTATCTCAGCGTTTCTGGACAGAACTCCAACAACTCTGTTCGTGTGACAGACGAGTTCCTGCAAGCCGTACAGGACGACGGGGATTGGAATCTGATCCGCCGCACGGACGGAAAAATTGCCAAAACCGTGAAAGCCCGTGATCTGTGGGAAAAAATCGGTGAAAGTGCCTGGCAATCTGCGGATCCGGGCCTGCAGTATGACACCACAATTAACGATTGGCATACATGTCCGCAGGATGGTCGTATTAACGCGTCCAACCCTTGCTCAGAATATATGTTCCTGGATGACACGGCCTGTAACCTTGCTTCCCTGAACCTTATGAATTTCCGCCGTGCTGATAAAAGCTTCGATGTTGAAGGCTTTATCCACGCATGTCGCCTCTGGACAATCACACTGGAAATCTCTGTTCTGATGGCACAGTTCCCATCAGAGGAAATTGCCAAACTGTCTTATAAATTCCGCACTTTGGGCCTTGGCTTTGCCAACATTGGCGGCCTTCTGATGTCGCAAGGTCTGCCATATGACAGTGACGAAGGCCGTGCGCTTTGCGGCGCGATCTCCGCGCTGATGACAGGTACATCTTACGAAACAAGTGCTGAAATGGCGGCTGAACTGGGTGCCTTCCCAGGTTACAAGAAAAACGCTAAAGATATGCTGCGCGTTGTTGCCAACCATCGCAATGCCGCCTTTGGGGCGCCTTCCGCCTATGAAGGCCTTTCTGTTGATCCCGTAGCACTGGATATTGATAACTGCCAGGATAAAGATCTGGTGGAAGCTGCGCAAAACGCATGGGATCATGCTTTGGCTCTTGGTAAAGAACATGGTTATCGCAATGCGCAAGCGACGGTTATCGCACCTACTGGCACAATCGGCCTAGTGATGGATTGTGACACGACAGGGATTGAACCCGACTTCGCCACAGTGAAATTCAAGAAACTTGCCGGCGGCGGTTATTTCAAAATTATCAACCGCACCATTCCGGAAGCTCTGCAGAAACTTGGTTACGACCGCATGCAGACCAATGACATCATTGCCTATGCTGTGGGTCATGGAACCTTGCAGGATGCGCCGGGTGTCAACCACCTGACCCTTCGGGAAAAAGGTTTCAGTGATGATGCACTGGAGGCCATCGAACAAGGTCTGGCCACTAGTTTCGATATCAAATTTGTATTCAACAAATTCACATTGGGCGAAGATTTCTGCGTTAATGTTCTGGGTCTGAACGCTGACGACCTCAACGACTATAACTTCGATATGCTGGCCACCATCGGTTTTAGCAAAAAAGAAATCGAAGAAGCCAATGCGTATTGCTGCGGTACAATGACTGTTGAGGGTGCCCCTCACCTGAAAGAGGAGCACCTACCTGTCTTTGACTGTGCCAACCCATGTGGTCGCATCGGCAAGCGCTACCTTTCTGTTGATAGCCATATTCTCATGATGGCGGCATCTCAACCCTTTATCTCTGGTGCGATTTCCAAAACGATTAACATGGCAAATTCCAGCACTGTTGAAGATTGTAAAAGCGCCTACATGCTATCCTGGAAACTGGGTCTGAAAGCCAACGCGCTCTATCGTGACGGCTCCAAGCTCAGCCAGCCATTGTCTGCTATTTCCATTGATGAAGAAGATGAAATGGAACTGGAAGAGGTGGCGAAGGCATCTCCGGCGGCGGCAAGCACCGTCATTGCAGAACGGATTGTTGAAAAAGTCATTCAAGGACGCCGCAAACTGCCAACACGCCGTAAAGGTTATACTCAGAAAGCCGTTGTCGGCGGGCACAAAGTTTATTTGCGGACTGGTGAATATGACGATGGATCAATCGGCGAGCTGTTTATTGATATGCATAAAGAAGGCGCCGCCTTCCGCAGCTTGATGAATAACTTCGCCATTGCGATCTCGATTGGACTGCAATACGGCGTTCCACTGGAAGAATTTGTCGAGGCATACACTTTCACGCGCTTTGAACCATCAGGCATTGTAGAAGGCAATGACGCAATCAAGATGTCCACATCTATTCTGGATTATCTGTTCCGCGAACTGGCTATTTCCTACCTCGGCCGAAATGATCTGGCCCATGTGGATCTGGATGATCTTCGCACAGATGCCATTGGCGGCGGCGAAGCTCAAGCTGAGATCGCGGAAGATGAACGTCAGGAAATGTCAACTCAACTAGACAATGTAATTAATTTGACTTCCACCGGTTACATTCGCTCCAAGAATTTTGAAGTTCTGCAAGGCGGGCTGTCGCACATGAACTTGACCGCAAGTGCTGCGACAGCAACAGTTCAAACCGGGACGGACGGCGCGACAAGTGCCACGATGTCTGCGGCAACTGTTTCAACGTCAACCAGCAGTGGAAGTTCAAGCGCCTCCTCCTCTCGTATGGATAAAGTGATGGAAGCGCGTATGAAGGGATATGAGGGTGATAGCTGCACGGAATGCGGCAATTTCACTCTTGTTCGGAATGGGACCTGTATGAAGTGTGATACCTGCGGTTCGACCAGCGGGTGTTCCTGATCGGTTTAAAAACGACGCATCTGCCCGATCAAATACAGGTCCCTAAGCTGACTTCTGTTTTTTCCCTAGTCAGAAGTCTTTGAGGGGTAGTTTCACCGAGGGTACGTCCAGCCTTCCGGGGGAGTGAAACGCCTGTAGTACAGGTTACGAGTAATGAGTAGTGCACAGTAAGTATTGCGCAAATTTGCCCGGATCCTCCCAAGGATTCGGGCTTTTTTATTACCCCCAACCGGTTTTGTAACCTTTTCTTCTGGCATTCATAGTGATGGAGCGCTTAACTTTAGGTGCTTCAATTTCAGGCAATGGTTTGCTGAATAACCATCCCTGCCCGTAATCCACTCTTAATGACCTTAAGAGATCCACATGCTCCTTGGTTTCAACCATTTCGGCAATGGTTCCGATTTTCAGGTCATGACAGAGTTGCGACATGCTGCGAAGAATGGCTTTATCACGATCATTATTCAATACATCACGCACATAACCGCCGTCGATCTTAACGAAGTCAGTATTCAACGCCCGAATATACTGAAAGGATGCGGCGCCCGCACCCATGTCATCCAGACTCACATGAATACCTTTTTCCCGGAATTTTTGGATAACCCGCTCTGCACGAACAAGGTCTTTCACCTGCGAGGTTTCTGTAAGTTCCAACCCAATATTGCCACTTACATCCTTGTTTTCATTCACCAATTGCATCAAGGAGTCAATAAACTCATTTGATTCAATTGAATGTCCTGAAATGTTAACCGCCAGATGAGGTGTTTCTTGGCCCTTAGGCTTAAAGCTCTTCAAATACTCCACGGATTTTTTGTACACCGCGAGATCCAGATCAAGAATAATACCGACTTCTTCCGCGAATGTGACCGTCTCGAACGGGGACTCCCCTTCTTTAAAGCGGCACAACACTTCATAATGATGAGGTTTTTCATCAACCAGATGCACGATTGGCTGATACACCAGATTAAAATCATGTTTCAGAAAGACGGATTTCAGTTTGGAAATACGATTCATCGTATTTTCCATCCGCCCCTGCAATCCATCTGCAAGACTTTCAATCTCGAATGTCCCATCCTCCGCATCAACAAAACTGTTAATGACGAACATCAGTGCATTACTGGCATTTTCCTTAGACAAATTACCTTTATCAAGGCTCACAGAGGAAGGAGACACCTTCACACCATTACCAGGAGAGATCTCTTCGGAAATATTTTCTACTTTTTCCTGTAGAACTTTGCCATCGAGATTTTTGCTATGCAGGACACCATATTTGTCACCATCGATCCGGCCCGCACTGTCACCACCAACCGAGTAGCTTCTTAAAATGCTGCCCATTTGCTCAAAAAATTCATCCATCTGGCTTTCAGGTGTGGCATCCGCCATATCCTTCAAATTATCCAGATGCAGCAATGTCAGTTCTAAATCCTGGCCGGTATCTGCAGCGATGGAAAGTTGATCATTTGCCAATTGAAGAAAATCATTTTTCTCCAGCAAACCGGTTTCTTTATCACGCTTGACAGATAAGGATTGTGCGGCGGGAAGGCCGGTTACATTGATCGTCAGATAGATATGACCATGGGTTCTGGGAAGACTACAGGCACCGATCACGGCAAAAACATCTGTACTGCTCATTCTCGCGGATACAGGGGTAATTCTTTGCCCTTCTTTCATATTGGAGAGTAGGTAGCTGACAACACGTTGATCCAATGGATCCAGAATATCAACAAATGAACTGCCCATCAGTTCTTCGATGGATTTGCCCGTAATCCCCTTGGAGGCACCAGAGACGAAGCAGATATTACCCTTCTTATCGAGCTCTATTAGAAGATCAGCTGCAGCAAACGAAAAAGCGACAAAGCGTTCTTTGTCATCTCTCAGTTCATTTAATTTGGATGTTTCAACCACGAAGGTCTCCCCATATACATATTGGGATAAGACTACGCGGAGATGTATTAAAAAAGAGCAAATAAAAAGCCCGCCGAAGCGAGCTTTTTAAATATATGATTTAACTTTCCGGTTTTGGCTCCGGCATCACCGTCCGGATATGCAATTCCCGAAGGTTCTTAGGCGGCACAGGTGCAGGTGCCTGCATCATAAGATCCTGTGCCTGCTGGTTCATTGGGAACAGGATAACTTCACGGATATTTGGCTCATCTGCAAGAAGCATAACAATACGGTCAACACCTGGGGCAATACCACCGTGCGGAGGCGCGCCGTAACGGAATGCATTCAACATGCCACCGAAACGATCTTCCACCACAGAGCTGTCATAACCCGCAATTTCAAATGCTTTCATCATGATTTCTGGGCGGTGGTTACGGATCGCACCGGAGGACAGTTCGATACCGTTACAGACGATATCATACTGGTAACCTTTGATTTCCAACGGATCCATGTTTTCCAACGCTTCCAGACCACCTTGCGGCATGGAGAACGGGTTATGACTGAAATCGATTTTCTTCTCTTTCTCGTCATATTCGAACATTGGGAAGTCGATGACCCAGCAGAATTTGAAGACATCTTTTTCGCAGATATCAAGGTCGTTACCAATGATATTACGGGCTTTGCCAGCAAGTTCAGCGGCAGCCAGTTCTTTATCACAGGCGAAGAAAATACCATCGCCATCTTTGACGCCGGCAATTTCCTGAATTTGTGCCAGACGATCTTCGTCAAGATTTTTAGCAATCGGACCTTTTGCTTCACCGTCTTTAAAGATGATGTAACCAAGTCCACCTGCGCCTTCTTTACGTGCCCAATCGTTCATTTTGTCGAAGAAGCTACGTGCGCGATCGCCAGCACCCGGTGCCGGGATTGCACGCACTACGGATCCGTTTTCAACAGATTTAGCGAACAGACCAAAACCTGAGCCACGGAAGACTTCGGTTACATCTGACAGAATGATCGGGTTACGAAGATCTGGTTTGTCAGAACCGTATTTCATCATCGCGTCATCAAATGGAATACGCTGGAATGGTGTTTCAACTTTACGGTCACCCGCAAATTTCTGGAACACATTTGTCAGCACAGGCTCAACCGCGTTAAACACATCTTCCTGTGTTACAAACGCCATTTCGATATCAAGCTGGTAGAACTCGCCAGGGCTACGGTCCGCACGCGCGTCTTCATCACGGAAACAAGGTGCGATCTGGAAGTAGCGATCGAAACCAGACATCATGACAAGCTGCTTAAACTGCTGCGGTGCCTGCGGCAAAGCATAGAACTGGCCTGGGTGCATTCGGCTTGGCACCAGGAAGTCACGCGCACCTTCTGGAGAAGAGGCTGTCAGGATCGGTGTCTGGAACTCCATAAAGCCCTGATCAATCATGCTGGTGCGCAGAGTGGAGATCACTTGGGAGCGCAGAACAATGTTATTGTGCAGACGTTCGCGGCGAAGGTCCAGATAACGGTGGCGCAGACGAATTTCCTCTGGGTATTCCTGTTCACCAAAAACCGGCATTGGCAGATCATCCGCAGCGGACTGCAGAGCGAAATCTGTGATATCAACTTCAATCTGACCAGTTGGCAGATTTGGGTTGATAGTCTCGTCACTGCGGGCAACAACTTTACCCGTTACGGTGATCACACTTTCAGAACGAACAGCTTCAACCTGACTGAAGATTTCAACATCTGTTTCGATCACGCATTGCGTAATCCCATAATGGTCACGCAGGTCAATAAAGAGCAAATTACCGTGGTCCCTCTTACGGTGAACCCAACCGGAAAGGCGAACAGTTTCGCCGACATTTGTATCCCGCAACTCGGCACAATTATGTGTACGATAGCTATGCATCAGTTTTCTCTTTAACCTTTTAGACCATTTTCCAGAATTTCTGGTATCAAGACGCCTGTATTACATACTTTTTTGACGCAGGCCAACTTTCTTTGTGTATAACGGAACAGGAAATTTACTTGAATTGGATAACAGGGGTCAATTTACCATTCTTCAGTCGCGTAAGGGTGCGCTTTGACCAGAAAAAATAATATGCAGATTATAACAAATACTGAAAACCTAGACGCCCTATGTAAACGCCTGTCCCAACACCCTTACATTACCATTGATACAGAATTTCTGAGGGAGAACACCTTCTGGCCGCAGCTCTGCCTTGTCCAGTTAGCAAGTGATGATGAATCCGCCATTGTAGATCCGCTCTCCAAGGGGATTGATCTGGCCCCCCTCTTCGATCTTCTTCAAAATGAAGATGTTATAAAGGTATTTCATGCGGGTCGTCAGGATTTGGAGATTTTCCATCGTTTGACGGGCAAAGTTCCTACACCGATATTTGACACTCAGGTTGCCGCCATGGTCTGCGGGTTTGGCGAGTCAGTCGGATACGATACATTGGTGACCAAATTAGCAGGAGCACAAATCGACAAGTCCTCCAGGTTTACAGATTGGTCTCGCCGCCCCCTCACCGATCGTCAGCTCTCCTATGCAGAAGCAGACGTCACTTTCCTGCGTGATGCCTACAAAAGCCTGAAGGCCACCTTGGAAGAGACAGGCCGCGCCAACTGGCTGGTATCTGAAATGAAAATACTCCAATCAGAAGAAACTTATTTCACGCCACCGGAACATGCTTGGAAGCGGATCAAAACCCGCAATAACAAACCACGTTTCCTTGCCATTCTACAAGCCGTAGCCGCTTGGCGGGAAACGCAGGCGCATAAACAGGATATGCCGCGCAACCGCATCTTACGGGACGAGGCCTTGCTGGATATCGCGTCAAATCCTCCCAAAAACGCAGAGAAGCTCTCTCACGTTCGAGGGATCGGCAATAAATTTGCAGAAGGACATATGGGCGCAAGCCTGCTTGCTGCCATTGAACAGGGGCGCTCTATTCCTGATGATCAGTGCCCCGTGGTTGCCAAGAAAGAACCTTTGCCGAAAGGTCTTGGGCCTTTAATGGATTTGCTTCGCGTGATGCTTAAAATGCGTTGCGAAGAAAATGATGTGGCACAGAAACTGGTCTGCTCAACAGGTGACCTTGAAAAAATCGCGGCCGGTAGCGACGCCGATGTTCCGGCCTTGAAGGGCTGGCGCTATGAAGTCTTTGGGAAGGATGCCCTTGATCTGAAAGCGGGGAAAATTGCCTTCACCATCAAGGGCAAGAATATTCACGTCATCAAACTTTGACAACTTTCAGAACGGCATTGCGGCCTTTACTTTCCGCAAAGGCTGTAAGCCGCTTGTCGACATTTGTTCCCAGAAGAACTGACAACTCTTCGGGGACACTGAGTACCAGATTTTCATCGCTCATATAAAGGCTTGTATGGGGTAAAATGCCTTGCGTACCACCGCTCAATGTATGAGACAATCTAAGTGCAAGACCAAGACTAAGGGCATGATTTCGCTCTTCTTCCCCGATTAAAGCAATTCCGTCTTCAGGGGCGTTACCAATCAGATTACCATTATAACGCGCGTACACCGCCAGCGCGACAATGGCACGGCCTTTATGGCCAATACCGCTAAACGGTGCGCGGAAAATGCGGCGGAAGGCTTGTCCTGCGCGATAATCACTGCTCATGGTCCATGCGATATCAGACAAGGTAGAAGCCGCTAACGCCAAACGCTGGCCTTTGACACCAATATCTGTAAAGACGGGCTTCAACCAGTTGTAAATCTCTTCACCATGTTCAGCAAAACGGCCTTCTTTCGCTGCCATGTCCCGACATGCTTCAAGAAGCGGGTCCTGCTTTCGCACGTTCTTCTTGATCTCTGAGAACAACATGCCTTCACGAAGACCATTTGCTGAAAAGACTACATTCTTCGGCTCAACAGTCTTAAGAACCTGCTTCATGATCCGCGCGGCGGTTTTCATGGTCGAAACCCGAGAGCTCGGAACCAGTGGTACCGCAGCAATCTCTTCTTCGCTTTTGTTCAGGATATCCTCGATCAGTTCAAGAACATCACTCACCTTCAATTTGTAGTTATGAATGATGTTAATCGGGTGGTTTGTCTTGGACATGTGATAGCGGGCCATTGCACGCCATGCACCACCCACCACATAGAAACTCTTACCCTTCTGGTCGTTCAGCCAGCTGATTTCTTTAATCTGCCTAGAGACATATTTTTTTAGCTCTTTATCATCCATCCCCATTCGAGACAGACGCAAAGCACCTAATGGCAAAGTCGCTGTGTCCCCGATTTTGCTGTCGCCAACACGGACAAGCTCAAGACTACCACCACCGAGGTCACCGACAAGGCCATTGGCGTAAGGCATGCCTGACAAAACGCCAAGTCCTGCGTAGCGGGCTTCCTGTTTCCCGCTCAACACCTGAACGTTGAGATCACATTCCTGCTCAATGTCAGAAACAAATTCCGCACCATTGTCCGCCTCACGAACCGCCGCTGTCGCTGCTACAAGCACACGATCAATGCCCATGTGATTTACAAGCGCCGCATAACGCTTCAAGGCGGTCATCGCTTCTTCCATGGCGTCTTCGCCAAGAAGAGAGGAATGTCCAAGATCCCGACCAAGTCCGCAAAGCACTTTTTCATTAAACTTCGGCATGGGTACGCGGGATGGGCCGTCAAAGACAACCAAACGAACAGAGTTGGAACCGATATCAATAACGGCTGTTAATCTCTGCCGGGGTGCACTGGATTGAACCAGGTCCCTTCTTCCCCTATCAAGAAAGTCCTGCAAAACGATACTCTTTTTCTGACCATTATTCTGGCGGTGTCAAAATTGGCACCGGGTTATTCACCTTCAATGCTTTACCCCTACCTGAAAGGGACGGATTGGTCAAAAAATAGTTGTGCGCGGAGAAAGGTTTTTTCACGTCAGGATGGCGAATGTAATTCCCATCACCATCCAGGGTCCAGGTCTGCTGGGTGTCTTTCAGGTTGGCAACCATGATCTGATCCAGCACTTGCCGGTGTACTGTTTCATTCTCAAGCGGAACAAGTGTTTCCACGCGCCGATCAAAGTTTCGGGGCATCCAATCCGCTGATGAGATAAAGACTTTTGCATTTGAAGACGGCATTTCATATCCATTTCCAAAGCATACGATCCGTGAATGTTCAAGAAAACGTCCCACGATGCTTTTCACATGAATATTCTCTGACATCCCTGGCACCCCGGGCCGCAGACAACATATCCCGCGCACAATAAGCCGGATTGTCACACCTGCATTGCTGGCTTCGTAGAGCTTGTCGATGATTTTGGCATCTACCAGAGAATTCATCTTCGCCCATACGGTGGCGGGTTTTCCTTCTTTTGCAAAAGCGATCTCTTTGTCGATCAGTTCCATCAATGTATTCCGCATGTTATGCGGTGACAGATAGAGCTTGGACAGACCTTTTGGCATTGCATATCCCGTAATGTAATTAAACATCAGGGTCACATCTTTTGCCAGCACCGGATCATCCGTAAAATAGGAGCAGTCGGTATAGATCCGCGCATTTGTTGGGTGATAGTTGCCTGTTCCAAAATGCATATAGCTTTTCAGCGCCGCTCCTTCACGCCGAACAACCACAGACACTTTAGCGTGGGTCTTAAGGTCAAAGAAACCGTAGATGACTTGTGCCCCTGCCCGCTCCAGATCACGTGCCCACCGAATGTTTGCCTCTTCATCAAACCGGGCCTTCAGTTCAATAAGCGCAGTTACTGATTTACCTGCTTCGGCCGCTTCAATCAGCGCCTTAATGATGGGGCTATCGGAAGATGTTCTGTAAAGTGTGTGTTTGATGGCAACAACATCGGGATCAGCCGCGGCTTGCCGCAGAAACTGTACCACCACGTCAAAACTTTCATAAGGGTGATGAACAACGAAATCTTTGGTGCTGATGGCTTCCAGAATATTACCGCCCGCATCTCTCACCCGTTCAGGATAGCGGGGTTCTGCAGGTTCAAAGCAAAGATCGGGGCGTTCCGCTGTAATCAATTGCGAGATATGAGAGATCCCGAGAATACCGTCAATTTCAATTATCGCCCGGCGGTCCACCCCTAACTTTTCGGACAGGAACGTCACCAGACCTTCCGGCATTCCTTTGTCCACTTTCAAGCGGATAACACTCCCGCGGCGGCGGCGTTTCAAGGCCGTCTCAAACAAGCGAACCAAATCTTCCGCTTCTTCTTCAACTTCCAGATCACTATCACGGATGAGGCGGAAAAGGCCCTTACCTGCAACCGTATAACCTGGAAACAACTTATCCAGGAACAAATGCACGATATGCTCCAGGGCAATATACCGAATGGCATCCCCAGGTAAGCGCACAAAGCGACTGATGGTTTGCGGTAAAGGCAAAAGCGCGTTCAGTTTTGGCCCATCTTTTTGGGCTTCCATCTGAAGGATCATGCCAAATCCCAGATTTTGGATAAAGGGGAACGGATGAGAAGGGTCAATAGCCATCGGGGTCAAAAGCGGGAAAATCTGTTCCTCGAAATGAATTTCCAGCCAGCTCACTTCATCTTCCGTCAGCTGACCTTCCTGAAGAACGGAAATTCCTTCCTCATCCATCGCATGGATAAGCGTTTTCCATATTTCCTGTTGCTGGGCGATAAGTCGTCCAGCCTTGTCCTCAATCTGTTCTAATGCCTGACCCGGGGTCAGACCATCATCACTTAACGTTGGGACTTGTGCGTTGAGCTGGCCCACCAAACCAGCGACACGCACCATGTAAAACTCATCAAGATTGGTGGCAGAAATCGCTAGAAATCGTAGGCGTTCCAATAAAGGATGGGCTTCGTTTTCAGCCTCTTCCAGAACACGCCAGTTAAAGGATAGCCAGGACAGTTCACGGTTAATGAAACGCTGCGGTGATTGAAGATTAATTACGTCTTCGGACAGTTCATTTTTGACATTGGTAGGTGAATTCACGGCTCTATCCTGACTTTAATACACTATCTCCCCAAAGACTTAACCGAAGGATGTCACCCTTTTATGACACCCTTCAATAAAAACAATCAGCTAGCCGTTCCGTTGCCACGTCTGAGCTTTACAGATAAACAGGAAACATCCCTTAACTTCTAACGTATTTGCGTCTTTCAAAGACATTTCGGCGTTATAAGTGTTTCCATCTTCTGGATTGTAGATGTCGCCATCTTCCCAAAGGGTATCCGAAGCCTTTTCAAGATTGGAGAGAATCTGAAGACCAACAATAGGCTGACTTTTTTTGTTATCATCCTGATTATTGATGTCTTTCTTTGGTTGTCCACTTTGATCAAGTGGTTCTTTCAAAGAAAGAATTTTACCACAGTATTTATTATCCCCACATTTGGAAATCTCAACGATACTCTTGTCCCCTTCGGTCTTCCACTGTCCTAAAACGGAACTTTCAGAAGCAGAAGCGAAAGTTGCGGACAGTGCGACCAATCCAATTGCTAAACCAAGTTTTTTCATCAGACCCCCTTTATTTCTTTGGCTTACAGTGTACCCGGGAACGCGCCGCCATCCAATAGAATATTCTGGCCCGTAATAAAACCAGCCTTGTCACTGCAAAGGAAAGCACAGGCCGCTCCAAACTCTTCTGGGAGGCCAAAACGACCCGCTGGGTTCATCTTAGCGCGTTCTGCCGCAATCTCTTCTATTGGACGCCCAGATGCTTCAGCTGCCGGTTTCATGGTGGCAGCCAAACGATCCGTGTCGAATGGACCCGGAAGCAAACCATTGATAGTCACATTGTTAGCCACTGTTTTGCGTGAAATTCCTGCCACGAAACCCGTCAAACCTGCCCGCGCACCGTTGGACAAACCGAGAATATCAATCGGTGCCTTCACCGCAGCAGAGGTAATATTGACAATACGGCCAAATTTCTGTGCTTCCATATGATCAACGGTTTGGCGGATCAGTTCAATCGCAGTGATCATATTTGCATTCACTGCCTTCATCCAATCCTCAACTGTCCAATCGCGAAAATCACCTGGAGGTGGCCCCCCTGCGTTATTCACGAGGATGTCCGGCGTTGGGCAGGCTTTAAGGACTGCTGCGCGGCCTTCTTCTGTCGTGATGTCACCTGCAACGGTTGTGACATTCACACCATATTTTGCACGGATTTCTTCTGCCGTTTTTTCCAGGGCCTCTGTACCGCGTGCTGTCATCACAAGATCCACGCCTTCTTCAGCCAATGCTTCGGCGCAGGCACGACCAAGTCCTTTACTTGAGGCACAGACGATGGCTTTGCGGCCTTTAATTCCAAAATCCATATTATTCTTCCTTTTTCTCCAAGATAGAGCGTACCAATGGAATGGTAATGTTTCGTTTTTGCGCCAGTGACAGAAGATCGATATCATCTACTGTCTTTGAAGCCGCCTCAAATGACCTCTCAAGGCGACTAACAAGATATTGCAGAACTTCAGGTGTTACCTGTAACTGCTTGTCCATAAAGTGTTTTAAGAGAACCGAGCTAAAAAGCATGTCATCAGGTTCGCCAATGCGTACCACCTGAACTGCCCCCATCCGGGATTTGAGATCAGGTAAGGTTAGCTCCCACTCACTTACAACTGTTCGTGACGTCATCAGAACGCAACTTCCCTTCTCTTTCACGAGATTGTAAAGGTGGAATAAAGACTGCTCGTCCACCCCCTCACCAATATCTTCAAGAAGTAACGGCTGAGACGTGAGTTCGTTAAGTGCAGTGATATCCAGATCTTGCAAATCAGAGGCCTGCAGCGTTACTGCATTGGATTTTTTTGCCCAAACCTGTCCAAGATGAGATTTCCCGCTTTGACCAGGACCAACCAACAGCAAATAAGGACCTGGCCAATCTGGCCAACGATCAATCCAAGCAACGGCTTCTGCGTTTGGTTCTGAAACCAGAAAGTCTTCCCGCCCGTTTGCCGCGCGGGTATCGAATTCAAAAGGTATTTGCATCATTTATCTAATAATTCCAGATCTTCTTCCGGAATTTCTGCAGCGTCACGTCCATATACCGGGCTTGCAATGTATTGTGACAGGGCAAAGCGGCTTAACACACCCACAACAGCGGCAACAGGCACAGCAATCAAAACACCTACAAACCCAAACAAGCTACCGCCTGCCAGCAAGCCAAACATCACCCAAACCGGATGAAGCCCTACTTTTTCGCCAACCAGTTTTGGCGTTAAGACATATCCCTCAAGGATCTGCCCGACAACAAAGATACCGCCCACAATACCGATAAGTACAAAATCAGGCCAGAACTGGAACAAAGCGACACCAACCGAAGCGATAAATCCTACGATGGCACCTACGAATGGAATAAACGAAATAAGACCTGTGATAATGCCAATCACAAGACCAAATTCCAATCCAACGGACAGCAGCGCGACCCCATAATAAACCGCCAACACCAAACAAACTGTGGATTGCCCGCGCACAAAACCCGCTAGCACATCATCAATATCCTTGGCTAGCTTACGAAGGACTGAAAGATTTTTCCTTGGAAGCCAACTATCCACCTTGGCGACAATATGGTCCCAGTCACGAAGAAGGTAGAACGCCACGACAGGCGTAATCACCAGCAAAGAAATCACATTGAAGAAAGCAAGTCCCTGATCCAGCAGCTTAGAAAGCAAAGTCCCGATATTGCTGGCTGCGCCGCCCAATTGCTTAGTCACAATTTCTTTGAACTCTTCACTGTCTTTCAGACCCGGAATATCAATGACCTGGCTCACAAGAGGCTTTAGAAGTTCGTAAAGGGAAATGACATAGCCCGGCAAGCGTTTTAACAGGCCAATTAATTGGTCCAGCAAAGCCGGTACCAATAATACAATTACCAAGGCACTGATCAGGATAAAAGCACCGACAATAAGTGTCGTGGCGGTCGTCCTTCCCATTCCTTTTTCTTCCAGCTTGTCTGCAACTGGATCAAGAAAGTAAGCCACGGCCATCCCCAACACAAACGGCAAAAGAATATTGCTAAGCAATACCAAGGCTGCCACGAAAACCGCGGTTAGAATTGCCCAGAATTTAAATTGCTGTTTTAACGTCATTCAGCCTCAAGCTCCGATCTGGTTATATTCTCTCATCCACATCCGCAAATAATCAAACCCGGACAGAACTGTTGTTATGGCTACTGTATAGACAATTAGCGGTACAACAAAGCCCAGAGACAGATCCAACGCCCCTGCCCCCAACACAACCGCGGCAAGCAGTATCTGAAAGAAGGTGTTTACCTTGCTTATTCTTGAAGGCCTGATTTTGACAACAACATCCATCAGATAAGAAAAAAGGATCCCCCCTACAATCAGCAAATCCCGGCTTACCACAAGAATGACAAGCCAGGAAGGAATGTCCTCCTTAAACCCAAGGGTCACATATATTGAGACCAGTAGAATTTTGTCTGCCAATGGATCAAGATATTTACCAAGGCGGGTGACGGAGTTGAATTGTTTGGCAATCAGCCCGTCAAGCGCATCTGATACACCGCTTAGGACGAAGACAACAAATGCCGCCATCCGCTCTTCTTTCAGAATCAGCCAGACAATGAGGGGCACGAATAAGATACGCGCCAACGTTATGCTATTGGGGATATTCACAAATGTTATTCCAAATACTTATCGGATCAATTCTCACCTGACATACCGAGGGTCCAATAGCCCTCCTCGTTTTGCAAGATAAGATCTCTCTGAGCGAGTGCACTTTTTAACTGGGTTAAATCACCTACGAAAGAAATTTCCCAAAACACATTGCCAACCGATAATTCCCGAACAGAAATTTGTTGTACAGCGGGAATGTTGGACGCCGTACCTTTGATCTGAAGCCATTCCTGCAAATTATTGATTTTACTCGTTATTGCCAGCCTATTTTGGATGGATCTATCCAAAATATTCTGATCTTTCCACCCTTCTTGAAGGTTTAGCACCACGTCAAATATGGCAGCTCGGAAGATATCTTCATCCGTATCCCCACCAGTAAAGGTTTCCACAACAGCCGGGCTTAAAAAGTCACTCCGCTGGTAAGAGATATCCAGGCGACGAACCCCGTTGTTATTCTGCAATGTTGCGTAGGCAACCAATACGGCACCCGCGCCATAAATATCTGTGATGTTGGCAACCCCGTCCTTATCAAGATAAACAGCCTGATCAACAGTAATGGCCTTAAAATCGTCTATAGTTCCTGACGGGACGACAATCGGCAGCAACTTTGTCTGTGCCCAGTCATCTTTTCGGCTCTGGCTTCCTTCTGGTCCTGCCCCGCCTTCGAAGATGTTCAACCACACATCTCGCCAGGGATTTGGTTCATTCCACAAATTCTTGACGCCACGGTCATCAAATACAGGAAGAACTACAATCGGCTTGGAAACGCTCTCAGAATAAGGAATGTTATTTGCCTCTAGGATTGGCAGTATCATTTCCCGTCTGAATTCATAACTGAGATCTGCAATATACCGACCAGCTGACGTCTTCTCACCAGAAACCTGAAATCCGGTGATCATGGAGGTCAGTTCCTCTTCACTGAGCTGAGGCATCGCTCCACGGTCAGTTTTTAATGTCAACTTCCGATAAAGAGCTGAAAAAGCACGTCGCTGCCCCTCAGCAACAGCCTGTTGACGCGCCTCAAGCGCGGAAGCCGCTGTTTTATCTACTGAAATTCCTCTAATCGTATAAAAATCTTCACCTGCAGAGAAGGCATTCCCAGCACAAAAGGTGAGGAAAAGCAGCATAATTGCTGCAAAAGTTGACCTAAGAGTTAGTTTATTTTGTGTTTCCGTCATTGCAAACCACAAGAAAAAAAGTATGTTGACCCGAACAGTATCAGGAATTTGGATACAGCATATCCCATGAACAGCAATAGCTCCAAAAAAAGTTACAGCTACAAAGACGCAGGCGTCGATATTGAAGCCGGTAACTCACTCGTAGATCAGATCAAACCTTTTGCCGCGTCCACGAAACGCCCCGGCGCAAACGCAGACCTCGGCGGGTTTGGTGCCCTTTTCGATCTTAAAGCAGCTGGTTTTAAAGACCCGCTACTCGTTTCCGCAACCGATGGCGTTGGCACCAAGTTGAAACTTGCGATTGACATGAACAAGCATGACACGGTCGGAATCGACCTTGTTGCCATGTGCGTAAATGATCTGGTGGTGCAAGGGGCTGAACCTTTGTTCTTCCTCGACTATTTCGCAACTGGTGGCCTCGATGTTGAAGCAACCCGCGATATCGTTGCCGGTATCGCAGATGGTTGCCGTCAGGCAGGCTGCGCACTTATTGGTGGTGAAACCGCCGAAATGCCGGGTATGTATGCCAAGGGTGACTACGACATGGCCGGCTTTACGGTTGGCGCTGTGGAACGTGATCAGCTTCTGATGGCGGACACCTTAGAAGAAGGCGATGTTTTGCTTGGTCTTTCATCAACAGGTGTACATTCCAACGGATACTCACTTGTTCGCCGTCTGATCGCAGATTTTGAAATGGATCTTGGTGCTCCGGCTCCATTTGATGAAAATGTAAAACTGGGTGACGCTCTTATTGCCCCAACAAAAATTTACGTCAAAAGCTGCCTTGAAGGCGTCCGAGCCGGATATATCAAGGCGCTCTCCCATATCACTGGTGGCGGGTTATACGAAAACATCCCGCGGATCTTGCCGGATAATCTGGTGGCCGAACTGGATGCCAACGCGTGGGAATTGCCGCCTTTGTTTAAATGGCTGGCGGAACTTGGTAATATTGCCCCACGTGAACTTGCAACCACATTTAACTGCGGTATGGGAATGGTCGTTGCCGTTTCTCCTGAAAACGCGGATAAGCTGGAGGTCCTGCTATCTGAACATGGAGAAAACGTCACTAGAATTGGCCGCCTTGTGAAACGTGAAAATGATGCGGAACAGGTTCATATTATTGATCTGGAAGAGGCATTTCTGAAGTGAGAGTAGCTGTTCTTATTTCCTCGCGTGGGTCTAACATGCAGGCTTTGGTGCGGGCATGTGAGGCCGAAGGCTTCCCTGCAGAGATCGTCACGGTCTTGTCCAACAACCCTGATGCAGGTGGACTGGAATTTGCGGCTTCCCACAATATTCCTACGAAAGTCATCAATCACCGCGACTATGAAAATCGCGAAGATTTTGATGCGGCCATTAGTGAGTATTTGACGGAACAGCGCGTTGATTTGATCTGCCTTGCAGGTTTCATGCGCCTTCTAACAGCTGAATTTGTGAACAAATGGCGAGATCGGATCGTCAACATTCATCCGTCCCTTTTGCCTGCCTTTAAAGGCCTTCATGTACATGAGCGGGCCATTGAATCAGGTGCGCGCTTTACCGGCTGCACCGTTCACTATGTGCGCCCTGAAATGGATGACGGCCCAATCATTGCTCAGGCAGCTGTTCCAATTTTGCAGGACGACACACCTGACGATCTGGCCGCCCGTATTCTTGTGCAGGAACATCGCATCTACCCGCTAGCGCTCAAATTGATTGCGGAACGCCGGGTGAAGGTTCATGGTTCTGTCGCAAAAATCATTGATGCATCTGAGCCTGATACATCTCTGATAAATCCGTCAGAGGACAACTAATTTTTATTTGGGAGCATATGTAGATTTGTTCCGCGCCAAAATCTGACCATAACTTTGCCCAAGGTATTTCTGGTACAGATTATCAACTGTTCCATCTTCTATCAGGCTTTGAACCGCTGCACTTAAAGGCGCTACATATATACCTTTGCCTTCATTGAAATATGTATATTGCGGGCTAGAAGTAAAAGTGGGAGACAGTATTTTGATTTGGAGCCCTTCTCTCTTTGCCACCATTTGCGCCCACGGCAGATCAACTAAAGTAAAATCAATGCGTCCGGCAGATAGCTTTCTTAGGTTTGTAATTGCATCTGTGGACGGCTCAAGATCCCAGTTTTTTGACGCTTTGGCGACGGCCTCACCATAATCATATGATTTAACTAGTCCCGCTTTATTGCCATTGAATACATCTAAGGAATTATAATTCTCGCTGGACCAATTCGGCCGAGCAACAAATCCCATTTCCCAAAACACAGGCGTAACGGTAGTTGGAATAAGAGGCTCTTCATCAGAGGTGAGCAAGATAGCATCATATGTTCCTCTTTTGACCTCTTTTATGCACCTAGCATATGGCAGCTGTTTGTAAGTGACCGTATGTCCTAAAGAAGTCAGAGCCTTGTCCACTAACTCCACCTGAATTCCAGTAGGTTTTCCTTCTGCCAAGTAATGGAAAGGCTCCCAACTTTCAAAGCAGAACTTCAGTTGATCAGCCGACACAGTGGAAAGGGGCTGGACAACAAAGAAAACAAGAAATAAGGGGGTGATTTTTTTCACGATAACTACTCCTTCAACTAACTTAGCCCCCTGAGACCTTTATCTCTAAGCTAGCTATATAGGACGTAGCATTCAGAAAAATATGCTGCTTTAGAAAATTTGTACTATTCTCGGTCTAACACCAGAAAATAATGAGCGTTTCCTCTTATGTAACAGTTGAGTTGTCAGCTATTTTGAATTTTTTTCCGTTTTTTAAACCGGCGTGACAGTAAGTTAAGTGTTTCCACCGCGGCAGAAAATGCCATCGCAGCATAGATGTAGCCTTTTGGAACATGAAATCCCAAACCATCAGCAACAAGCGTCATGCCGATCATAAGTAAGAAACTGAGCGCCAGCATGACAACAGTTGGATTGCGGGAAATAAACTCCGACAATGGATTGGCAGCGACCAGCATAACTCCAACTGAAACCACAACTGCTATCACCATGATGGAGACCTGATCGGTCATACCAACCGCCGTGATGATACTGTCCACGGAGAAGACGAGATCCAGCAACAGGATCTGAAAAATCACGGTACCAAAGCCAAGCGCAACAGATGGGCCGTCTTCTTCCGCCTCTTCTGCACCCTGCATATGATGATGAATTTCAGTTGTTGCCTTCCACACGAGAAACGCACCGCCTGCCAGCATGATTAAATCACGCCATGAAAAAGCGTGATCCATAATTTCAAAGACAGGCTTGGTTAGGGAAACGATCACTGCGATCAGCGACAACAACGCGAGCCTTAAGAACATGGCAAGTCCGATCCCTACCATTCGGCCTGTTTTTCTTTGATGTTCCGGCAACTTATTACTGAGAATGGATACAAAAATCAGGTTATCGATCCCAAGAACGATCTCCATAACGATCAATGTGAGCAACGCGATTAGCGCTGTCGGATCCGTCAGAATATCCAATAGAAACATCAATTCACCATTGTTCAAATTCAGGTTAAAGCCAGAAATATGGGTCTTAACCCTTTGACGCAAGCCAAAAAGTGGAAAACAAAGACAAGAAGTTTCCTGTCATTGCCTTGATGGACATCAATGAAACTAAAAAAAATTGAAGATAGGATCTGACTGCGTAAACAGTAAGACAGGGCTTTTCCTGAATTACTCGCAGGTTCCAGGAATACCAATCCTGTCTAGGGGAAGACTATTGCTAGCCCGGTAGTCTTCCCTTCTTTATTAGGAAAGCGGCTAGATACTTCCATTTTTCTCAATCACAAGAATGCGCGCCTCACCTGTGGGATGGGCCACATGTTCGTCGCCAGAAGCCGCATGAAAAATGTCTCCAACAGTCATTAAGTATGACTTTTCCTCTCCATCTTCGCGGTAACGCATTTCAACTTCACCATCCAATACAGCGAACACTTCGTCACCGTCATTCACATGCCAAATGTAGGGCTTATCGGTCCAATGAAGGCGAACGGTTGCCCCTTCAATTTCCGCAATGTCAGCGGCTGCCCACGCGCGATCGCCTGTGTAGGATTTGGATTTCAGGAATTTCATGGTGATAACAGATCCAATGATAAGAATGAGAAAGATCTTATTTCACTTCTAGGGCTTTCTTGGCAATGTGTTTTTGAAGATCATGAATTGCCTTCATCAACTCTTTGGTTGCAGAACCAACCTCCACGCGGAATACGTCATCAATATCACGCTCTTCAGCGTGAATGATCCCATTGATTTTTACGATGGGCCGGCTTTCTTCATAGTCAAATATTTCCTCGACTACATCTACCAAGGAACCCGAGACTTCGAAATTTTCGGTCAAATATACTTCGTAGCTTATCAAACAGTGTTTCTTTTTGTCGTAACCAACAAAGTAGTCCACATCAATTCTGAATTTACTCTCCCCGGCTCCTTCATCATAAAGATGGCCGGTGCTTCTTAAGACCTCCGCAACATGAGCCGTGCTTTTTTTATCGTCGATGACGCAATGATCTTCTTCAGGTTCATACACTTTCACGCTGAACTGTTCTTCTGGACTGACCCGAAGTAGCAGCTTCACATGACCGTAAACTTCAACCTCACTTCTGATGATTTCAGTTTCATCAGCGTAGGAAGCACTATTCATACTCAGTAGAAGAAAAATGACAAAAAATGGTGAGAAATACCTGAACAGCATACAAGCCCCTTCCATTAGGCATATATGCTATGCCCAATTATTAAGCACTATACGTGATCAGATTAGAAAAATAAATATTATTTAATGTGCGATACTAGCGATACTCGTTCAGGATCTTGTCGTACTCACCGTTTTCTTTCAGCTTTTTCAGTCCCTTGTTGAACTTGTTTACAAGGGATCTGTCGTTAAACGTTTCTTTTGAAAAGCAGCTAAAATAATCGGATGAATGATACTCCTTATACTTGATATCCTTAATCAACGGGTTCTTTCTAAGGAGATAAAGACCGGTATCGCGATATGAATAGAAACCTTCAATCCTGTTTACATTCAAAATTCTCAGGGCCAGCAGATCATCGTTAAAATCCACTTTTTCTACATTCTTCTTAACCAGATCTCTGGAGAGCGCATACCCCCTGATAACGCCAATCCTGTTCCCATTATCCAGAATATTGTCAGGTGATTTCCCCGTTTTATAAAACAGTCCTATTCCCACATCCCCCATTTTCTCTGTGTAGTGGAAATACTGTTCTCTTTCCTTGGTATATGAACAGGAACAAAGACCATCGACGCTCCCATTCTGCGCCAATTGCAGGGCTCTTTTCCAGGGGTAGTATCTGATCTCAAAATCTATATTTATGTCTTGAAAAACAGCCTCTAGAATATCCACGTCAATTCCCTTTTTGCCATCAGCAGAGTTTTCCATTTTTTGAGGGGGAAACTCATTACAGGCAAATAAAACGGCTTCTTTTTCATCAGCGGCAAGAACGCCCGGAATAAAAGCCGAGATCAAAAGGGAATAAATGAATTTTCGCATAACACATACCACTATATTACTTTTTCGCGACTTATCCAGATCATACGATTTGTTTAAAAATCGGGAACATTGAGGCCATACTTATCGTATACCGCCTGTAATGCACCATTGTTTTTCATTTTTTCCAGAAGTAAATCGATTTCCTCCAAAGAAATCGGGGAAGATGCCAATCTTATAAGCTGCCGGTGGTAGGTGTGATCTGGGTTAGCTCGATCTATCTTTAAAATCTTGTAGAGTTGCGGATTAGAAATTGACACCCATCCTAGAAATGCTTCACTTATCACCCCTTTTTTGACGCGATTGAATTTGATCAGTTTCAAAACATCTGCTTCACTTTCAACCAGACTGACATTCTGCATTCGAGCAAGTTTATCTGCATCATAATCTGCAAAAGCGTAGTGAAATCCCCTGACAGCGCCAATATCCGTGATATCTGTTTTATTGGGATCTGACTTGGCGAGTGAGACAAACAAATCCCTACCGTTCGTTAAATTTATACTCGGGATACCGCCTCTCTGCACCCACCCCCAATTCACATTATTAAAGGCTACAACATGAATATTGAGTGTTTTATAGTCAGATAGCATGCGGCGGGCAGGATAAAGGAGCGGCAGAAACTCATATGTTTCCTGTGTGTCATTTAAGGCTTTAAGGAGATCAAAAATAACCCCTTTTTTAGCCTCCACATCCACAACGAAGGGCGGTTGAACCGAAGTAAGCCCCACATTTACCTGTGTTCTTGCACTTGCTGTCGATAGAAGTGCAATAAAAATGAGAAAGCTCAGGGCAAAGTAGCGCATGGTTTGAACGGTCCGGTTGATTGACACCCCTTTTGATTAGCACTTACTTACGTAAATGAAAACCCGTAGAAAACTATCAATCGTTGATTTGGGCACAAAAAAACGCCCCGCAAAGCGGAGCGTTTCTTGTTCGAGGTCGTCTCGCTTGAGATTAGCGAGAGTAGAATTCCACGATCAGGTTTGGTTCCATGATTACTGGGTATGGAACGTCTGACAGCGCTGGCACTGTGTTGAATGTGCCTTTCATTGTCTTGTGGTCAACGTCCACATATTCAGGAACGTCACGCTCAGCAAGGGCAGCCGCTTCAAGAACGATAGCAAGCTGTTTGGATTTTTCGCGAACTTCAATCACGTCACCTGGTTTAACCTGGTAAGAAGGAATGTTTACTTTCTTTCCGTTTACCAGCACATGGCCGTGGTTGACGAACTGACGGGCTGCGAACACAGTTGGAACGAATTTCATGCGGTATACAACCGCGTCCAAACGACGCTCAAGCAGGCCGATAAGATTTTCGGATGTATCGCCTTTCATACGAACGGCTTCTTTATAAAGACGACGGAAACCTTTTTCCGTAATGTTGCCGTAGTAGCCTTTCAGCTTCTGTTTCGCACGAAGGTGGATACCGTAGTCAGAGAGTTTACCGCGACGGCTCTGGCCGTGCTGGCCTGGTCCATATTCACGAGTGTTTACTGGGCTCTTAGGACGACCCCAGATGTTTTCACCCATACGGCGGTCAATTTTGTATTTTGCGTTAATACGCTTAGACATGACTTATTCCAATCATATAAAAAGGATAAGGCTGGCCGACGAGGCCTGCACAGAAGTGGGCAATATACTTAGGCAAACTGCAAAGTCAACACTGAAAAGCGCTATTTTCTGCCTTTTACCTTCTCAATAAACGCACCCACCTTCTCTGACACTACATCGGGGGCTTCGTGGGTGACCCAGTGGCTGATATCTGGAAAACGTTCAATTTCGAGGTCTGGGATAAAGTCTTCAATGCCATCCAGGTTTTCTGGCATTAAAGCGTGGTCCTGTTCCCCCCATAAAATGTAGGTTGGGACATGAACCATAAACTGTTTGGGATCGAGATTAAGGCCCTTCTCCCCTTTTGACGCAGGGCGTGGGCGTACCGGTGACATGCGGTAGTAGTTGAGCATGGCTGTCACGACCCCCGGTTGCTGCCACGCTTTGATATACTCGGCTTTCTCATCCGGTGTTATCAAGCCCCTCTTTTCATGTTCGGCAAAGGTCCAGTTCCAGAGCCAGTCACAGTTATCCGCAAGAAGTTTCTCTTCCATCTTAGGATCGTTGAACTCGGTGATGTATTTGCTGTGGGCGATCTGGTTTTCGTTCGTCTCCAGCAATTTAGCGAAGATATAGGGATGCGCGCCGTTTAAGACCATCAACCCTTTAACCTTGTCCGGCGCAAACATGGTGAGCGCAAAGGCCACCGCCGCCCCCCAATCATGGGAGACCAGATAGAAACTTTCATGACCCAAATGTGCGGCAAGCGCGAGGATGTCTTTTACCAGATGATTGATCTTATAGGCTTCTGCCTTTGCCGGACGGTCAGACAGATTATAGCCCCGCATATCAGGCGCGACCGCGTGATACTTGTCGCCAAGAACGGGAAGTTGCTTGCGCCATGTGTACCAAAACTCAGGAAAACCGTGCAGCAGGATCACCAGATCATCACGCCCCGCCCCGCTTTCTGCCATATGCAACTTGATATGTCCCAGATCCGCGATGCGTGTAGTGATGTCAGCCATTTTATTTTTCCTTTTTATCTGCTGTCAGTCCCTTGATGATACCATGAAAGGCACGAATATCCGATTCCATTAAGCCAAAGCGTTGGAACATATTGCGCATGTTTTTCAAAATCACCGGGCGGCGATCCTGAATGGGTTCAAAATAATCCCTTGCATCCAAGGCGCTTTCAATCCGATCAAACAGCGCCACCATCTCTTTTTTATTGGCTGGACGCTCTTCATTTCGAAGAACCAGATCCAGTGTTTCATCTTCCGCCTGAAACCACTCATACGCCACCAGCAGCACAGCCTGCGCCAGATTGATGGATGAAAAATCCGGGTTTAGCGGCACCGTGATAATGGTATCGGCATATGAAATATCATCACTGGAAAGGCCAAAGCTTTCCTTGCCAAACAGGATCCCTGCCCGTTCTTCCTTTGCGGTCATTTCGCGCATGGCTTTGGCGGCACCCGCAGGTGTTGCCACATGTTTGATCATGTCCCGTGGGCGCGCGGTCGTTGCGTAGACGTGCGTGAGATCTTCGGTTGCTTCTGCAACTGTGTCAAAGACACGGGCATTTTCCAGAACCATATCAGCGCGAGAGGCCAGTGCCACCGCCCGCTCGTTCGGCCAGCCATCGCGCGGATTCACAATCCGCATATCGGTCAGACCAAAATTTAACATGGCACGGGCCGCCGCCCCGATATTTTCCCCCATTTGGGGTTCAACCAGAATGACGGCAGGTGCGTTCTTATCCAAAGACATCTACTTTAATTCCCGTGGGATCAGGTGCCAGCAGGCGCCCCATCACGCAGCAGTTTGTAATTGATACTATCAATGAGGGCCGCAAAAGACGCGTCCACAATGTTTGGCGACACGCCAACTGTAATCCAGCTATCACCGCTATCATCGGTGCTTTCAATCAGCACACGGGTGATCGCTTCGGTACCCCGGCTAAGGATACGGACCTTAAAGTCCACAAGGCGCAAGTCTTGCAGATATTCAGAGTACTTACCCAGATCTTTGCGAAGGGCACCATCAAGGGCGTTCACCGGACCATTACCTTCGGCAACGGACATCAGGCGTTCACCGTCTACAATCACCTTTACCACCGCATCGGAGACTGAAATCAGATCCCCTTTGGCATTATGGCGTCGCTCCACCTGTACGCGGAAACTTTCCACTTCGAAATATTTGGGGACCTGCCCCAAACGGCGACGGGCCATCAGCTCAAAACTTGCTGGCGCGCCATCATAGCTGTAGCCGTTAAATTCCCGCTCTTTCACCTCGTCCAGAAGGCGGTCTACTTTTGGATCCTTAGGATCAATTTCCAGACCAAAGCCTTCGAACTGAGCAATCAGGTTGGAACGGCCTGCCTGATTGGAAACCGGAATAACCCGTTTGTTACCCACAAGCGCCGGATCCACATGCTCATAAGTAGATGGATCTTTTTGAACCGCAGATACATGAAGGCCACCTTTATGGGTAAAGGCAGACGCCCCTACATAAGCCTGATGCCGATTTGGGGTGCGGTTCAGGATCTCATCCAGCAGACGAGACGCGCCGAGAAGACCTTTAAGCCCCTCTTTTGAAATACCGATATCAAATTTCGATTTGAACGGCTCTTTCAACATCAAGGATGGGATGAGGCTGACCATATTGGCGTTACCACACCGCTCCCCAAGGCCGTTCAAGGTGCCTTGCACCTGACGCACACCAGCAAGGATCGCGGCCAGCGAATTGGCAACGGCATTTTCTGTATCATTGTGGGTGTGGATACCCAGATGATCGCCCGGGATATGTTTCACAACTTCTGAAACGATCTCTTCCACCTCATGCGGCAAGGCACCGCCATTGGTATCACACAGAACCACCCAACGCGCACCAGCTTCATAAGCGGCTTTTGCACATTTCAGGGCATATTCCGGATTGGCTTTATAACCATCAAAAAAATGCTCCGCGTCATACATGGGCTCCCGGCCCAGACGCTTACATTCCTCGATGGAAGAGGCGATCAGGTCGACATTCTCATCAAGTTCAATGCCAAGGGCGACTTTCACCTGAAAATCCCAGGATTTCCCCACCAGACAAACCGCTGGTGTTTCCGCGTCCAGCACGGCTTTCAGGCCACTGTCGTTAGACGCGCTGCGGCCCGGGCGGCGTGTCATACCAAAGGCAGTAAAAGTTGCGTTTTTGAACTTTGGCTTCTTGTCAAAAAACGCCGTGTCACCCGGGTTTGCCCCTGGCCAACCACCTTCAATATAATCAATCCCTAGCCTATCAAGGGTCTCGGCAATAATGATCTTATCCTCGACACTGAAATCAACGCCTTGTGTCTGCGCCCCGTCGCGCAGCGTTGTGTCGAATAGATATAATCTTTCTTTTGCCATTACGCCCTCTTCCAAGTTGTTCCCTCCGGACTATCCTCAAGGATAATACCCGCAGCTTTTAGCTCATCACGGATCTCATCGGCCCGTGCATAGTTTTTATTTTTCTTTGCGGCATCGCGCTCCTCGATCAGAGCATCGATACCTTCATCGGTCAAACCGTTTTCGGCCTCACCTGTATCCCGAACGCCTTTAAACCAGTCATCAAGGCTTTGCTGTGCCAGTCCCAGAAGTTTGGCACCCGCCAACAGTTGCCCCTTCAAACGGGCTTTCTCTGTCGCATCACCTGCCTTGTTGGCCTCTTTCGCGATGGCGATCAACTCTTTCAAAGCAAAGGGTGTATCCAGATCGTTTTCAAGGTGGTGGATCACACCTTCCGCCACCTGAGTTTCATCTGCTTCAACACCTTCCAAGGCTTTCAAAGCCGTATAAATGGTATCAAGGGAATTTTCCGCATTTGTCACACCGTCTTCCGTCCAGTTGAGCGGTTTACGGTAATCCGTGTTCAACAGGACAAAGCGGTAGATCTCTCCGGCACAACCTTCAAGACGGGTCGTTTTCTCCAACAAATCCCGAACCGTGAAGAAATTGCCCAAGGATTTAGACATCTTCTTGCCATCAACAGTCAGGAAGCCGTTATGAACCCAATAACGTGCAAATGTTTTATCATCATTTGCACAGCAGCTTTGCGCCACTTCATTTTCGTGATGCGGGAAGATCAGATCCCGACCACCGCCATGAATATCAAAGGCTTCCCCAAGTTCAGCCTTAGACATGACTGAACATTCGATATGCCAGCCCGGACGCCCCTTGCCCCAGGGGCTTTCCCATCCATGCATATCGCCTGGAGATGGCTTCCAAAGAACGAAGTCAGCGGGATCCTTCTTGAACGGGGCAACTTCAACACGGGCGCCTTCGATCATTTCATCCCGGTTACGACCAGACAGCTTGCCATAATCTGGCATGCTCGGTACGGAGAAAAGAACATGACCTTCGGCTTCATAGGCGTGGCCTTTGGCAATCAAAGTTTCGATCATTTCGATCATCCCCTGAATATGCTCGGTCGCTTTCGGCTCTCGATTTGGAAGCTCCACTCCAAGTGCGGCCATATCCGCATGATATTGCGCAGTTGTTTCTTTGGTCAGTTCTTCAATAGAAATTCCGCGTTTTGCAGCACCATCAATGATTTTATCTTCAACATCGGTGATATTACGCACGTAAGTCACATGATCATCGCCATATTCCTGACGCAGGAGACGTGCCAGAACATCGAAGATCACCGCAGGGCGTGCGTTACCAATATGGGCCGTGTCATAGACAGTAGGACCACACACATACATCCCCACATTTTTGGGGTCGCGGGGAACGAAGGTTTCAACTTCGCGCTTCGCTGTATTGTATAGTTTGATGGTCACTTTATCTGTCCTTTAAATTTACGCAGTTTTACCAGCCAATCGAAGAACGGCTTTCTCCCGCCCGATCAGCACGATCATTCTATTCATTTCAGGTCCGTGGGATTGCCCAGTCAGTGCCTGACGCAATGGCATAAAAAGGGCTTTACCCTTCACACCTAACGTATCTTTAACCGCAGTTGTCCAAGTTTTCCATGTCGTATCATCAAATTCCCCATCTGGTAGCAATTCTGCTGCCTTGGATAAGAAATCCTGATCTTCAACAACGGGGGCAACGTCACCACTGACCACATTCCACCAAAGGGCAGCCTCGCCGACCACATTGATATTGCCACGAATAGTCATCCAGAAATCTTCACTTGCCCCATCAAGACCCAGATGATCCTGAACCTGATCCCATGGCATATCGTGAATGATCTTGGCGTTCAAATTACGAAGTTCTGCCGGATCAAATTTCGCGGCTGCACGGCTGAAATGCCCAATATCGAACCCTTCGATCACAGCCGCCAAATCCAGCTGAGGCACCACATTGTCGGATGTACCAAGACGAGCGAGCAAGGAGTTGATGCTCATTGGCTCCAACCCTTCTTCGCGGAAGTCTTTGAGTGACAGGCTGCCTAATCGCTTGGACAATGGCCCGCCGTCCGGCCCCATTAACAATGGGATATGAGCAAATTCCGGTTTTTCCGCACCCAACGCCTTGAACAATTGAATATGCAAAGCCGTGTTGGAGACATGGTCTTCACCACGAATTACGTGGGTGATTTTCAGGTCGATATCATCCACAACAGATGGCAAATGATAAAGCGGACGCCCATCAGAACGGATCAATACCGGGTCAGACATGCTGGCGCAGTCAACTTCAACATCCCCGCGCACGTGGTCGTTCCAACCGACCACTTCCTGATCCAGCAGGAAACGCCAGTGAGGTTTGCGCCCTTCCGCTTCAAACGCTGCTTTTTCTTCATCTGTGAGTTTTAAGGCGGAGCGATCATAAACCGGTGGCAGGCGACGAGATAACTGACGTTTGCGCTTATATTCCAGCTCATCCCCAGTTTCATAACAAGGATAGAGGCGCCCTGCTGCTTTTAGCTTATCGAACGCCGCATCATAAGCTGCGGTACGATCTGATTGCTTCTCAAGCTCATCCCACTCAAGCCCCAACCATTTCAGGTCTTCCTGAATGCCATTGGCAAACTCTTCGGTTGATCGTTCCTCGTCCGTGTCATCGAGACGCAGCAAAAAGATGCCGCCTGTCTTTTTGGCGTAAAGCCAGTTAATCAGGGCAAGACGGGCATTACCGACATGAAGGTAACCTGTCGGGCTTGGTGCAAATCTGAATTTCGTTGTCATCTGTTGTCCCTAAACCCGTTTGTAATCGGATAGCGACGATCGCGGCCGAAGTTACGGGTGGAAATTTTAACGCCGGGCGGTGCCTGACGTCGTTTATATTCTGCAATATAGAGCAGGTTCTGAATACGTGTCACCGTCGGACCGTCAAACCCCTCTGCTACAATTTCTGCGTAGGATTTCTCATCCTCAACCAAAGCATGAAGGATGGCATCCAGCACCTCATAGGGCGGCAGGCTATCTTCATCTTTTTGATCTTCGCGAAGCTCCGCGGTTGGTGGCTTCACAATGACATTTTTTGGCATCACAAGGCCATCCGGCCCTTTGAAGTGACTTTCGAAGTTATTGTTCCGCCACTCAGATGCCTCAAAGCACAGCGTTTTGTACAAATCCTTCAACACTGAATATCCGCCGCACATATCACCATAAATGGTGGCGTAGCCCACGGACATTTCGGACTTATTACCCGTGGTCAAAACCATCTTCCCGAATTTATTGGAGAGGGCCATCAAGGTAACGCCGCGGATACGGGATTGAATGTTTTCTTCCGTAATATCCTGATTGGTGCCGGCGAACAAATCCCCAAGCATCCCATTATACGCCTCAACCGCAGGCTCAATCGGAACCGTATCCAGTTTTACGCCAAGATATTCTGCGCACAAGCGGGCATCGTCCAGGCTTTCCTCTGATGTGTATCGTGATGGCATCATCACGCAATGCACGCGATCCGCCCCCAACGCATCCACAGCGACCGCAGCGCTTAGCGCGCTATCAATGCCGCCGGACAATCCAAGGACCACACCGGGAAAACGGTTCTTTTCCACATAGTCGCGAAGACCAAGAACCATCACATTGTAAATGCGGGACATGGCGCTGCCAGGGTCTTTCAGCTCGTTGGTGGTGCAAGCCCAGCCGTCAGCTCCCCGCTCCCACTCTGTAATCAGAAGATCTTCTTTCCAGCAGGGCATCTGAACAGGTAAAGATTTGTCGCCGTTCAAGACAAAAGATCCACCGTCAAAGACAAGTTCATCCTGACCACCGATCTGGTTCAGATACACAAGCGGCAATTCCGTTTCCATAACACGCTCAACGGCGTAGTTCAGACGTGCATCCCCTTTTTCATGATCGAAGGGGCTGCCATTTGGCACGATCAGCATTTCCGCGCCTGTCTCTTTCAGGCATTCGGCGACATCTGGGAACCACATATCTTCACAGATCATCACGCCAAGGCGGACGCCTTTAAACGGGATCGGACCCGGAAGTGGCCCCGGCTCAAACACGCGCACTTCGTCAAACACGCCATAATTGGGAAGTTTGTTTTTGTAACGTGTCGCGCTGACTTTACCGTCTTCAAGAAGGCAAACCGCGTTATATAGCTTTCCATTCTCAGAAAGGGGACCCGTCATCAGCATGGCTGGCCCACCATCCAACGTCAGTTCCGCAAGATCCTGCATTGCCTTCTCACACGCTGTGATGAAGGATGGTTTCAGGACGAGATCTTCCGGCGGGTAGCCGCAGATAAACAGCTCCGGAAAGACAACAAGTTCTGCGCCTTCGGCCTCGGCTTCACTGCGAAACTCTTTCGCAAGGGCAATGTTACCCTCGATATCCCCAAGTTTTGGGTTCGCCTGCGCCAGCGCTATTTTTAATTTATCAGTCATAATGGTGGTTTTACCGCCCCTTTTCTCATCCGGCAACGGAAAGGATCAATTTTCTCTCAGAAATAGGGATTTAGCCGTTCCTGTTCCATATTGAAGGCCCATCATCCATTAATTCATCTTCATCATCGTCATCTGATAAATCTTCCAGAATGGCCATGGAGGCCTTGGTGAGTGAACCTTCACCGGCTTCGGAGGAAAGCTCCTCCTCTTCTCCTTCCCATTCCGCTTCCGGGTTCAAACCAACCGCGACCACACCAGATCTCACCGGCATCGCCACAAAATCGTTCTGATCCTCTTCGGGAACGGCTTGACGACGCGTCATCCGGTATAGCGCAAAAAGAACGATTACAAATGATACGGCTGCCATAAATAAATAGAAGGCGATGCCCCCAAACCACCCCATCAAACTGGAGACAATAATAGGTCCAACAATTGCCCCTGCACCATTTACCAAAATCAGACCACTACTTGCGGCGACCATCTGGGATGGCTCCATATGATCATTAGTATGGGCGATACAGAGGGAATACAGAGGCATACAGAAGCCGCCATAGACAGTAGCAATTGCTAAAAATGCATATACTGAATAATTTTGCGCCACATAAACTGTTGCAAGGGCAAGTGCCCCTGTAATGAGGGCACAAAACATCAATACCTGTCGCCGGTCAAATATATCGGAAATTTTACCAATAGGCATTTGGAACAGGGCGCCACCCACAACCGACAAAGACATGAACATAGAAATCTGAAACACGGTCAACCCTTGCAATCCACCGAATACAGCCCCCATCGCAAAGAAAGCGCCTTGCAGCACACCAACAAACAAAATACCAACAACTCCTAGTGGAGAAATTCGGTAAAGTTGACGCACACCAAGTTTTTCAGTTTTCTGGACAGCTGGCATTGGGGATGCCGTCAGCGCCGTTGGAATAAGCGCGAGGGAAACCAGTATAGACACAATGATAAAGGGACTGTATCCACCAGGATCCGCTATGGTTAGAAGAAACTGCCCACCTGCTATACCGATGAAGGTAACGAGCATATAAACAGATAAAATCTGCCCGCGTGTTTCATTTGTCGCGGTATCGTTCAGCCAGCTTTCGCTTACAATGTATAATCCTGCAAAGCTAAAACCTGTCACAACGCGAAAGATGGTCCAGATTGTCGGATCGGGAAAGACAGCATGGATCAATGCGGCGGTGGACCCAAGAGACGCAAGAGCTGCAAACACGCGCACATGCCCCACATTTCCTAGAATGCGCGGTGTCAATACAGAGCCCAGTAGAAAACCGACATAGTAGCCAGACATGATGATACCGGTTATCGCAGTAGGGAACCCTTCCAGATTGGCACGAAGGCCCAGAAGCGTTCCCTGCATTCCGTTGCCCAGCATCATCAGCCCAATACCCAAAAGTAAAGGCCAACATGCCGCAAGTGCTTCCCTCATATATGCAATCTCCCTCCATTGGAAAACTACAGTAGCGGCATCAACTTGCCTCTATCAAGTCAAGAATAAGCATTGCAGACAACCATTTTTGACATAGGTCACTTATCACGACACACCAGCCCAACTTCGGCATGTATAAGTGAATTTCTATAACAGATGATTTTCCTCAATTGTACAAGACGGGATGCCTTTTGCTTTGTGAAAAGAAAACCACACGTAAAACTTATGTTAAGTTTCCCACAATATATTTGTGAATAGATCAAGTTATAGGTACTGGATATGCTCAAAAAAATTGTGAGTATATGGATTATATTGCTCGTGAGTTTCGCAGCCCATGCGGACCATGTGACTATTCCCAAATTGTATGCCCCCAACATAGATGGGCTGGTAAATGCCAATGGTATAGGTTCATATGTTGACATGCTGAGGGAAACCCTGAAGCGAGAACATGTGGAGATTAATGTCCTTCCCTATTCCAGAGCTCTAAAGCTCATGATTTCATCCAAGGAGCCTGCCTGCTTTTTTCCGGGGACTTTTGAGCTTGCGGAAAGTTTGAACCTTCCCACAACAGATCTTATCCAATCAATCCCATTCAACACAGTGTATGGAAAAATTGCCTACCTAGAAAAAAATAATGCGTTCGGGTCCCTGCAAGATCTGAAGGGAAAATCAATTGTTGTCAGACAAGGTTTTCCCATCCCTTTGGAAGTTCAGGATCTCGGCGTCAAATTTATTGCTGTAAAAAAACTCGAAGATGTCTACCAGATGCTCAAACTTGGCCGCGCGCCATACGCCTATATCCACCAACCGGACATGAACATATTCTACATGAGCAGCGGCAAGCAAAAACTCTATGAACACCAGCTAAAACTTGAAACCGCAGGTGAGCGGTTTCTGTGTAATGCGGGAGCAAAAAAATTTGTAAATTACCTCAATACTGAAATCGAGAAATTATACCAAAATGGGCGCATTTTTGGCATCTTGCATTATACTTACACAGGCCTTCCGTGACTGAAATCAGTTCATTCCTTTGAAGAACAGAATATACTCCACCCAGTTGCAGAAGCTGGTAAGATACTCCCCTATTTGTGTAGACGTAGGTTTCCTTAATTTAAAAAATATTCGGCTTACCTAGCTTTCCCCTTTCCAACTCACAGAATATAAATCAAACCGGCGATCCTTCAAATTTTGAACAGTTCCCGCATGTCTGGCTTCCCTAAGGTTATCCATCCGTAAGTCCGCAAATGCCACCGTCTCTACATTGGGCGTTGTATCTGCGGCGATCCCATCCCTTGAAAAAGGGAAATCGCAAGGTGTAAGGATGCTGCTTTGGGAATATTGGATATCCATGTTCGCAACGTTAGGTAAGTTGCCAACGTTACCTGCCATAGCAACATAGCATTGGTTTTCAACGGCTCTTGCCTGACAGCAATATCTAACCCGCATATAACTCTGACGCTCATCAGTGCAGAAGGGTACAAATAAGATCTCTGCCCCCTGATCCACAAGATACCGAGACAATTCGGGAAATTCACTATCGTAGCATATCAAGACCCCAATAGGGCCACAGTCCGTCATAATGGTTTGCAGCTCATGACCACCTTCAATATTCCACCAATAACTTTCATTCGGTGTCGGGTGTATCTTGGCCTGCTGATGAATGGACCCATCACGTAGACAAATGTAACAAATATTGAGGATGTTGCCATTTTCATCTTTGGTGGGATGCGAGCCACCAATAATGTTGATATTGTAACTCACCGCTAAACGACTAAGCAGTTCCTTAAGCGGTGCTGTATATCTGGTCAGTGTTTCAATAGCCATTGAAGCTGGTATTTCTTCATTTTCAATGGATAGTAGTTGCAGAGTAAATAGCTCTGGAAACAGGACAAAGTCCGCTTTATAAGCGGCTACCACATCAACAAAATACTCCACCTGCTTTGCAAATTCGTCAAAACCGGACAACTTTCGTTGTTGATACTGGACAATCGAAACACGCACATTGTTACTGGCTCTTAGCAGTTGTTGGTCCGCTTGATGAGTGCTGTTATCAATGTATTTGTGGTTATGCCATATCATATGTGAGGCATATCCCATTGAAGCTTGATCGCCAGGGAAATAGTCCTTCAGGACACCTATTGGCTCGAAGCCATTACGAACCTGAAAGCCGAGCACGGGATCACGAAATGATTTATTCAAAACCATTTCAATGTAATTCTCGGCACTGCCCACAATTTTCCATTTTTTTGCAAGGTTAGGAAGACGGCCACCGAAAACGATACCTTTCAATGCAAGCGATACACATAGTTTGCGGCGTTCATTATATAGTCGCTGTCCTATTCTGTTGCCTTGCATATCAGGGTCTACCATGATTTCGATGCCATACAGCCAATCTCCCTTAGGATCATGCCGAGAGGCAAAGCCACCACCTGTTATACTTTCCCAGCTATGTTTGCCCAGTGCCAGCTTTTCTGGCAATCGGCAAGTGGAACAGAAACCAACAACCTTCTCTTCAAATAGCACAACAAATTGGCCTTCTGGAAAGCGTTGTATTTGCGCTTGAATTTGAGCCTTTGTGTAATTTGACAGGTGAGGATAGACTTTTTTATACAACTGTCTGATTTGTACAATGTCGTCAGTTGTTGTATTGCGAACAACCAGTTTGGGTTGGCTTTCTCTCAGTTTGGAAGCTTTTTTCACGAAAAGACCCTTTAAGAAATACTGACAGGCGTAGCCTTATCTCAGCGGAAACATAAAATATGTGAGTTGGAACAATCTTATCCTAAGACACTTCTCAAGTGCCTTTATTGGCTGGGCTACTACTGCCTGATACAGATCGACCGATATCACGTAATATTAGTTTCTGCTAGCGGGATTTTGCGTTAAAAAATAAAAAGCCCTTCTAAGGATAGAAGGGCTTTTCTTTTTAGATTAAGAGGTTTTTATTTCTTGAGCAAGAACTCGCGACCAAGTTTTACGCTTGGCTTGCCATCATAGGAAATAATATCTGCGGTGGCGTAAGTTTCAGACCATTTTTCAGGCAAGTAGGATCCGCTTCCAATGACGTCAATTGGGGCGTTTAGACTGCCCATGACACGGCATTTATCTGCAGAGAAGCCTGATGATGCGACGATGCGAACCTTATCATAACCAGCCTGATCCAGTTTTTCCCGCATATGATAAATTGCCGCAGCGGAAACACCTGTCCCTACCATCCATTTAAGCTCCTGCTCGGACCGGTACTGCCGGATGCCTTTGGGCATATGGCGTTCTAGAACAGCATAACTTTCCGCAGGATCCAAACCCTCCACAAAGCGGCCACCATGAGTATCCATACGAACCGCGATTTTACCTTCTGCTGCCAGTTCCGGAAAACGTGCACAGACGGCAAGCGCATCCGTCACCTCTTTACCGAAGTAATCCACAAGCACAGTCAGCGCTTCATCCGGATAACGTTCAACAAACATTTCAGCTGCCCGCAAAGTACTGCCAGCATAACCGATTAAGGCGTGCGGCATGGTGCCCAGACCTTTTTCATTACCAAAATAATGGGCCGTGCTGTCGTTTGCGTTTCCAATGAACCCAATTGCATTATGGTCTTTCTTGGCGATGCGACCGCCAACAGATGCCGCATAGGCCATCATTTCTGCCATTTCAGAACCAGCACAATGACGGGCATCCATGGCAAGAAAAGCAGAGTTAGGCATATTTTGGCACATCAGATAGGCATTATAGGCCGCAACGCAGGCAGGTCCCAGCTTCTGAAGATACAAGGTTTCCAGATCCACAAGATCTACAAAACTGCCGGTGATGTAGACAAGCGGTTCACCCGCACCGACCCAATCACCTTCTTCAAAACAGGGCTCGATTTGAAAATTATTGCCGCGCAATTCATTAATGCTGTGGAGCCAGTCGAGCATCAATTTCGGGGCAAAGATCACGGGACGACGCATAAAGACAGCGTAGGTTACCGTTTGGTCCCCAAACTCCCCAACGATCTGTTTGGTGCGATTAAAATACTGGTCGGTATGCGCCGCGATTACTTCATCAATCGCGGACAATGCATCCGATTTCTTATCAATTTGTGTCATAGCGATGACGGATTACGATGCCGTAGCGGCAACCTTTCCATTTCCTCTCTGATCTTTAAGCATTTCAGCAATCAGGAAGGCAAGTTCCAAGGCCTGATTTGCATTGAGGCGCGGATCACATGCCGTGTGGTAACGGTCACTCAAACGTTCCTCAGTGATTTCGAATGCCCCACCCAGACATTCTGTTACATCCTGACCAGTCATTTCGAAATGAACACCTCCGCCATAAGTGCCTTCTGCGGCGTGAACCCCGAAGAATTCTTTCACTTCGGTCAGAATGCGGTCGAAAGGACGGGTTTTATATCCTGTAGAAGACTTAATTGTATTGCCATGCATTGGGTCACATGACCAGACTACGCTGCGACCTTCCTGTTCAATTTTACGAACCAGCGCAGGCAGGTGCTTTTCAACATTGCCAGCACCGAAACGGCAGATCACAGTCATGCGGCCTGCTTCATTTTCAGGGTTCAGCTTGTCAATCAAACGTAGAAGTGTGTCTGGGTCCTGAGATGGACCAGCCTTCACGCCAATAGGGTTGCCAACACCGCGCAGGAACTCGACATGAGCTTCATCCGGATCGCGCGTACGGTCACCAATCCACAGCATATGAGCGGATGTGTCATAATATTCGCCAGATGTACTGTCGATACGTGTCAGGGCCTGCTCGTAACGAAGCAGCAGCGCTTCATGTGATGTATAAAAATCAGTTTTCGCCATCTGCGGCGTGTTTTCAGACTTGATACCGCAGGCTTCCATAAAGGCAAGTGCATCCTGAATACGGTTCGCCATTTCGTGGTAACGCGCACCCTGCGGTCGGCTTGCCACAAAGCCCATGTTCCACTGCTGCACCTGATGCAGATCAGCATAACCACCTTGAGCAAATGCGCGCAGCAGGTTCAATGTAGACGCGGCCTGAGAATAAGCAGTCAGCATACGATTTGGGTCTGGGATACGGGCTTCTTCGGTGAAATCAAAGCCGTTGATAATATCACCGCGGTAACTTGGCAGTTCCACACCATCCACTGTTTCCATATCAGCAGAACGTGGTTTCGCAAACTGACCCGCAAGACGGCCAACTTTCACAACAGGACGGTTGGCACCATAGGTTAGCACCACAGCCATCTGTAGAAGGACTTTAAACGTGTCACGAATGTTATTTGGATGAAATTCTGCAAAACTTTCCGCGCAATCACCGCCCTGTAACAAAAAGCCGTTACCAGCGGCTACGCCAGCGAGTTGTTTCTTCAAATTTCTTGCTTCACCTGCAAAAACGAGTGGAGGAAAACCTTCTAAATCTTTTTCCACTGCCTTTACAAGCGCTTCATCCTGATAAGTTGGAACCTGGCGGATTGGCTTGTTTCTCCAGCTGTCAGGTGCCCATTTGTTCGACATCGTCTTATTCCCTAATAATCGTTCGCATATATGCGTTATTTACGGTTCAACACACATTAAATCTTTTCTACAGCCTTTTTTCGCAAGTGCAAACGATAACAAGGCCTAATTTAACAAAAAGAGCCGATTTCAGTGCTTCTCGATACAAAAAGCATAAAATCGGCCCCAAATCTTGAATTAATTTACAGGCCTAATCGCCCGTATATTTCTCACGCATGGTCACAAGTTCTTCGGCAAGGGTTGGGTGAACCCCAACTGTCGCATCAAACTGCGCTTTCGTTGCGCCCATTTTCACGGCAATACCAACGCCTTGAATAATCTCGCCGGCATCAGCGCCAACCACATGCACACCAAGCACACGATCAGATTTCTGATCCACGATGATCTTACACATGGCCCGTTCACTGCCGAGTGTGATGGTCTGCTTCAGCGGACGGAATTCAGCTTTATAGATATCCACATCACCATATTGCTCCCTCGCCTCAGCCTCTGTCAGGCCAACAGACCCCACAGGTGGTTGAGAGAAGACGGCAGATGGTACAATACTGTGATCAAATGCCCGAGGAGTATTGGCAAAAACCGTTTCCGCAAAGGCCATGCCTTCATGGATGGCTACCGGTGTCAGGGCAATACGATCCGTCACATCACCAACTGCGTAGATATTATCCACGTTGGTTCTGGAATACTCATCGACCTTCACAGCACCATTTGGCTTCATCTCAACACCGGCATTTTCAAGGCCGAGACCTTCGGTGTTGGCTTTACGGCCCGTGGCATACATGATCGCGTCTGTTTCCAGAACACTGCCATCTTCCAGCGTAACTTTCAGGCCGCTTTCGGTTTTCTCGATGCTGGCAGGATTTGCACGGGTGCGAAGATCAACGCCTTTTTTGACGATTTCCTGCGCCACCATTTCCTGAACATGGTGATCAAAACCACGCAGGATCTGCTCCCCACGGTAAAGCTGCACCACATCTGCGCCGAGACCATTGAAGATGCCCGCAAATTCCACAGCAATATAGCCGCCGCCAACAACGATGACACGCTTTGGCATCTCATCCAGATGGAAAGCTTCGTTGGATGAAATGGCATGTTCGATACCCGGCACATCCGGCATCATCGGTGTACCGCCAGTTGCAATCAGGATGTATTTTGCCGTTACTGTCTTGTCACCGACTTTCAACGTGTTTTTGTCGATGATTTCAGCACGAGCTTCAAACAGTTCCACATTATTGTTCGACAGAATGGTATGATAAATACCGTTCAGGCGATCAATTTCTGCATCTTTGTTTTTAATCAGACGTTTCCAGTCATGGGGACCATGGGTCACATCCCAGCCGTAATTTTTGGCGTCTTCAAAATCTTCTGCAAAGTGACTTGCATAAACAAACATCTTCTTCGGAACACACCCGCGAATAACGCAGGTACCACCAACACGATACTCTTCAGCAATGGCGACCTTTGCCCCAAGTGATGAAGAAATGCGGGATGCCCGGACACCGCCGGAACCTGCACCAATCACAAATAGATCATAGTCAAATGACAATGGACTAATCCTTTTCTATATTAAGCTCGTGCGCCCGAAACTTATTTGTCCAACCCGCCTAAACACATGTATTTCACTTCTAGATAGTCATCTATACCGTATTTTGAACCCTCGCGGCCAATTCCGGATTGTTTTACACCGCCGAACGGTGCGACTTCTGTTGAAATAATACCTGTATTGATGCCGACAATACCATATTCCAAACCTTCGCTAACGCGCCAAACACGGCCAATGTCACGGGCGCAGATATAGGCCGCCAGACCAAATTCTGTATCATTGGCAAGTTTGATGGCTTCTTCTTCTGTTTTAAACTTAAATAAAGGCGCCATTGGACCGAAGGTTTCTTCCCGCGCCACTTTCATATCTGTGGTAACATCGGTTAGGATGGTTGGCTCAAAGAAAGTCTGCCCAAGTTCATGGCGTTTCCCGCCAATCATCACTTTCGCGCCTTTGGAAAGGGCGTCTTCAATGTGGCTTTCCACCTTTTGAACAGCAGCTTCGTTAATGAGTGGTCCTTGAACAACACCGTCATCCAGACCATTACCCACTTTCATATCCCTAACGCGATCAGCAAGGCGAGAGGCAAACTCCTCATACACGCCTTCCTGCACATAGATACGGTTGGCACATACGCATGTCTGTCCCGCATTACGGTATTTGGAGGCCAGCGCCGCCTCAACCGCGTCATCCATATCCGCATCGTCAAACACGATAAATGGTGCGTTACCGCCAAGTTCCATGGAAGTTTTCTTCACGGTGCGGGCGCATTGTTCCATCAACAATTTACCTGTTGGCGTGGAGCCCGTGAATGTCAACTTCGCCACATCAGGGTTACTCGTCATTTCACCGCCAATATCCTGCGGGATGCCGGTCACGATGCTGAGGATACCCGCCGGAATTCCAGCGCGTTCCGCAAGTACCGCCATAGCCAGTGCGGAATATGGTGTCATTTCAGCTGGCTTAATCACCATTGGGCAGCCCGCCGCGAGCGCAGGGCCGGCTTTACGGGTGATCATGGCAAGCGGGAAGTTCCATGGCGTGATGGCAACGGTTACACCGATGGGCTGTTTCAATACGATAATACGTTTATCGCTTTGATGCTCCGGAATTGTATCGCCATAGATACGCTTACCTTCTTCGGCGAACCATTCGATGAAAGAGGCCGCATAAGCCACCTCCCCTTTGGCTTCCGCCAATGGTTTCCCCATTTCAATGGTCATCAGGCGTGCCAGGTCGTCTGTATTTTCCAGAATAAGCTCGTACCACTTACGAAGGATGTTTGCGCGCTCCTTGGCTGTCTTACCCGCCCATTCAGGCATTGCTGCCTTGGCGCCATCAATGGCACGCTTTGTCTCCGCTGCGCCCATTTCAGGAACGGTACCGATCACATCACCTGTTGCCGGGTTAGTGACTTCAAAAGACTTACCGCTATCGGCATCTACCCATTCACCATTGATCAGGGCCTGTTCGCGAAACAGGGACATATCTTTCAGCGCCAATAGATCTGCTGCATTACTCATGGGAGAGAACCTCTTATTCTGGTTTGTTAATTGGCGTGGAGTGTAGGAAAAAAGAAATCCCCCTGCAATGCCTAATCCGTAACGGTTTTATGAACTCAATTGCATTTAAAATTCCTGTCATATAGGGTGTGCATCCTACCGAACGTTTTGCAACTTTGAGGGGCAGAAAATGGCAAGCGGGTCGAAGAAAGTTATCTATGCAGCTCTGATCGGAAATACCCTGATAGCGGTTTCCAAATTTGTTGGCGCCAGCGTCACCGGCTCCAGCGCAATGGTGAGCGAAGGTGTTCACTCTTTGGTGGATACAGGCAATCAAGGGCTGATGCTATTGGGCTTGAAACGCGCGAGCCGCGCCGCCGATAAGAAACACCCTTTTGGATATGGCATGGAGGTTTATTTCTGGTCCTTTATGGTTGCGGTTCTCATTTTCGCACTTGGGGCTGGTATTTCCATTTATGAAGGCCTTCACGCCATCAGCGCCCCAGAAGCGGTCAAAGATCCAATATGGAACTACTCCATCCTTAGTCTTGGAATTGTTTTCGAAGGCTGGGCGTGGACGGTGGCCTATAAAGAATTCAAAAAAACCATTGGCGATACGCCGATTTGGACGGCCATCAAGCGAAGCAAAGACCCTACGATCTTTACAGTTCTGCTTGAGGACACCGCTGCAATGCTGGGCCTGGTTATCGCTATGGTTGGTATTTTTCTGTCCCAACAACTGAACATGCCAATACTGGATGGAGTTGCCTCCATTGCAATTGGATGCGTGCTCGCTCTCGTGGCAGTTATTCTTTCAATTGAGTGTAAAGCGTTGTTAATTGGGGAGACCGCAATTCCGGAAACAATCGAAGGCATTGAAAATATTATCAATGCTCACCCGGATATTCTGAATTTAAATGAACTCTTAACGATGCATTTAGGACCTGAGGATATACTTCTTACCGTAAGCGTGGATTTCAAAGATGGGATCAGTGCTGAGATGGTAGAGCAGTCCATTACGGATCTTGAAAAAACCATCAAAGAAGCCCATCCAAAAGTGAAGCGTATTTTTATCGAAGTACAAAGCGTTTCAGATCATTTAGCCGCAACAGTTGGCAATGCCTGAAACGGGACCATATAGATCTAGTAGTTTGATTTGGATGTGTTGTGGATTTGTCGAGTAAGCTAGTATCGGACAGGGAAGATAACTTTCACTCAATAGAGAGAAAGCCTCTTAATTCTGTAGATGAACTTCATCTGGAAAAAACCAGTGAATTGCTCTCTTGGTGGAAATCCTTTGGGGCGACGCCACCAACACGCTCTGATTTTGACATCATCAAATTCCCTCATCTTGCGCCAAATATCTATTTGATTGAGGTTATCTCTCCGACCCGCTTCCTTTATCGTCTATGCGGCGAAGAAGTGGGGCGTCTTGTTGGGCGTGCCTATCGTATGGTGGAAATGAGCCCAACAAGCGACGTGATGGAAGATCGCCTGCTGGCGGACTACCTCATCATGCTTATGGATCTGAAAGGTCCCTGCACCTGCCGCGGCAGCCTCAAATTCTTCGACAGGGACTTCTCGCTCTTTGAATCTCTCGATGTCCCTCTTATGGACGAAGACGGAAACATTACCCATTTCCTGGGTGTCCTGGACGAGATCAAGCGGTGAACTTTCCTCTCTCTTTCACACAATAATAAATCACCTGGTCATTTTACGGTAAGTGCTCGGGCCCATTTCAAATCTATTTTTGAACAATTTCGAAAATGAGGGAAGAGACTCGTATCCGCATTGTTCAGCGATTTCATCAATTGATAAACTTGATGAGTGGAGAAGCCTCCTCGCTTTTAGAAGACGCCAGTCTCTTAAATACTCGATCGGCGTTCGACCGACCTCGTCAGAGAATTTTTTAGCAAAACTGGCTCTCGACATCCCTGCAATTTTCGCAAGGTCTTCTACGCGCCATTTATTTTGGGGCTCCGTATGGATTACAGATAATGCTTTTGATAAATATTTGTCAGAAAGAGCCCTCGCAAAACCATTACTTAGCAGGTCGTTATTTTGCGTAGCCTGCCGAATTGTCTGGATAAAAATCACTTCTACAAGACGGCTTATGATAGCTGTAGATCCTTGATTGCGTAAATTTGCTTCCAGAGACAACAGTTTCATCGCCGTGCTTAGCCAAGGGGAATCTCCGAGGTCTTTTTGCCGAAGATGTATATATGCGGGGAGAAGATAGATAGCGGGATGCTCAATTGCTTCATCAAATTGACAAAACCCACATAAAAGCGAAACTGTTTCGACCCCTTCCCCGACAGTTAGAATATTATTCTGAATGGCCCCTTTATTAATCAGGTCGGACAAATTAGACGGCTGCAACTCGGGAGTTGCTTTAATGGATTGACTTGCTCCGTTCGGAACCAGCGCAACATCCCCCTCACTTAACTGAATAGGCTCTTCTCCCGGGATACATAGCCAGCATGACCCCCTAAGGACGATGTGAAATCTTACACGTCGATTTTCCTGAGGCACCTCTACCGCATATTCACCTGCCATACTGGTTCGAAAATAAACCTCACTGGAGATACGAAGCATCGAAAACACTTCCGACAGAAGATCATTTGTATCCATGACACTAAATTCTTAGACGATTGAATAAAAAATATGGCGGATTGAAAATTATCTGGTTACCTCATTTTTTGCAAGCTAAGGGGAAATCATGAAGCAAAGTTGAGAAACACGATGAGCACTGAAACCATTATCGCCCTTGCGGGGTTTGCATTTGTTATGTCCATTTCTCCAGGGCCAGGCAATTTCCTCTTACTAGCCTCTGGAGCTAATTTTGGATTATTGAGATCCCTACCTCTTATTTTGGGTATATCGGTGGGTTTTCTATCAATGGTACTGGGTGTCGGCCTGGGATTGGGCGGAATTCTAGAACAATTTCCAGCGGTCTATATTTTTTTGCGTCTATTGTGTGGGATATACGTATTTTGGCTTGCTTTTAAGATTGCCAAAAGCCGCTCCTTGGGCAGCAATGACAGTGAAAATATTTCAAAACCTATCTCCTTTATTCAAGCGGCGTTATTTCAACTCCTTAACCCAAAAGCTTGGACAGTCGCATTGATTGTTACTGTCACCTATACCACCCAGGAAAATTATTTACTAAATCTGTTGCTACTTATCGGGATATTCGCAATTATAAATATCCCGTCAATCAGCACTTGGGCAATCTCCGGCGCGGCACTCCGAAGGATCCTCGAAAAGGGAAACCGTATTGCAGTTTTCAATATTTCTATGGCAATCCTCTTGGTGTTCAGCATGATCCCCATGATAATTAATTAAAAGAAAATGGATTAACCCTATGAAAATCGCAATCATAACGCTTGACGCTTTTAATGAACTGGACAGCTTCATTGCCTCTGCGATTTTGAACCGGGTAAATCTGCCCGATTGGGAAGTGCAGATCTGCTGCCCCACAGATCAGGTCACATCCATGAACGGGGTTCGCATAGAGGCGCAACAACCCATCGAATATGCCAACACGGCAGACATTGTGTTGTTCGGAAGCGGCATGAAAACGTTGGAATACGCCAATGACGCTTCTTTCCTAAAACGTCTATCGCTGGACCCAACTAAACAACTCATCGGCTCTCAATGCTCGGGTGCCCTTTTTCTGCAGCGGCTTGGATTGCTTGAAAACACAATCTCCACCGACACCCTCACAGCCCCCAAATTACTGGAGGTCGGCATGGAGGTAGCGGATCAACCTCTCTATGCCGAAGGTAACATCGCGTCTACTGGTGGCTGCCTCTCCTCCTACTACCTCGCCGCTTGGATGATCACCAAAGCCACCAACTGGCAAACCGCCGCCGACATCATCCACTATGTTGCCCCCGTTGGGCAGAAAGAGATGTATGTAGAGATGACAAAGGGTGCGTTGGCTGACTACCTATAAAACTGGTCCACCGATAGACACGGCTCTAATGCAGCCATGATTGAATCTTCTTAGTTTTTTTTAATCTGACTTCTTTCTGATTGTAACACATTATCACACTGACTGAGCCCGCAAAGAATACCGGACTTTTAACATATTCCATAGAAGTACTTATTGAGTATCGAATTATACCCACACATCATTTAGTGCGGTCAAACCGCCTGTATTCTCTCCTGTATTTACTACACCCCGTGGCTCAACAAGAAGGACATGGCATTCCTCTTTTGCAAACGGTTTGTGCTTAACCCCTTTAGGAACGACGAACATTTCACCTTCGTTCAGTTCGACGGTTTTGTCTGTAAATTCAATAAACATAGAGCCGTGAATAACCAAAAATACTTCATCCGTATCTTTATGATCATGCCATACAAACTCATCTTTGAACTTTGCCAACTTGAATTGGTAATTATTCATTTCAGCAATTACACGTGGCGACCAGTGTTCTGAAAATTTGGTCAGTTTGTCTTTCAGGTTGATAACATTGCTGTCCATAGTGCTTACTCCTGCTTATTAATTCGATAGAAAAAGAAGTTTTAAACCAAGGCCTAAAAGGCAGGCTCCTGTGACTTTCTCAATTGTCCGTTTGCTTTTACGAATAATTGTTTCGAGACGGTTCTGTGTTAATAGTATTGCTACGAAAGCAAACCATAATAAATGCGCCAATGCGATAAAGAGTCCTAAAGAAAGTTGAGCAGACAATGATGTCGTTGGTGAGACTATCTGTGTGAAAAGCGCTATAAAAAACAATGCCGTTTTTGGATTTAAAGCATTACTCAGGAAGCCATTTCTAATTGCTGCTATTTTGCTGAAAAACCTACTGTGATCACCTTTGGCAACATCCGTTCCGTCTCGTCTATTTGGGAAAAACGATAAAATACCGATCCACGCAAGGTAACATGCCCCTATCACTTTCATGATTTCCAAAAGCCATGTATTTTCAAAGAGAATGTACGCAAGTCCGAATACTATGTACGTGACATGAACTGAAATACCGCACGCGATACCAAGTGCTGTCAGCAAACCGGATGTTCGCCCATAACGAACACTATTTCTCAGCGTCATTGCGAAGTCGGGGCCTGGGCTAATGACTGCAAGACATGTGATTAATAGAATGGATATGACTTGAGCATCCATCTCTTATGTTCCTATTACTCATAATTTACCTTCACTATCTCTATTAAAACACCTATATTTAGGAGATAAAATTTATTATTTGTACGATTTATTGTGAGCATTATTCACAGAAATGAAACCATTACCTTCACTGTCTTCACTTCAAAGTTTTTGCATTGCAGCAAAACATCAAAGTTTTACAAAAGCAGCAAATGAACTGAATCAAACACACGGAGCCGTTAGCCGCGCAGTAAAACAACTTGAAGACTATTTTGGCATTATGCTTTTCGAGCGTCGTAATCGCCGCTTGTATATTACAAGCAAAGGCACAAAGTTTGCTGAACAGATCACTATACTTCTGCAACAGATCGAAGATGCTTGTGTAGAACTGACATCTTCTCCCTCGGATCACAAATTGGCTATTTCCTGCGAGCCTTCACTTGCCATGCGTTGGTTAATGCCGCGCCTTGAGGAATTTCGGTCAATGCATACAGGATTAGATATTCATCTCTCAACCGCAGGCGGGCCTATTGACCTCGCTGAGAGCAGTATTGACATTGCTGTCCGTCGATCCGACTTTAAATGGGCAGCGGACTATTGGGTAACTGACTTAGGTAAAGAAGCGATTGGTCCAGTATGTAGCCCCGCATATCTGAGAAAACACTCAGATTTGAACTGGACCCTTTTGCATACGAGGTCACGCAACGAAGCATGGTATGACTGGAAGCAGTTATCTGATCAAGATATTCAATGCAAAACTGAAAAATTTTTCGATCATTTTTATTTCAGTTTACAAGCAGCTGTTGCAGGGATGGGGGTAGCGATTGGTCCAAAGGTGCTTGTTGAAGATGATTTGAGAAACAATCTATTGATAGCACCCTTTGGCTTCAAAGAGACACCAGTAAGTTATGTCGCCTTGTCCCTAAAAAATCCTGCTTCCAATGATAAAGCCCATGCTTTCGTCAACTGGATGAAAAACGCATTTGCGACAGTGTAAGCGGAAGACCTAACGCTCGACCATGAAACTCTTTTGAGCAGCTTGGATCAAGATTCAATACGTTTAACCACCCGAACAACAAAGAGGGATGGTTGTTGAAGGTGCAAGATTTAACGATTGGTATTGAGTATTTAAGCACCCTCAATAAACGGAAACAAAAACATCGGCTTTCACGGATCGTTGGCCGCATAAATGCTTAATATCTATCGACATACATGGAACATGAAATTTCCGCGAAAATAAAGGTGTCGACATCCAGAGATGATGATCTCGACATTATTACCTAAGAACTTTTTTTAAAATCGTACAATTCATTCCACCGTCACAGACTTCGCCAAGTTCCTTGGCTGATCCACGTCTGTGCCTTTTAGGACGGCGACGTGGTAGGCGAGGATTTGTACCGGGATGGTGTAGAGAATAGGAGAAACGAACGGATCCACGGTTGGGATTTCGATGGAGCCAATGGCTTTATCACCGAGTTTCTTCATCCCTTCCGCGTCAGACATAAAGATCACTTGCGCATTACGAGCCATAACCTCCTGCATGTTGGAGGCCGTTTTTTCGAAGAAATGGTCCGTAGGGGCCACGACGATGACGGGTACTTGCTCGTCAATCAGGGCGATGGGGCCGTGTTTCAGCTCCCCTGCCGCGTAACCTTCCGCGTGGATGTAGGAAAGTTCTTTCAGTTTCAGCGCGCCTTCCAGTGCAATTGGGTATCCGGGACCACGACCGATATAGAGGATATCGCGGGCTTCAAAGATTTTCTTGGCAAGCTCCTGAATGGCTTCATCATGGGCGAGGATTTCAGCGGCACGTGCTGGCACTTCACTAAGCGCACGGCTAAGCGCAGCTTCTTCGTCTTCTGACAACACACCGCGTTTTTTACCGGCATCAATGGCAAGGCAGGCCAGTGTCACCAACTGACAGGTAAAGGCCTTTGTGGAGGCCACCCCAATTTCAGGTCCCGCTTGGGTATGGAAGACGAAATCAGACTCGCGCCCCATGGAGCTTTCCTCCACATTCACGATGGAAGCGATATGCTGCCCCTCTTCCCGTGCATAGCGAAGCGCGGCCAAGGTATCCGCCGTCTCCCCCGATTGAGAGATAAAGAGCGCCAAGCCGCCTTTTGGCAATGGCATGGAGCGATAACGGAATTCTGACGCGATATCAATTTCAACAGGTAGGGCCGCCAGTTTTTCAAACCAGTATTTTGCCACCATCCCGGCGTAATAGGACGTCCCGCAGGCCACAATGGTCACCTTGGGCAGCGTATTCCAATCAAATGGCAGGTCCGGCAATGTAATGGTTCGTGTCTTGGGGTTAAAGAAGCTATTGAGCGTCTCCCCGATTACCGCTGGCTGCTCCATAATCTCTTTCATCATGAAGTGACGGTGGTTGCCCTTACCGATCAAAGCGCCTGTAAGCTGTGTCTGCTTAACTTCACGCGCGACTTCTGCGCCGGATTTGTCATAAAAAGTTGCCCCTTCACGAGTGAGGACAACCCAATCATCTTCTTCCAAATAGGAAATTCTGTTGGTGAGCGGCGCAAGCGCCAAGGCGTCAGATCCTAAGAACATTTCCCCGTCGCCCCAACCAACGGCAAGCGGCGCGCCGCGGCGGGCACCGATCATCAGATCGTCAAACCCTTCGAAAATAACCGCCAATGAAAACGCCCCCTGAAAACGGCCCAAGGATGCCGCCATGGCTTCTTCGGGTGTTTTACCATCTTCCAGATGACTGGTGATCAGCCACGCGGCAATTTCCGTGTCAGTTTCAGATTCAAACACATAACCACGATCCGCCAGTTCTTCACTGATTTCCTGATAGTTTTCGATAATGCCGTTATGCACCAATGCAAGACGCGGTGTTTTGTGCGGGTGGGCGTTTGTTTCGTTAGGCACACCATGGGTTGCCCAGCGGGTGTGGCCGATACCGGCAAGACCGGAAAGCGGTGTTTGCTCCAGAACGCTTTTCAGGTTCTTGAGCTTACCTTCCGCACGGCGACGATCGAGCCCCTTATCGGTGAGGGTTGCAATGCCTGCACTATCATATCCGCGATATTCAAGCCGCTGCAACCCGTCCACCAAAGACGGAACAACATCATTTTTTCCAAGAACGCCAACAATTCCGCACATAGATTTCTTGCCTTATATCAATGCGTTATATTTATAACTTAAATTTATTTCTTGATCCGGGCTTTCAGTTTTCTAAACCGTGCCGCCCATCCCTGTTTCTGTACTTCATCGGCACGCTCCACCATCAGGGCGTCACTGTCCACATTGCGAGTTACCGTGCTACCTGCACCAACAATCGCGCCGTCCCCGATGGTTACAGGTGCCACCAATGAAGTGTTGGAGCCAACGAACGCCCCTTCGCCAATGTCCGTTTTGAATTTATCGTAACCGTCATAGTTACAGGTAATGGTGCCTGCACCGATATTGGCATTTTTGCCAACGCGTGCATCACCGATATAGGAAAGGTGACTCACTTTTGCGCCGTCTTCCAATGACGCTTTTTTCACTTCGACAAAGTTGCCAACCTTCACGTCAGCCCCAAGATCCGCGCCCGGGCGAAGCCTTGCGAACGGTCCGACTTGTGTATTCTCACCGATGGTGGTGCCTTCCAAATGGGAATTTGCCTTGATACGCACATTGTCCCCAACCGTTACACCGAGACCAAAGAATACATTGGGTTCAACCACCACATCCCGGCCGAGTTTCGTATCATGGCTGAAAAAGACACTGTCCGGATCAATGAGCGTCGCCCCTTCCCGCATGGCATCTTCGCGCCAGCGCGTTTGAGCGATTTTCTCCGCATCCGCAAGCTGCATCCGGTTGTTGATACCCAGAAGTTCTTCTTCTGATCCGGTCACCACCTGAGCCAGCAGGCCTTTAGTTCGGGCAATTTCAACGATGTCGGTCAGGTAATATTCACCCTTGGCATTTTTGTTATCCACGGCATTAATAAGATCGGCAATATGTTCACCATCGATCGCCATCACACCGGAATTACATAAACCAATTGCCTTGATGTCGTCTGAGGCCTCAGCAAATTCTACGATCGCGTCCAGCGACCCGTCTGCCGCGGTAACAAGACGACCATATTCAGCGGGATCATCTGGTTCGAACCCGAGGACAACAACTGCGTTTTTACCATTCTCGCGCCGTTTGGCGATCATTTTATCCAGTGTCTCGCGGGTGATCAGCGGGGTGTCACCGTAAAGGACCAACACATCCCCTTCGAAACCTTCAAGATTTGGGAGAGCGGCGGCAACGGCGTGACCGGTTCCCCGCGCTTCTTCCTGAATGGCGATTTCAGCGGGAGCAACTTCATCGCGCACATCCTGCATCCCAGGCGCAACCACAACGATATTTTTCTCTGCCTGCATGTCCCGCACGGTTCCCAGAAGATGGGATACCATGGGGCGTCCGGCGATTTCATGCATCACCTTCGGCTTGGAAGATTTCATGCGCGTTCCCATTCCCGCGCCAAGAATAACGGTTGCTATCGTTGCCATATTTCTGTCCGTTGACTTAACTTCTTCTCAAGTCAGATAAATTTGTTGATGGGACAATGTCATAAAGACTACTGTCAGCCAATTCAAACAGTGTTACGAGATTTTACATTATGTCAGATACGCCCAAGCTACCCGCCCTTCTGTTCGATCTGGACGGAACGCTTCTTGATACCGCACCAGACCTGCACAAAACGTTAAACCACTGCCTAAAACATGCGAAAAGGGACACCGTGTCTTTGGAGAGTGTGCAGCATATGGTGGGCCAGGGCGCACGGGTTCTGTTAGAGCGCGGCATGAAGGCAACCGGTGGTATGCCCGATGACGAGACGTTTGAAAATCTGGTAACCTTGTTTTTTGACTTTTATGCCGATCATTTGTCAGATCATAGCTACCCCTATCCTTCTATGATGGAAGTTTTGGATAAACTGCATAATTCCGGCTATTTGATGGCGGTCTGCACCAACAAACCTTATGGCTTTGCCAAAACGATCATTGAAGATTATGGGCTTGCCAAATACTTCCCTGTAATCACAGGGGGCGACAGCTTTGATTTCAGAAAACCGGACCCACGCCATATTTCTGAAACCATTGCCATGATGTCAAAAGGCTATGAAGGGGCAATTATGGTCGGGGATACCCATAATGACATTGACGCTGCTAACGCGGCAGGTGTTGGAAGCATCGCTGTTTCCTTTGGATATTCGGATAAGCCTGCCAGTGAACTAGGGGCACATGTCACCATTGATCACTTTGATGAGTTGATCGAAGCGATTGAAGGCCTTATCCCGCGTCTTTAAACAGTGGTAATTGTTCTACTTTATGGCCGGAAGGGATTTCCCGTTTCATCATCCAGTCATGAATATCCCGCCAGACGACAGGTGCCTGAAGATCCCTCATCAGGAGGTGCCAACCGTCTGGATACAAAACCTTGTCTGTTTTAGATGGCAAATGCCGTGCGACATCTTCGACAGGATGCTTTGGAATAATTTCATCTTTTGCGCCATACAGCAGAAGCAACGGCGGTGTCTGTTTACCTGCACTTTCGTATGCCCTGTCCATCAGGTTCACGGCCCCATATACAACACTCACGCGGGTTTCCTTAATGAATAAGGGGTCACGCCCCAGATTTCGAAGCATGGAAATATTGTCCGACGCCTGCCGGCCAAGTCCTCTGCCCGATAGTTGCTGCTCCGGGAAAAGACGCGCCCCAAACCAAAGGACCCCGCGATAGAAGAAATTCAGGGACTGCCACCCCCAAACACCGGGTGCAGATAAAATAATGCCATCCACATCTGGAAAATCTTCTTCGATGGCGGCGGACATTACCACAGCCCCACCAAGGCTTTCGCCTACCAAATACAGAGGACGATTTGGGTGCGCCCGTTTTACCAGTCTGATAAAGATGATCAGATCGTCGATCATCCGATCTTCCCCCGGCCAAACACCAAATTGTTCGGTATCGCCAAAGCCACGCTGATCATAGGCATAGGTGGTTATGCCCTGTTGCATCCACCAGCTTCCCGGAAAGGCAAAGGCGTTGCTGTAATCGTTAAGGCCATGAAGCGCAATGATAACGGCTTTTTCCTGATCATGTGCCTGCCAGCTTTTGACAGGTAGTTTGTAGCCATCTTCAGCGAGGAAATGCCCGTTCTCAAGCACCGGATCACCAGGGTTGGTCCCAGCTTTTTGAACCATCGGAGTACAGCCGACGACAAACAACAAAGAGAAAACAACAAGAAATCTTAAATATGCGCGCATGTATTGCCGATTATATCCGTTAAATTAACGTGATTAGATGTTAATATAATACCAGTTATCAGATTATGAAGGCGAAGCGGAAATGAAAAAGCTTGAATATAACAAAATTGCTGTCTCAGCAGTGCTTGCCGGGTTTGTGTTTCCCCTCACCATGAGCACCGATGCTTTCGCCAACAAGATAGATCCCGGATATAACACGGGTGGTTATATTGAGGTGGGCAAGACCACGCCTCATGAATTGAAAGCTGCTACATCCAAACAAGTGCTGGAAAAAGCGCCTGACATTTTGCCTTCCTCCATCAAAGAAGCGGTTGAGAAATACATGGATGATCATCCTGCTACAACCGGATTTCTTCTTATGCAAGACGGTAAAATCCTCCTTGAGAAATATCAATCCGCCGGTAACGAAAAAGCAGAATTTTTCAGTATGAGTATGGGGAAAAGCCTTAACAGCATGACTGTTGGCAAGGCTTATTGTAACGGGGCCATCAAATCCCTTGATATGAAAGCCGCGCAGATTGTCCCGGAATTTGGACAAAGCAACTACGGCAGGTCCTCCGTTCGCCAACTTCTCATGATGAGTTCAGGCGCATACAAACCCCACAAAGCCGGACAGCCCGGTTTTAAACATGGCATCGGTTGGAGCCCTTGGTATGCGAGGCCCTTTACGGGTGCCAGCTGGCCTCTCCGGTTAGGTCAGGAGACGATTTCCAGTATATTGTGGGGGGATATGTGGGAGGCGGTTCTGGATAAGAATGTCTCAGCCCCCGGTGAAAAATTCTCTTACAAATCAGGTGATAGCCTTTCTCTCTCCAAAATCGTCGAGCGCTCTACAGGCAAACCACTTGCTGCCTATTTCGAAGAACAGATATGGTCAGAAATTGGAGCAGAGGCAATCGCCCATTGGGAGACGGATAAAGACGGAACTACAATTGCTAGTTCGGGCTTTCAGGCAACACTTAGAGATTGGGGGCGGATCGCCAACTGGACATATGAGCAGCGCTCAAAGGATGACTGCTTTGGCAAATATCTCACTGAGGCCACTACGACCCAGATCCCAATAAAATACCGCTCGTCCTATAAAGGATATGGGTATCAGTGGTGGACAGATAACAAGATTGCGCCCGGCTTCTGGGCACTAGGTTATGCGGGGCAGATGATGGCGATCGATCCCGAAAGCGGTAAAATCCTGATCAAGTTCAGCTACGAGCGGACAGAGGGATCCGGACTGGAGATTTTTAAAATCTTCAAGAAATGGGTAAGATAACCCCTATTCCATCCGTTTTACCGTCACTTTCAGGCTACCAAGATTGTTTTGCTTGTAAAAATGATCTGGCTGATCTGAAAAGTAAGCAACTGCGTCATTAACATAGAAATACATGGGGCCGGACGCGATCGCCTCAAAAACAAATTCTTCTTCGTTTAAAACAAAGCGGGAGAATTTGCGCCGCCCAACCTGCGCCATTAAAGAAAACCAGGGCCTAAACACATCCCTCTTAAGTGTGAGTCCTGCCAGATAGGCAGGGTGCAATCCTGCCAGTTTATCTTTCAAACCTTTATGATTTGCAGGATAGGATGCATCGCAAAACGGAAAGATCTCATCTGTCTGGCATCCTTCATGGACATCACCTTTTTTGCCTGTGGTGAACTCTGACAGGCTTATTTGATAGCGTTTTCCCTCCTCGATATGAACCAGACTTGGGGTGCACGGATCTTTAAGGTCAACTTCCACCGTTATGTCTTCAAAAATCGACAGTTCCTTCATGTCGTCCTTATGGACATTCAGACATAAATCAGCCTTTTCCCCTCCCGGAACCAAGCTTGTCTGAAATGCCACAACAACAAAGGTAAAAACCAACAAAACCGCAGCAACAAATGGTGCAACTTTATACCATGCAACAAACTTCGCACGCCGCGACCAGCCTTCGGTACGCAAATAGTTCGTGGCTTTCAAAAGGGGATTTTTAGGTCGGGAATTTGTGTTTGCACCTGCATCTTTGATATGCACCCAACCTTCATATCCAAAACGGGCGATAATCCTTTGCAATCTTATGCCAACCACATAAAAAATTAGAAAAATACCTGCGCTGGCAACGAGTTGGCAGATATGTTGATAGTATGAACTGAGCCAGAATTGCGGCAAAATTCCTTCGGCAAAACTCAAACCGAAACGCCCTGCTTTCATAAGCAGCGCAAAAATACCCCCTTCTTTTGCCGGGGCAATCCATCCCGGTATTCCTGGAAACACAAAGGGGAAAATGAGTACGAAAAGAAAAATGAGCAGCATCATAAAGTAGGCCCGGCGACCGAGGGCAATCACATCCTCTGCGGCACTTAAATTCTCAGCCCGTGTTTTTTTCTGCTTCGCGGTTTCCTTATATCTGGGGTATGCGCTACTTGCGACCACCTGACATTTATCATCACAAATACTGAAGTCATCAGGAATGTTCACAGGAGCATATCCGCTTTCCTGCTCTGCAATTCGCTGCAGAACACTGTGATGCAGAACCATTGGCTCCACCCTGACAGATCTCGCCCAGTCTTCCTCATGCGACAAGGTATGAATGTTCCTCGGCAAATACCGGTAAAGAACAGCCCCACCGCGCCTTGAATTATGTATGCGCCCCAACGGATCGGCTAAGGACCTGTATTGATCTACAACCCCTTTATTAAATCTGACGGGACTGAGGTTAAACCTCGCCCCCATCATGTGATCCATCATCCAGCAAAGTGGAATATAGGCGAGACTGTTAACAGGGTATCCACCACCTACATCGCTGTGCATTCCGGTGAACCAGACCTGCTGAATGCGTTCTTTATCTCTGGGGCGGCGTTGGTCCCAAAGAAGGGGATGAAACGTATGCCGGCAATCGTCAATTGCCATCGCCTGTGCCGCAAATTTTACTTTTGATCCCAGGCGATGATTGGAAAATTTATAAGGATAAATATACTTGTCTAGCATGTCTGACAGCTCATCCACAGGCAGGCCAAGCGCATCAACCGTATCCCAAACCCCTATAAATTCAATAGGTTGCTCATCTTCTTTCCATTGGTGTGAAAAGCGTTTCCTAAATTCTGTGTGCGGCAAAACCTTGGCGCGGAAGACGTTGTCTCGCACCCACCTGCCAACAGCTGACACCACATTTGGCAGTTTTGCGTTCGCCTTTTTCCAGTATAGTTGCCTATAACTTTTATAGGCGTGTCGAACGAGCCTTCGAAACCCGCTCTCACTCCCCGCTGGTATCGCATGCTCCCCCACATTGTCAGGGTCTTTTGGCCATGTGGTCACAGAGTTATGAACATCCACCACGCCGCATGTGGCAATAAAATCCGCGAGAACTCTGGCGGTATAGGCCCCGCGGCTGAACCCCAGAATATAAATCCTGTCACCGGGTTGATAATGGCGGCACAGATCCGCATACAAGTCCCTGACGTTCCGTGACAATCCCCAACCGAACACAGCACCAAGTAACATCAAAGGACGAAATCCCGATGTCCCGACACCATCGTCATAAAACACAAGTTGAGTTTGTCTGCCCTCTTCATCAGGGCTTTGATCCAACGCCTGATAAAGTCGCCAGACATTGCTTTTGTCACGTGCAATGGAGCTGTTGCAGGTTCCGTCTGAAAGCAGGATAATATTGCGGCCCGTATCTTCTGACACGTCTTTCCCCCTCAGTTATATGGATTTAGGGCGTGACTACGGGTTTACAGACTAGAAATACGAGAAAATTTGCCCCAAGGTATGAGGTCAATTATAGCCGAATATTACAATTATTTCAAGAAAAGGGATGAGCGGCCAGCTCATCCCAGATATCAGATTATTTGCCTTTATAGTCACCATCGCGTTTTTCAAAGAACGCATTGATAGCTTCCATATGGTCTTCAGTATGATGGCTAAGCGCCTGAAAACCTGCAGACATTTCAAGCAGGCTATCGAGACGCATATGCTCGCCTTCACGCATCAGCTTCTTGGCAAGACGAAGGGCATGAGGCGGGTTCTTCGCAATGCGAGATGCCAAATCATTGGCTGCGGTCATCAGATCTTCATCCGCAACCAGCTTGGAGACAAGCCCCCACTCAAGCGCAGTTTCCGCGTCAACCATATCACCTGTGAAGGTCATTTCAGCCGCCCGGCTTTTACCGATTGTCCGTGGCAGGAACCACGCACCACCGTCACCCGGGATAATACCCAGTTTCACAAAGCTCTCTGCGAATTTGGCTGAGGCACCTGCAATACGGATATCGCACATACAAGCCAAATCACAGCCCGCACCAACTGCAGGACCGTTTACAGCTGCGATGGTAGGAACTTCCAGATTGTAGAAAGTCAGCGGGATTTTCTGAATACCGTGGCGATAGCTGTCACGGATATTGTATGGGCTACCGCCAAACATGCCTTCGCGGTCCCGCATATGTTTTACATTTCCGCCGGCTGAGAACGCGCGTCCCGCCCCGGTCAGGATCACACAGCGTACAGAGTGATCTGTATTAATGCGGTTGGCTGCATCCATGAATGCGTTAAAGATGAGATCATCGGAAAGGGCATTGCGCTCCTCAGGCCGATTGATTGTGAGGGTTACAACCCCCTCATTCTGTTCGTATAGTAAAGGTTCAGTCATAATCGCCAACTCTAATGGTTTTTTTGTGGATTGAAAACTGCTAGATGGATATCAAACTACACTGAATGATACAACGGTCTGTCATTCAGGCATTGTCCGATTGCAAGGTTAGTCACGTGAAGATTGCTGTTTTGGGGGCCGGCGTTACCGGCGTAACTTCTGCCTATTTTCTGGCGAAGAAGGGATATGAGGTCACAGTATTTGACCGCCAGCCCTATGCAGCAGAAGAAACCAGTTTTGCGAATGGCGGACAACTATCCTTTACCCAAACCTTCCCATGGGCAAGCCCGGACCTTCCGTCAAAACTGGTGAAATGGCTGGGTCGCGACGATGCCCCGCTTGTCTTCAAACTTCGAAATGATCCGCATATGTGGATGTGGGGGCTTAAATTCCTGTGGTCGACACGCGAGAAAACCTTCTATGAAAGCGCTGGCCGCGTTCTTCGTCTCGCCCTTCACAGTCGCGACGCCTTGCATAAAGTAATCGAAGATGAGGGCATAAAATTTGACCGACAACAGCGCGGTATCCTGAAATTATTCGATAGCGAGGAAGGCTATCGGCATATGCAAAGCCGAACTAAATGGCTCAATGATCAAGGTGTTGATCAAACCATGCTGAGCCGTGCGGAATGTCTGGAAGCGGAACCCGCGCTTGGCTCAGCCACGTCCTCCTTCATTGGCGGGGCAAAATCTGAGATTGATGAAAGCGGTGACGCCCGTCTCTTCACACTGGGCCTTAAAGAAGCTGCTGAGAAGATGGGGGTTCAATTCAAACTAGGCTGCGACATTGAAAAGCTGAATACAGATGAAGATCTTATCACTTCGATAAGTGTAAACGGCCAAACACATATTTTTGATAAATATGTAATGTCTTTAGGAAGTTACAGTTATTTCCTCGCCAAAAAAATCGGCCTCCATTTACCTATTTATCCTGTTAAAGGGTATTCGGTGACGATACCGATTGAGGGCGCTAATGACGCCCCGCTTATGAGCCTGACGGACGAGTCCCAGCATGTGGTGATCAGCCGCTTTGGGGATCGTTTGCGTGCCGCTGGAACCGCAGAGATGAATGGTTATCAACTGGAGCCGAATAAGAAGCGGGAAGATATGGTTCTGGATAGTGTCCTCGGCCTCTTTCCCAATGTGGGAGACCGTACAAAAGCCGAAAGGTGGTGTGGCCTTCGCCCCATGACAACGGACAGCACCCCCATCATAGGAAAGAGCAAATATACCAACCTGTTTCTCAATACAGGGCATTGCCAATTGGGATGGACCCTGTCCTGTGGTTCAGCACAGCTTCTTGCAGAAATGATCGCCGGATCACCAACTGAACTTGACATGAGCGATTATTCCCTAGATCGTTTCTAAGTAATAACGGCGCACACCCACCTGATGCCGAATAATAAAAACTGGAAACCATATGTCTCAATCTGCGGCGATACCGTCACAGTCCTATAAAGGGATTTTTCTCTACTGTACGGCACTTTTCCTATTTGTCGTCATGGACAGCTTCGTCAAATACGCCAATCAAACTTATGACCCACAGCAGGTAGTTTGGGCGCGATACTTTTTTCATTTCGTATTGATGACAGTGCTTCTGGCACCACGGCTTGGGGCATCCCTTATTAAAACAGCCAACCCAAAGCTGCAGATTTTCAGATCCATGCTGTTGCTAGGGGCAACGGTTTGTTTCTTCACGGCGCTGAAATATATTCCCCTTGCCGATGCCGGAGCGATGGGCAGCACGTCCCCGATCTTTGTCACTGTCCTGTCAGTTTTTCTTTTGGGCGAGAAAGTCAGTTTCCGCCGGTGGGCCGCCGTATTCGCGGGCTTCATAGGGGCGCTGATTATCTTACGGCCCGGCCTTGGTGTCATGCACCCGGCCATGTTCCTTGTTGTCGGAACAGCCATATTCTACGCCTCCTACCAAATCGCAACGCGCAAACTTGCGGGTGTGGATAGCGCCTATACGACAATTTTCTATACAGCCCTTGTAGGCGCGGTTGTCATGAGCTTTGTTGCGCCTTTTAAATGGACTGCCCCGGATATGATGGGATGGGTTTTGCTTGCTACCATTGGTCTTATTGGCGGTGTCAGCCACTTTATTATCATTCTGGCCTTCTCCTACACTACCGCGTCTAATGCAGCACCCTTCGCCTACACCCAGCTTATCTGGACGGCTATATTCGGCTATTTCGCATTTGGGGATCTACCAGATGAATTCACAATTCTGGGTGCTGTCATAATTGTATGCAGTGGCCTCTATATTCTCTATCGTGAACGCGTTCGTGCAAAAGAGCAGGCAGTCTGATGAGTAATCACATCATTTCATCCATTGAACAATTGGAAGCAGTTTATGATGAGGTCAATCCGATCTCACTTGCCAAAGAAACAGATTACCTGACCCCGGCCTATCAGAGCTGGCTGGAAAAGTCCGCTTTCTTTGCGCTGGCAACATCTGGACCAGAAGGCTTGGACTGCTCCCCCCGTGGGGATCAGGAAGGCACGCTGTTTAAAATCGTGGATAACCGAACCCTGCTGATCCCGGATCGCCGAGGCAACAACCGCATTGATAGCCTCCGCAATATGTTAAGAGACCCGCGTATTGCCACCATGTTTCTGATCCCGGGTATCAGCGAATGCCTGCGCATTAATGGCACTGCGACCCTGTCAACGGATCCAGAACTTACAGGGCAGTTTGATGTAGACGGAAAAATACCCCGTGTGGTGATTATCCTAAAAATCGAAGCGGTCTATTTCCAATGCGCCCGCGCCATTATCAGATCCGGCCTCTGGAAGCCTGAAAACATCAAGTCAAAGGACGAAGTTCCAACCGCGGGTGCCATGACCAAATCGGCAAAAGAGGATTTTGATGCAGCTGAATATGACGCTGCGTTGCCACAGCGCCAGAAGGACACGCTTTATTAGCTCTCTTCAACCACTCCGGCCTGATCCAGAATAGCATGAAGAAGAACATTGCAACCCGCGGCCAGATCCTCTGGGGTGGCGGCTTCTTCTTCGTTGTGACTGATCCCGTTTTCGCACGGGACAAAGATCATACCTGTTGGGGCCACGCGGTTGATATAACAGGCGTCATGTCCGGCACCTGATACGATATCCATATGCGGATAACCTGCCACTTCCGCACCTTTGCGCACAGCGGCGACACAGTTATCATTAAATTTGACAGGATGCGAATACCAGATCTGCTCAAACTTCATCTCCAGCCCTTGTTCTTTTGCGACTTTCTCAGCAAACTCCCGAAGTTGCCCATCCATACGGCTTAGACTTTCATCACTTGGGTGCCTGAAATCAACAGTCAGGAACACTTCGCCGGGAATTGTATTACGGGAATTTGGACGGCATTCAAGAAGTCCTACAGTGGCGCAAGCATTTGGCTCATTATCAAAACCGATGCGGTTTACCTCCTGCACGATACGGGAAGCCCCGACAAGGGCATCTTTGCGGCGCGCCATCGGGGTTGGGCCCGCATGAGCCTCTTGCCCTGTCAGGGTAATTTCATACCAGCGCTGGCCATTGGCATCTGTCACCACACCAATGGTTTTTTCCTCAAATTCAAGGATAGGTCCCTGTTCGATATGCGCTTCGAAGAAAGCTTTCAGGTCACGTCCGCCAACTTCTTCATTGCCATCATAACCAATACGCTTTAGCTCTTGTCCCATGGTGACACCGTTCAGGTCCGCACGGGAATGGCCATACTCCAAATCAAAAACGCCAGCAAAGACACCCGATGACACCATCGCCGGGGCAAAACGGGATCCTTCTTCATTGGTCCAGACCGCCACTTCAACAGGGTGTTTTGTCTTCACATCATAGTCTTTCAGGGTACGTAGAACCTCAAGACCCGCAAGCACACCAAAGACACCATCATACTTGCCGCCGGTTGGTTGCGTATCCAGATGAGATCCCGTCATTACAGAGGGTAGGCTGTTATCTTCACCTGCACGCACAGCGAAAATATTCCCCATTTTGTCGATTTTGATGTCACATCCAGCATCACGGCACCAGGATACAAAAAGGTCACGACCTTCCTTATCTTCATCAGTAAGCGCAAGACGGCAGGATCCCCCTTTGGCGGTGGCGCCGATTTTCGCCATCTCCATCAGGCTTTCCCAAAGGCGATCTCCAGTAACATGCATGTTCTTTTTCATGAGGCTTCCCGATTTGTAATTAGTTTTGGGGCAGTGCGGATTTTCATCTTATACTTTTGGAAGTCAGTTCTGAAACCCAAAACTGCGTCAATCTGCGTCAGGATTTTCGTTTGCACCATAACTGCTATCTTCGTAAACTTGACCAAGGGTTCAACTTTGACTGACCAAGTTATTGGGTGTCAGCAAATGGGGCAGAGTATCAAATGGAAAATCAGGGCCGCATTCGACAGGAAAACAAAGAACGCATCATCGAAGCTGCGGAAAGGGTTTTTGCGAAAAATGGTTTCAGGGGATCAACCACAGCCAATATCGCAGAAGAAGCAGGCCTGCCCAAAGCAAACGTCCATTATTACTTTGGCACCAAAGAAGAACTCTACCGTGCTGTGCTGGACGAAATCATTGATCTTTGGGTCAATTCATTCCGGGAAATTACGGCAGAAGATGATCCTGCCTCCACTTTGGCAGATTACATTCGGGCGAAGATGGAACTGTCGCAGAAACGCCCCCATGCGTCGCGCGTTTTTGCCAATGAACTCATTCGTGGTGCCCCACGCATTAAGGACTACTTATCTGGTGAGCTGAAAGACTGGGTTGAAAGTAAAGCGGCCATTATGGATCAGTGGATTGATGAAGGCAAAATGGCCCCGGTAGATACAAAAAAGCTCATCTTCCATATCTGGGCAATGACACAAACCTGGGCAGACTTTGAAGTACAGTGGTCTGCTATCCTAGGCGAAGGAGATACGCTGTCGCCTGCACAATTTGAAGAAGCCAGTAATGCCATCATCTCCATGGTATTACGAAACTGCGGCCTTCTTCCGATCCCACCCCGTAAGACAGAAACTGAAATGAAATTAACAGTTTAAGTGAAACATCTGATTTAAGAGTTTAACTCTTCCTGCATAATTTCAAGTTCAAGCCAACGCTCTTCCGCGTCAGACAATTCTTGCTGAGCTGCAGCGTGATCAGTGCTTAGCGTCTGAAATTTGTCCGGGCTTTTTGTAAACAGATCCGGATCCGCCAATGCGATTTCCAGCTCCTGTATTTTGGCTTCCAGTTTTTCCATCACTTCCGGCAAACGATCCAGATCACGTTGATCCTTATAGGTCAGTTTATTACGCTGTGACTTCGGTTTCTCAGGAGTTGCTTTAGGGGCGGAAGACTGTTTTTTCGGGGCAGGTTTTTCAGCCTCTTTCCGCTGGCGCAGGTAATCCGTGTAGCCGCCGACATACTCATTCACCTCCCCGCCCTCTTCGATGGCGATGACGGAGGTCACCAGTTGATCCAGAAAATCACGATCGTGACTGATCAGAATAAGGGTACCATCATAACCGCTAAGCATATCTTCCAGAAGATCCAACGTTTCCATATCCAGATCGTTGGTCGGCTCGTCAAGCACCAAAAGATTGCTTTCACGCGCGAGTAACTTTGCCAATAGCAGTCGGTTCTTTTCCCCGCCTGACAGGGATTTCACAGGACTTTTCGCCTGCTTGTCTTCAAACAGGAAATCGCGAAGATACGCCACCACATGGCGAACCTCCCCCTTGACCAGCAATTGCCCACTTCCGGGGTCAGCCAGCGTGTCCCATAAGCTCTCTTCCGGGTTTAGGCTTTCACGTTTCTGATCGAACACTGCTGGTGTCAGATTGGTACCAAGTTTGATGGTACCGCTATCAGGTGCCAATTCCCCGATCAGCATTTTCAATAAAGTGGATTTACCGGCACCATTGGGCCCAATAATGCCGACCCGGTCGCCGCGCATGATACGGGTTGAAAACTTCTTGATGATTTGAAGTTGTTCACCTGAAGCCGTTTCAAAGGATTTAGTGATCTCAGTCGCTTCAACGACAACCCGACCACTTTTATCACCACTTTTTACCTCGAGTTTGGCGTTGCCAACGCGGGATGTCCGTTCTTTGCGTTCAGCTCGCAATTTATTTAGGGCTCGAAGGCGGCCTTCATTACGGGCGCGGCGGGCCGTAATACCTTTACGTGACCAGTCAGTTTCATCCGCAATGCGCTTGTCCATTTTTTTAAGTTCGACTTCTTCAGCGCGCAAAATCTCTTCTGACCATTCTTCAAACGCTGCGAAACCTTTACCGTGGGTTCTGAGTTTACCGCGATCCAACCAGAACAGGCTATTGGTCAGGTTTTTCAGGAATTGGCGATCGTGGCTGATGATCAGCAATGCTCCTTTGAAAGATTTCAGTTCCTGCTCCAGCCAAAGGATGGTTTTTATATCAAGATGGTTGGTAGGCTCGTCTAGAAGCAGAACATCCGGGTCAGAAACCAGTGCTTCTGCCAAGGAAACACGGCGCGCCTCCCCGCCTGAAAGCGTTTCAAGAAGACGATCCCCTTCAATCCCAACGCCTTCCAGAACCCGATCTACAAGATATCCGCTATCCATCCCGTCCTGTTTTAATTCAGGTGGCAGACCTGTTGAGACCTGTTCGTGAACGGTTCGGCCCGGTACAATTTCCGGCTGCTGACGCAGGTATCCCACACGGGTTCCGGCCTGCAGGAACCGCTCCCCACCGTCCAATTCAATATCCCCGGCAATCGCCTTTAAGAGGGTCGATTTTCCGGATCCGTTGCGCCCGACAAGGGCGATCCGCATTCCCAGTTCGATACCAAGAGAGATATCGCGAAACAGATCCCCTCCGCCAAAGGTAATTCGTGCGTCCTGCAATGCTAAAACGGGTGCTGCCATCTTGGTTCCGAAACGTAATCTATAAGCTGATGGATGGCTTCTATCATTTTCAAAGAAGCCTCGCAATTTTTAAGGAGGCTGGACAATATGCCGCAACTCTCAAAACCCAGAAAACTTGCGTTTGTGCTGCACTATTTATATAAGTAGCCGATTAAATTCTGAAGATTTCTGTGGCGTCCGATAAAGTCGCCACCTAGACGAGACGAGCACTAAAATGTTCACAATTGCTGCCCTTTATAAATTCGTTGCCCTTCCCGACTATAAGGAACTGCAACCGAAGATCCTCAAAGTCTGTCATGACAACAAGATCATGGGGACATTGCTTCTGGCAGAAGAAGGTATCAACGGCACTGTTTCTGGTCCGCGCGAAGGGATTGATAACCTGCTCGCTTATCTAAAAAGTGACCCGCGCCTTGCAGATCTTTCCCATAAAGAAGCGATCAATGAAGAACAGCCTTTCTACCGAATGAAAGTGCGTCTCAAGAAAGAGATTGTGACACTGGGTGCGCCGGGAACGGATCCAAACAAAATGGTTGGTGCCTACATCAAGCCAAAAGACTGGAACGATCTGATCAGTGATCCTGACGTTATTCTCGTAGACACGCGGAATGATTACGAAGTTGAAGTTGGTACTTTCAAGGGCGCGATCAATCCGAAAACAAACACATTCCGCGAATTTAAACAATATGTGGAAGAAAACCTGGATAAGGACAAGCACAAGAAAGTTGCCATGTTCTGCACGGGTGGTATCCGCTGTGAAAAATCCACGTCTTACCTTCTGCGTGAGGGCTTTGAAGAAGTGTATCACCTTGAAGGCGGCATCTTGCAGTATTTCGAAGATGTCCCTGAGGAAGAAAGCACATGGGAAGGTGAGTGTTTCGTTTTTGACCAACGCGTCACAGTGAACCACAACCTTGAAAAAGGATCATATGATCAGTGTTATGCGTGCCGCTTCCCAATTACGGAAGAAGACAAGCAATCTCCAAAATACGAAAAAGGCGTCTCCTGTCCGCACTGTTACGATGAGATGAGCAATTCACAACGCGTTCGCTTTATGGAACGCCAGAAACAGATCGAGCTTGCCAAGAAACGTGGTGATGTTCACATCGGAACAAAAGCGTCTTAACGCTTGAAATGACTCATTAAAAAAGGGAGGCAATTGCCTCCCTTTTTTTGTGTTTATTTCTCTACCTGAGAGACATCTCTCACCGCGCCGCGTGCCGCGCTTGTGGTGAGGGCCGCATAGGCCTTCAATGCTTGAGATACATAACGTTCGCGTTTCTCTGAAGGTTTCCAGGCATCGCTGCCTTTGGCTTCCATCGCCGCACGGCGTTTCGCCATTTCTTCATCAGAGATTGCCAGATTAATAGTCCGGTTCGGGATATCAATCTCGATGGTATCCCCCTCTTCTGCCAAGCCAATATTTCCGCCTTCTGCGGCTTCTGGTGACGCGTGACCAATTGAAAGACCTGAAGTTCCGCCGGAGAAGCGTCCATCAGTGAACAACGCGCATTCTTTACCCAAACCTTTGGATTTAAGGTATGAAGTCGGATACAGCATTTCCTGCATACCCGGCCCACCCTTTGGACCTTCGTAACGGATCAACACCACGTCGCCAGCAACCACTTCATCACCCAGGATTGCTTTTACCGCACTATCCTGACTTTCGAAGATACGGGTACGACCCGTAAATTTGAGGATACTTTCATCCACCCCAGCTGTTTTCACAATGCAGCCTTCTTCGGCGATATTGCCGTAAAGAACCGCAAGGCCACCATCTTGGCTATAGGCATTTTCCTTTGTACGGATACACCCATTTTCACGATCTGCATCCAGATCAGGATAACGCTTTGATTGGCTAAAGGCTTCTGTCGTGCGAACCCCACCCGGCCCCGCACGGTAAAATTCTTGCACAGTTTCACTGTTGGAGCGTTTGATATCCCACATATTAAGCGCATCTTCAACGGTGTCACTGTGAACCATTGGAAGATCGGTGTGAAGAAGTTCTGCACGGTCCAGCTCACCCAGAATACCCATGATGCCACCGGCACGGTGAACATTTTCCATGTGATAATCCTGAGTGCTTGGCGCGACTTTACACAAATGAGGTACACCTCGGCTTAAGCGATCGATGTCCTGCATTGTAAATCCAATTTCACCTTCTTCTGCCGCAGCCAAAAGATGAAGTACGGTGTTCGTAGATCCGCCCATGGCGATATCCAGTGTCATGGCATTTTCAAAGGCCTTGAATGACGCGATATCGCGTGGGCAAAGCGCCTCTTCTTTTTCGTAGTGACGGCGCGTAATATCGACGATAGTACGCGCGGCATCCAGGAAGATTTGCTTACGATCTGAATGTGTTGCCAGCATGCTGCCATTACCTGGCAGAGCAAGACCCAGCGCTTCTGTCAGACAGTTCATTGAATTCGCGGTAAACATACCAGAGCATGAACCACATGTCGGACAAGCAGAGCGCTCTACTTCTGCTACCTGCTCATCTGAGATATTTGGATCTCCCGCTTGCACCATCGCATCCACGAGATCAAGACCAATTTCCTTACCGTCGGCCATGCCTTTACCGGCTTCCATTGGACCGCCTGAGACAAACACTGTCGGGATGTTAAGGCGCATCGCCGCCATCAACATGCCGGGCGTGATCTTATCGCAGTTTGAAATACAAACGAGTGCATCGGCGCAATGGGCATTCACCATATATTCAACCGCATCGGCAATGACTTCGCGGGATGGCAGACTGTAGAGCATGCCGTCATGCCCCATGGCAATACCGTCATCCACGGCAATCGTGTTAAATTCTTTTGCCACTGCGCCACATTTTTCGATTTCACGGGCCACCATCTGACCAAGGTCTTTCAGGTGCACATGCCCCGGCACAAACTGTGTAAAAGAATTGGCGATGGCAATAATCGGTTTATCAAAATCCCCATCCTGCATACCAGTTGCGCGCCACAAGGCTCTAGCTCCAGCCATGTTACGTCCATGCGTAGATGTTTTTGATCTGTATTGCGGCATTTTTATTATCCCTAACGTCAGCAATTTGTTCGTTTCTTTCCTAAACTGTTCCGTTGCTCTGGGCAAGAAATACCGAAAAAAAGGCCCAATTTTCCACCAACATCCACACGCCTATTCACAACCTTTGGTTGCTATTCGTTTCTGAAAACACCAGCAATTAAATATGATTTATGAGGTTGATATGCAGTGTCAGGGTCGAACGCGCCTAGGTCGCCAATGCAGGAACAGGTCACTTGAAGGTGAACTATTTTGTGATGTTCACATGCGTGTCAGACATAACGAAAACCTGCTTTATCTCTTACCGGCACTAACCGTTGTGGGGATCGGCTTTCTTTTGGTCTTTGGTTTAATCTTTAAATCATCAACTTTTGCGGTGTTTGGTGTCAGCTACATAGAATATGCCGGGATCGAAGATATTATTATTCAAGCCCTTCGACTTGGTCTTATCTTATTGGTGACCTTTCTTGCTTTATGGCTGGTTTATGCGTTAGCGCTTGCGCTCGTCTTCGCTGGCATTTTGATAGTTCGCATCTTAAAGGCGACAGAAAAAGACAATCTCAGTCTTGCAGAGAGAAGTAAAATTGTTGGACTAGCCCTTCTCGTATACTGGTTCAATTTCGCCCTTCGCTTGATCAACCTTATCCCTGCCCTGCAATCCCGGCATGGTGATCGGATCAGCTCCCGCCGGGATAACTTAAAAGTCGCCATTTTCAAACTCAGAAACTCACAAGGCGAGCCGAGAATTGGCAAACCTGTTTTCTCCGCCAGAGAGGTTTTTACAGATTACCTCTACCTTAGAAGTTTTGGACAACATCGCTTTTTTATCTCCGCTATTTCGACCCTTATTCTTTCTGCAACACTCCTTGGCATAAGCGTTGATCAGGCCCGTCAACTTAAGACCTGCTATGACTCTCCCACAACAATGAGCGATACAGTTTCGGGTGGCTTCACAACAGAGCCTGACGGCACTCTTATCCCCGAAAGCTATTGCGCAGATGAAAACAGTACATTTCTTTTTTCCCATTTGGCAGAAATGCGCTCGGTTCTAGTGAAGTTAAGTGATGCTCCTGTTCAACTTCTGCATCTTGGCTCTACTGCACGTTTTCATATCTTTTACGACGGGCGAAACGGAAAAAGCCTTTTGATACCGAAAGGGGCGCTCGGTCCTCAAGCGACAGCCACCGGCAAGAATATTGATAAGGGGCTTAGCCGAATTGAAAAACAAGTGACCCATTTGAACGGACGTCTGGATCAATCCATGAAATCCATTCTGGAAATCCGCCAGCTCATTGCAGCAACTTTAAAACAGAACGAAATTCAATCCTCTCGCCTGTCAGAAATTGCAACCCAGTCCTCAACGATTTCTGATAATGGCATTGTGGTCAGCCAGTCCTGCCTGCAACAGCCTCCGATCCAGATCGTCGCCTTCGATTTGGGAAGTGCATCGGTGGAGGACCCATATCTGCTGGACCGGCTGGAATTGCTCTCCCAACATTTACAGGAAAAACCAAGCGAGAAGATCATTCTGGCGGGATATGCCGATAAAAGCGGAACCTCTTCCTTCAACAACCGCCTCTCTCGCCTCAGGGCACAACGAATTGCAGAAAAACTGGAACAGTTCGGAATTAATACATCGAGACTGGTTCAGATCGGTATGGGGGAAAACCAGACAAGTGATTACCCCGAACGCCGTGTTGAGATCCGCAGTTGTAACCTCAAATAAAAAGGGAAGGCATAAGCCTTCCCTTCAATACGTCTATGTCGTGTAAATTAAGCTGTGGCAGCAGCTTTGCGACGACGGCTGAGCCAGCCAAGACCAAACAGCGCACCTGCGAACAGAGCAACAGCTGGTGGCAGAGGCACAACAGAGATACGGATCGCCATATCATCAAAATCTGCATCACCTGAACCATCGCCGAACAATGCAATTACTTCACCAGGGTTTACTTGGTAGAATGCAAGACTTAGACCCCAATCAATATCACCTGTGTTTGGAGCTTGGTCTTCACCAAGATCAATACAGAAAATGAAGCACAAACGGCCATTGTCGTTTTCAAATGCAAATGGAACCAATCCATTTGCATTTACTGTTTTGATTACACTGTCGCCAACTGAGCTCGTTTTATTGTTGAACAAAATCTCATCTGTTCCTTGAGTAAAGATAGTGCGATTTTCATCACCCGCTTCGGAACCGAGATATTCAAACTTCAACTGAGCTGGCGCACCATCCAAGACTAAACCGCCTGGGTCTGTGTTTGGAACACCATTGAACCAAGTTCCATCAAACAGCTTTACGCTATCTCCATTGGAGAGGCCTGTTGTGGCATTCAAATCAAAGTTACTTCCAAGTGTCGCGTTTGACCCGCCGCTCACGGACAATGTCGCAGCACTTGCTATTGTTGCAGCGCCAAGTGAGAGGGCACCCACCACTGCTGAGATCATAAGTTTTTTAAGCATAGTTGCCTCGTATATTCTTTTACCGGGTGCGTTTGCACCCTGCCCGACCCTGCAAGAATATCTGATGTCAGTTTCTAATCAGGGTTCCCTAATTTTTATCGGGGTGCTACTCACCCTCATACAGAACATCTACAACTAAAGTATTTGTACACGAGATAGACACCGCGCGCACTTGTTAACACTAAATTAACCATATTTTTCCCAAAAAACAGGGAGGAGCATAGTTAATTTTCCCGTAAAACTTTACGTAAGCGCACAAACATCTAAACCTGCGAGCGTATTGTAATGAGGAATCGCCTAAAAAAACGCACCTTAAGAGGGAATCGACAGCCTCTAGATTCTCTGACTTCTATGCTTGATTCCAAGGCCAAAGAGAAATGCAATCGGTGCTGCAACAACACAGGCCAACATAACAACAAGCAAAGGTGTTACGCTATCTCCGTATAGAGTTAGGAAATAGCCACCAGCAAACGTGCTGAGCGCGCCCATCCCGATCTGCATGGCACCTGCAAGACCGGACGCGGCCCCTACCCGCTCAGGGTCTGCACCTACCGCCGCGGCAATGCCTGAGGAAATACAAAAGCCGTTGCCGAGCGCAACAAGGCCCATCAGTCCTGCGAAACTCTCAATAGTAAGCCCCCAGTTAAGCTCCCATACGATCATCGCGATCGGGCCTGTGATCGCCACCATACAGCCAAAAACGATCAGGCGGTTGATGCCAAATTTGCCGGCTAATTTCGCGGTTCCAAAGTTGCCAAGAATATAAAAGACGGAAACAACCACAAAATAGGTGCCCAAAATGGTCGCACTTCCCCCCATCAGATCGATCACAACGAAGGAGGACCCGCCGAGGAAGGCAAAATACGCCGCGGTGGCAAAGCTCACCTGGAAGGCATAGGCACAAAACTCAGGATTTCGAAGCAGCGCACCGAACGACAAGAATAGGTCTTTAAATTCCGCGGTTCTTCTTTTTTCCTGCGGCAATGTTTCTTCAAGCTGTGAGTACACAACAATAAAGGCAATGCCGCCGAAAATGATCATAAACAGAAAATGGGATTTCCAGCCAAATACATCTTGGAGGACACCCCCAAGTAATGGCGCAACCGTGGGCGCCAGAACAATGGCCATCGTGAGGTAGGCAATCACTTGTGCGGCGGCTTCGGCTTCATACCTATCTCGTACCATGGAGCGGCCCATTACCATACCGGCACAGGCCCCAAACGCCATCACCATACGCCCTGCAATCAGAATATTTATCGTCGGCGCGTAAAGACAAATAAGGCATCCGATAATCATGATAAGAAGGCCCGTCATGACGATACGACGACGCCCAAGCTGATCCGAAAGAGGCCCCCAAACCAACTGCCCAACAGCAACCGCCAGCAAATAGAAAGTCAGCGCCAGCTGTGAAGTGGCATATTCCGTATTAAACTCGACCTGATAGGCGGACAATGAAGGCAGAACAATGTTCATACCCATTGGACCGTTCATACTGATAAAAACAAGAATAACCAGGAATACACGCGACAAGCGCTGTGTTGCTTCGTTTGACATTCGATACCTTCGAGGGTGATTGGAACGTGAACTTATCCAAAATGAAGGTGGATATCAAACATTCATATTAGGACCACCGTCACAAAGATGTAGGTTTTAGAAATAGAACCGAAGATAAATTTACTTACCTTCTACGGTTTCAGTTGTATCAGCCGGAACTGCTTCAGGCTTATTCCACTCGCTATAGGCTATAAAATCGAACTCAGTTGCAGAGACAATCATCTCCTGACGGATTGTGAGGTAAAACTCGCCATCTGCATCGTCATAGTCCGTCACAAAATTCACTTCGAGTGTTTTATCATCTCGATACCCACTCATGATAGGAGTGATGGAAATATCCTGATCCATTCCCCCCGTCTCTGATGGCTCTCCCATACTGATCACTTCCCCGACATATACCTTGCGGTCACTTAGTGAGAGCATCACGGCGGAACCTTCTTTTAGCAGAAGAGAATACAACAGGGAGTCCAAAGGACTATCTTCAAGCGCCTCTCCCATCATCTGGAGCTTCAAATTGTCAGCCCCATGTTTTTGTATCAAACGCGCCCAGGCGAAAAACTTAAGAAGGAAAGGTGCAAAACAGGTCAAGACGGAAAGGATGATCACCCATGCAAGGAGTAAGGCCCCTTCCTGCACACCCATTTCGGTAAGTTGCCCCCCAAGAAACGCTGCGAATTTAAGGCTGAATTCAATATCATAAAGCTTAAAATCATCCGGAATGAGCACGTGCGCCAACAAACCGACCAAGAGGGCAAGCGCAAAGCACTTTAGACCCATTTCTGCACTTTTCAGGTAAAGATATTGCCCCTGATATCGATGTAGCTTGTCTTTATTTTCCGGATGAATATGGCAGGCTATGAAACCAGCAACCAATGTCGGCAAGATCAGAAGCAGATACATGCCACCACAATCTATTGAGCGCGGGTTTTATGTTGCTGGACAATCGCCTTGGCGAGTTGCCTTGCTTCCTTGGACTTTGGACTACTTAGAACTTCTTTAGGGTCAACACGCACTGTACCTCGCCCTACAATTCGCACAGATTTATAGCGCTTATCCTTATCAGGCAATTCAAATTGTCTAACAAGTGTTGCCATCGTTTTTTTAACCCAGCTTTCCTTAGTTGATACTTTACAGCACACTTACACTTCTTAATGTAGCGAAATATATTGTTTTCTTCAAGGTTTATGTAATTCTTACATACCCGCGTGGGGCGGTTTCGCTGAGGCAAAAGCCTCAGCGAATATTCAATTAAAGCTCGCTCAAGCGATCCGCTGCTTCGTTGAGTTTGGCAAGTTTAACCTCTGCCTCTGCCAACTTTTCGCGCTCACCAGCGACGACATGTTCCGGGGCGCTAGAGACGAACTTCTCGTTTGAAAGTTTCTTGTTAAGACCCGTCATGTAGCCGGTCAGTTTGCTGATTTCTTTTTGAAGGCGGGCTTTTTCAGCATCCAGATCCATGGCACCTGCAAGCGCAAGCGCAACTGACGCGCCGTCATGAACAAACTGCAAAGATCCTTTTGGAAGGTCTGCATCCACATCACGGCTTTCAAGGCGCGCAAGGCGTGAGATCACATCCCAATGGCGATCAAGGCGCGCTTTATGCTCATCTGATCCTTCGTTGAAGATCATTGGAATTTTAGCGCCCGCAGGAACGTTCATTTCACTACGCACACCGCGGATACCAGAAATCAATTCCTGCACCCAGATCATTTCCGCATCTGCGGCCGCATCAACAGCATTTTCCGGGTATACAGGCCAATCAGAAACAACAAGATCAGCCGCCCGCGAGGCACCAACATTGCCCCAAAGCTCTTCGGTGACAAATGGCATAAACGGGTGCAGGATTTTCAGGATCTGGTCCAGAACCCAAGCGGCCGTAGAACGTGTCTCCGCCTTTACGGCTTCGTCTTCACCCTGGAACGGAATTTTCGCAAATTCCAGATACCAGTCACAGAACACATTCCATGTGAAGGAATAAATGGCGTTGGAAGCATCGTTGAAACGATAGCCATCACGCGCGCCTTCCAAAGCTTCACGAACTGCCGCTTCACATTTGGCCACCTCACCAACGATCCAACGGTTTATCGGATCCTTGGTTGCAAATGGATCAAACCCCTCAGCAACCGCACATTCGTTCATTTCGCAGAAACGGGCTGCATTCCAAAGCTTGGTCGTAAAGTTGCGGTAGCCCTCAACACGTTGTTCAGACAGACGAACGTCACGGCCTTGCGCCGCACTGGCACTTAGGAAGAAACGCAGCGCATCTGCACCATATTTGTCAACCAGATCAAGCGGATCAACCACATTGCCTTTGGATTTGGACATCTTCGCACCATGTTCGTCACGAACAAGCGCGTGGATATAAACCGTATGGAATGGGGGCTCATCATCCATGAAATGGAGGCCCATCATCATCATTCGGGCGACCCAGAAGAAAATGATGTCAAAACCAGTGATCAACACATCGGTCTGATAATATTTTTCAAGCTCCGGTGTTTTATCTGGCCAACCGAGTGTAGAAAACGGCCAAAGCGCGGAGGAGAACCATGTATCCAGAACATCTTCGTCACGTGTCAGGTCTACATCTTTACCAAAATGGGCTTTGGCCGCAGCCAGCGCTTCTTCTTCTGTTTCTTCAACAAAGATTGTGCCATCTTCCGCAAACCAGGCAGGAATACGATGCCCCCACCAAAGTTGACGGGAAATACACCATGGCTGAATATTGCGCATCCAGTCGTAATAGGTGTTTGTCCATTTGGCTGGAACAAATTTTGTACGTCCGCTCTCAACGGCGCGGATAGCAGGTTGCGCCAAAGTGGCCGCATCTGCAAACCACTGATCCGTCAGAAACGGTTCGATGACAACACCGGAACGGTCACCATAGGGCACCATATGGGTGTGATCTTCGATCTTCTCCAGAAGGCCGAGGCTTTCAATTTCCGCAACAATGGCTTTACGCGCTTCAAAACGTTCCATCCCGCGGTATTTTTCGGGAACGTCATCGTTGAGGCAGGCGTTAACATCCATGATATTGATCACTTCAAGGCCAGCACGCTTACCAACCTCAAAGTCATTAAAATCATGAGCCGGCGTGATTTTAACGGCACCAGAGCCTTGCTCGGGATCAGCATATTCATCGGCCACGATCGGGATCAAACGGCCAACAATGGGCAGAACAACGTTCTTGCCGATAAGATCCTTATAGCGTTCATCATCGGGATGAACCGCCACACCGGTATCACCCAGCATTGTTTCAGGGCGGGTTGTTGCAACTGTGATGTAACGACCTTCTTCACCCTCAATCGGGTAGTTGAAGTGCCACATGTGGCTGTTAACTTCTTTTTGCTCTACTTCCAGATCAGAGATCGCGGTGTGGAATTTCGGATCCCAGTTGACCAAGCGTTTATCACGATAAATCAGACCATCTTTGTAAAGCTGAACAAAAACTTTCCGAACAGCCTTAGACAGGCCTTCATCCATGGTAAAGCGTTCACGATCCCAGTCACATGATGCACCGAGGCGGTGTAGCTGACCGATGATAGATCCACCGGATTTTTCTTTCCATTCCCAGATCTTTTCAATGAATTTTTCACGGCCAAGGTCATGACGTGTAATGCCCTGCTCCGCCAATTGGCGCTCCACCACCATCTGAGTTGCGATACCCGCGTGGTCAGTGCCTGGCTGCCAAAGCACATCCTTGCCACGCATACGTTCAAAACGGACCAGAATATCCTGCAAAGTGTTATTGAGCGCATGGCCCATATGTAGGTTGCCTGTCACATTGGGCGGCGGGATGACTATTGTAAAAGCATCTTCGCTGTCATTACGTCCAGCGGCAAAAGCGCCCTGCTCCATCCAGCGGGCGTACAGTTTTCCTTCGACATCCTGTGGTCGATAAGATTTATCCAGCATTGGCTGAATCCTTCTTCACTTCAAATCAATATAGAAAAAGAGATGGACCGCCTAAGCGGTCCAGTAAAATTGTTTTCGGCTCACGGTGGGTAGGACTTAAACTTCTTTATCGTCCGCCCGGTCCGCGAGCTTGCTCACCTCGCGCTCCACTATGCGCTGAACAATACTGGCAAGATGCTCATCCAACCAGTCTTTAAGCATCGGCCTCAAAAGCTCTTTTACCAACTCTTCCAATGTTGCATGGGAGTTCCCCATCGGCATTCCTCGAGAAGCTGACACTGCTCCAGCAAGATTTGCAAAAGAGCTTGTAGCGGCGGCAACAGTTTGTTGTTCCAGCAAACTATCCAAAGAAGGCTCTTCCGCTTCCATCGGTTCTGGCTCGAAAACTGGCTCTGGTTCGGGTTCAGGCAATGGAACCGGTTCAAACTCTTCGATCTCTGGCTCTGGCTCTGGTTCGGGTTCTGGCTCTGGCTCTGGCTCTGGCTCTGGCTCTGGAGACAGCTCCATTTCCTCTTCCAGAACGATTTCATCTTCTTCCAGTTCAAGAACGTCTTCTTCTAGCGCTTCTTCGGTAAGCTCCAGTACGTCCTCTTCTGGCTCTGGTTCGGGATCCGGTTCTGCTTCAGCCATCGGTTCGGGCTCGGCTTCCGGTTCAGGAGCATCCTCTACAGCTTCTTCTGCTGGAGTTTCTTCTTCCTCTCCATCTTCGGAAATAATCCGGCGAATAGACGCCAGAATTTCCTCCATGGTCGGTTCTTGCTCGGTTTTTGTATCACTCATTGTCTAAATCACCACCGGAAATGGAAGTACAATCGGTAAAACTTACCGAAGAATGACACAAAATGCCAGTCCGGAACACAAAATAAAGACTAACGAAGAAACAATAAGTTAATTCAAGCCACCGTCAGTCCCGACCCATTTATTGCGAACCCGATTGTAGTTCACTTGTGGATCATAGTACTCGACTTCCAGTTGCTGAGCTTCGGCACTCAAGGAACCTATCGCTGCAAGTACATCATACATGGCAACCATAAGGTTACGACGAGCGGTCACAAGGTTCACCTGACTGTTAAGAAGCTCTTGTTCGGCATCCAATACATCCAATGTTGTACGAGATCCAACCTGTGCTTCCTGTGTCACACCTTCCAGCGCGATACGGTTTGCACGCACCTGTTCTTCGGTTGAAGTGATCTGCGCACGCGCGGCTTCCAGTTGCTCCCATGAGCGAGCAACTGCTTCACGAACCTGCCGGATAGCAGCTTCAATTTCAATTTTACGCTGGCTGTTAATCTGGCGTGCCTGACGAACGCTACTATAGACAGAACCTGACTGATAAAGCGGCACTGTCAGTGTTGCAGAAATGGATCCAGCCTCACCCCACTGGTTTTCGCTGGATTGATCATCAGAATGGGAAACACTGCCATTTAATGTCAAGGTAGGCAATAGACGACCAGATGTCTGACGAATTGTGTGTTTTGAGCTTTCTTCCTGGAACTGCGCGGCTTTAATGTCCGGGTGATTACCCTTACCCAGTTCAAAAGCTGCATCTACTGACTCTGGAAACTCAGCGGGCAAAGGCGGATACTTAACATTACCCGGCTTCTGACCCACAATACGTTCGTAATTGGCTTCGCTGACCTTCAAGTTACCAATGGCCTGAACCAATTCAGATTTGGCACCGGCAAGGCGAGCTTCGGCCTGTGCAACGTCAGTTCTGGTAATCTCCCCCACATCAAAACGATCCTTTGCCGCCTCAAGCTGACGTTCCAGAACAACAACGTTATTTTGATTGAGTTCCACAACCGCTTTGTCCCGCACTACATTCATGTAGGCAGATACTGCTGATTGCAGAATACTCTGTTCCGTTGAATCCAACGAGGCGCGCGCTGCTTTCACATTTGCTTCGGCAGCTTTTGTTCCTGCTTCCGTCTGCCCACCCGTGTAAAGCGGCTGTGTAACAGAAAGGGCCAGAGATGATGGATTGTAGGTTCGTGCGCTGTTGGAGCCCGCTGTAGATGCGTTTTTGTTATACTCGGTCCCAGCCTCACCAACGACTGTTACAGTTGGACGCCATCCAGAGAGTGCCTGTGCCACGCCTTCGTCAACGCTTCTGACATTGGCGCGCTGTGCTGAAAGGGTTGGATTGGAATTGTAGGTAAGCGCCAAGGCTTCTTTCAAAGTCTCCGCGTGAGCCGCAGTAACAGGCAGAAGCACCGCCAGGATAGAAGTTACGCTTAAGATTTGTTTCTTCATTTTGACGCCCTTAAATTCCAGCCAGCGAGAGCTGACCCCCAATTTCTTCACCTAGCCTGAACAAGCAAACCAAGATGACAAACACCTACTCTGTAATAGACGGGTGTGAAAGCACCCTGGCACAATTATCTGACGCAACTGTGACGGTGGTCATAGTTTCCGATTAGAAACTGAAACCCGCCGCTTTCTTCATTTCGTTCAGTTCAGGTACAATCGCGTCGAACAACGCCTTCTTAAAGACAGTACCGTTTTCTTTCACGTAAAGTGTCGCAACACCAGGATTGTGCCCCATGACACACACAAGACGGCCCCCCTCTTGAAGCTGTGCAAAAAGAGCCTCAGGAACTTCATCAACAGCACCGTTAATGTGGATCACATTATAAGGTCCCTGCTTTTCATTTCCGGCGGTAAGGTCTGCCTGAATAACGGCAACATTATCAGCTTCGATGGAAGTTAGTATTTCTGATGCTTTTTCAACAAGCGCTTCATCACTTTCAACAGCGACAACGGCTTGCGCAAGCCTGCCAAGAACAGCGGAAGTGTAACCCGTGCCACAGGCCACATCCAGAACAACATCTGTATCTTTGACCGCAGCGGCTTGAAGTACACGGGCAAACACGCGCGGCTCAATCAAGTAACGACCTGCGGCAACTTCCAGATCCTCATCCATATAGGCAACGCCCTGAAGATTTTCTGGAACAAATATTTCCCGGGGAACCGTATCCATCGCATCGGCGACACTGTCGCTTGTGACATTGTTTGGACGAAGTTGAGTGAGCACCATGTTACGTCGTGCTGCTTCAAAATTTTCAGTCATTTATAGGGTTCCCGTATTTCTGCCTGAAAAGCCTAATATAAATAATTCATTCCACGCACTGTGGTTTGCCGCGTTTATACTTAAAAAAGCAGCGAATGCGCAAGAAAGAAGCGCATAAAAACCAAAGGCTTTTATACGCTATCTGAAAATCGTTGTATTTTCGTCAACGACTGCGAAATCAGAGATGTGCTCTCACATCACCTACTACTCGCACTCTGGCCCGGATGGCGTGCCCAGGCAGATAGGCAATTGGAATATCTTCCATTTCCACCACCTTTAGGGAGTTTTCGTCAGCTCCCGCCGCGACAGCCCGCTCACGTGCCTGCTCTTCTGCCCTGTTTAATACGTCAGATCGTGACAATCCTTGATAGACCTGATCGGTTTCACCACTGATTTGAGCGAGCGCCGCCCCCACTGCATTTGCAACTTCCGCATGAGGGACTTGCAACACTTCCCTTACGCCACTCAGTTTTTTAGGAATTAGAGGGGCACCGCCCCCGACAGCAATGAGTGAGACATCTTTTGCTTCGGTTTTCATCCGGTCAACAGTTAATGCGATTTTCTTTTCAATGTACTGAAGGGCCTGTTGTACAAGTTCATTGTCTATTTGAGTGAGTTTTCGGGTATCCCCCACCTCCATCAATCTCGCCTTTACCGCAATGTCAGTCAATGTGAGAACATCTCCACCAAAGACGAGGGCATCTTCCGTTATGCGATATCCAACACTGTCAGGTCCAACAGTTAAAGGAGCGGTGCGAACCCGTGTCCCTCCCCCTAAGCCGATTGACAGGATATCTGGCATTCGGAACAAGGTTCGCACCCCACCGATCGTGACAACGTTATTTGCTTCACGCGGGAAACCATTAATCAAACATCCGACATCCGTTGTTGTTCCCCCGACATCACAAATAATCGTGTCACTGATTTTCGAAAGAAATGCCGCGCCACGCATACTGTTGGTTGCCCCAGATGCGAAACAATATACGGGGAACTGCCTGGCCAGCTTTGCGTCTGCAACAGATCCGTCATTTAAGCTGATGTAAAGCGGCGCGCTCACCCCTGACGCAAGAAGCGCATTTTCAAACGCTTGAGTTGCGTCAAGAGCAAGGTCCAAGAGCGCCGCATTCAAAATTGTCGCGTTTTCTCTTTCCAATAGCCCAATGCGTCCCAACGTATGGGAGCATGTCACCTTAATTTCTGGATTTATGTCATGAATGATGGAGCGTACCCTCTCCTCACACTCTCCGCTCAATGGTGAAAATGCAGCAGATACCGCAACCGATCTGATACCTTGATCATTTATCTTATGAACAACTTCCTGAATTTCCTTGTCTTGCATGGGTGCAATTGGACGGCCGTCATATTCATGACCTCCATGAACAAGGTATCGTCCTCCATTCACCTCATTGGCGATGTCCTTTGGCCAATCTACAAATGGTGGAAGACTGGCCGATGCAGGTAGACATACCCGTATTGCAGCCACTTTATTCAACCTGCGCCGTTCAACAACTGCGTTCAGAAAGTGAGTTGTTCCAATGGTGACGGAAGAAATTTGTTCCAGCGCCCCCCCCAAACTGACTTTCAATTTCGCCAAGGCGTCAAGCACGCCTGAAATGACATCCGCAGTTGTCGGTGTTTTTACACCTGCCACAACATCGGAGCCTTCAATCAGGACCGCATCCGTATTGGTTCCACCAACATCAATACCAATTCGTCGCATGTATCACCCCTCAAATACTGAATGAAATTCAAAGTCAAAACCAAATGCCCGAGGCCCCACAAGTTCAAGTCCTCGCTCAGTTGTGAACACATCGGGTGCAGGCAATGCCACCACTGTAACGCGCTGCCCGTAGCGAAGGTTTTCGGTTGCTATACCGTCCCCCGTCTGGCTATCCACCACACAAATTAAATCTGGTGTCATGACGATGGGCTGCCCCCCTCTTGATCCAACAGAAAACTCATTTTGAAAATCCAGAGTAAACTCATCCCCCTGATCTTCATCCAACCCAGAAATAACGGCCTTTCCCCTTAAGAACCCTTCTGTGGTACGTCTTTCAATATCAACTATTTTTCCGGTAAAAATTCTCAGGCCATCGCACTGGTCGATAACAGCTTGAACGGGATCCTCGTGGGCAGACCGCGCCCGTAAAATCGCACGTCCCAGATCCATTGCCTTTGTCGCCGTGTGCAATACCGCGCAGTTCTTTATCTCATTTCCAGTACGCGGTGCCTTGCATGTTGGTGCTGTGGATCCTAGTTCAGTCACTATTTTGCGACTTATACGCTCCATCCATTTCCAGTCTTCTGCCTGTTGTACAACGATTTTGTTTTCCCTGATATCGGCCATCGCAAGTGGTGCGCAGCTCAAATTATGAACAGAGAAACTGGTCATTTGGGCTTCTGGATAAGCACGCCCCATTGCATCAGCATCCAGTGCCGGAATTCCTTTAATCGCAGCGATCATCAAAGGCAGAACTCCATTTCCGCCTCCAATTTCTATTGGCATAACCGCGTCAAACTTGCGACCGAGATATTCTTCCTGAATTTCCAAGGGACGTAACGACATCCATGGATTGGCAAGTCGTTCTTGACCAACAATCGGTGCGCCTTGCGTGGAGACAACAGCAACCAAAGCGTCGTCATCCAGCGTCAACGGATCCATCAATGTTGCCTGATATCCCTGTCGATACAATTCCTTCATATTCAAAAGATTGATGTAGGGAGACCCCCCACCCCCGGTCCCCAGGATCCAGGCACCCAAAGAAAGCGCCTCTACATCCTCGATGGATAACTCTCGAACATTGCCAACATGACTTTGCATTTCAATTCCTCAATCGACTGAAATTTGTTGCTGAAATTGAGATTATGAAATGCCGGCCCGTGACAGAATACGTATACCCACTTAATCTTAATGAACGCTTCTCTTGTGATAAAATTCAACCTATACTTGACAAAAAGATTAATGAGCTTCGGTTAAGAATGACGCGTCAGGTAACAATTATTACTGCTGGGCAAAGCCCCCGCACCTCCATGAGCAGGGAAATCGCCTCTCTCTTACCAGAGACAGTGCATATTCAGGAAATTGGAGCTCTAGACGGTTTAACCGATCTGGAAATCATGGAGTTGGAACCGGGAAGCAGTGAGGTTGGCATTGCAACCATCTTAGAAAACAGAAGAAATATTGTTATTTCTGAAAGTTGGCTTCGCCACAGGATTCTGGAACTTTGCCACAACAAGGGAAAGTCGGCAGATGATATCACAGTGATCGCTTCAACTGGTGTCTTTGATCTGGGAACAACCGGGGAATATGTTCTTCATGCCCAAAATGTCTTAGATCAATTTATGGACGCGATGATTCAGGCGGGCCTAAGAATAGGTAAAATCTACCCTTTGATGGGGCAGATTGAAGTACGAAAAAGTCAAAACCTGAAAGTCGAAGGAGCCTTTGCCCCATCTGGCAGCAAAGAACTCATTGAAAAAGCCTGCCGTCATCTCAAAGATAGGGATATTGTCATCCTGACATCCCTTGGATATACGGCGCAAGATCTGGAACATGCAAGATCCATATGCGCTTGTCCGGTCATTCATGCCAGAAGAATTGTCGCCGGAGGTTTAGAGCGAAAATATGCACAATCGCAAGCGACATCCCCCGCAGAACGATTGCTGGAGGGAAGTGCGCTCAAGAAAAGGCTAATGGATTTAACAGACCGTGAGCGGGAAGTCTTCGATCTGGTTGTTGATGGGCTTGCAAACAAAGAAATAGCGCGCCATCTGGGCATCAGCCATAGAACCGTTGAAATCCACCGCTCTCGAATGCTTGGAAAAATGGGGGTCAGTTCAAGTAGCGACCTTATGCGTATGATACTACATAACGCCTCTCACACAAATAGAAGCTAATCCGCGCCGGACATAGCAACAGGCATTTTGGGTATCGCGCCCCCTTCGTATAGATGACACTTCACTACATGTCCGTCTGCTATATCTTGGTTTTCCGGTAGGATTTTGCCACATACCCCATCAATCGCCTGCTGACAACGCGAGTTGAACGCACATCCGGGTGGTGGTGACAAGGGACTTGGAATATCCCCCACCAGAGGATGACTTCTCCTTGGCTGTCCCGCCTCAGGAAGCGGAACAGCCTCCAATAGCGCCTGAGTATATGGGTGACGTGGATTGTTGAAGATCTCTTCTGTAGATCCTTGCTCTACAATTTGTCCCAAATACATGACGGCGACCTGGCTACACATATATCGAACGACCGCCAAGTTATGAGAAATGAAAAGATAGGTAAGTTGTCGATCTTTTTGCAGCTTCTTCAAAAATTCCAGTATCTGCGCCTGAACCGATACATCCAATGCGGACGTTGGCTCATCCAATACAAGAAGTTCTGGATTGAGAGCAATAGCGCGTGCGATGCAAACGCGTTGTTTCTGCCCCCCTGACAATTCATGAGGATAACGATACAGGAACTGCTTCTGGAGGCCCACAATCTCCAAAAGTTCACCCACCTTTTCTCTCAGTTCAGCTCCCCTCACCTTCGTATGCAGAATGAGTGGCTCCGCAACAGATCGCATAATCGTCATTCGTGGATTAAGTGCTGAGTGAGGATCTTGAAAGATCATCTGTGCTTTTTTGCGAAGCTGCTTTTCCTGCTTTGAGTTGATGGTGGTGATATCTTCACCATCCAGATAAAAATTTCCGCCACTTGAATGATTGAGATGTAAAAGCGTTCTTCCCACCGTGGATTTTCCGGACCCGCTCTCGCCGACTATACCCATTGCCTCACCACGCCCAACAGAAAGGGTAACACCGTTCACAGCCATCAGAGTTGCTTTATTGCGACCACTCCCGACGGGAAAACCAACTTTTAAATTTTTAATATCAAGCATGTTCCATAACCTCCTGATATTTATGACAAAGTATTTGGCGTCCATCGTCACGGGTCGTAATAAGTTTTGGTGCAGTATTACAAATCCCCATCGCCTCCGAACAACGATCCATAAATCGGCATCCGATGGGTGGCGTTAGTAGATTGGGTAAAAAACCTGGAATACCTTCCAAGGCTTCAGGAAGTTTGCCGGGATGCGGAATGGAATGAAGAAGCCCTTTTGTATAGGGGTGTTTTGGTTTACAAAAAATGTCGTCAACAGTCCCGTATTCCACAACCTGTCCCGCATACATAACAGCCACCGTATCGCATATCTTGGCAACGACACCCAAATCATGGGTAATGAGAATGACCGACAGACCCAGTTCATCCACCAACTCAGCGATGAGATCCAATATCTGAGCCTGAATTGTCACGTCCAACGCAGTCGTCGGCTCATCAGCGATCAACAACTTCGGTTGCCCGGATAATGCCATCGCAATCAACACCCTTTGACGCATTCCTCCTGATAGTTCATGAGGATAACGCTTCACCTGTTGGTCTGGATTGGGCAGATGCACTTTCTCCAGCATGTTGATTGCATGTTGCAGTGCCTGTTTTCGAGACTTTCTTCTCTCTTTGGGAAGATGTCGCTGGTGCGCCAAAATGACATCGACCATCTGCGTCCCAATTGTAAAAACTGGATTTAGATAGGTCATGGGGTCCTGAAAGATCATGGCGATCTCAGAGCCACGTATTCTTTGCATCTCTTCCGTTGTCACTTTCAGAAGGTCCTGACCCTCATACAGGATTTCACCCGAAATCACCTCAGCAGGGGGAGTAGGCAGCAACCTCAATATATTTCGAACTGTCACGGACTTCCCGCAACCTGTCTCCCCGACAATCCCCAGAGACTCCCCACGTTTGACGTTTAAGTTCACACCGTCAAGCGCATGGTAAACCCCATCGAATGTGTTGAAATTCAAACGGTAATTTTGAATTCTCAAAATATCATCAGTCATTATTCACGCCCCTGTGGATCAAGGATATCCCGAAGGCCGTCCCCTAAAAGATTGAAGCCCAAAACTGTGAAGTAAATGGCAAGTCCGGGAAACATGGAATACCACCACCAATCAGGAAGATAATTTCGACCAATACTGATCATGGCACCCCATTCAGGATAAGGAGGTTGCGCACCCAACCCGAGGAACCCCAGACTTGCAGCACCCAGGATTGCCATTCCCATATCCATACTGGATTTAACGATAATGGGAGACAGGCAATTAGGCAGAATATGTATAAAGACAATCCGGAGTTTACTGGCCCCTAGACTTCTCGCGGCATCCACATAAATCGAACTTTTTAGCGATAGGGTTTTTGCTTGAATAAGCCGCACGTATCCCGGCCACCAGACAAGAGAAAGGGCAAGCATCGCATTAAAAATCCCGGGTCCTAACACCCCGGCAATGGCAATGGCAAGGATAAGGCCTGGAATAGAGAGGAACACATCCGTGACACGCATAATCGCCTCATCAACCCAGCCTCCCATATATCCGGCAATGATCCCAAGAGGCACACCTATGAGCATGGCGATACCCGTCACAATCACACCAATCTGTAGCGACACGCGGGCACCAATGATAACCCGGGTGAAAACATCATTCCCCACTTCATCCGTTCCAAACCAGTGATCCGCGTTTGGTGGTAATAGTTTTTTAGAAAGGTTCACCGCCCCTTCTGCATCTTCTGGATACGGGACAAAAGACGGACCAAAAATTACCGTCAGCATGAAAATACTGATAATGCCAAGACCCAACATCGCAGAACCGTTATTGGCAAATGTCCGCGCATAAAGGCGTGCGGTTCGAATTTTGCTGGCATGTCGAACACGCCAGCCAACCTGAGTGAGATCGTCAGTCAAATCAACCATAGTAATCCCCTCACGCTTTTTTCAGGACCCTCGGGTCCATCCAGCCATATAGAATATCGATAATGAAATTGGCCAACATGAACCATGCCCCCAGAACAAGGGTAGACGCCATAACAGGTTCGAAGTCCGAAGCTGTGGCGGCTTGAACGGTGTAAAGCCCGATCCCCGGCCAATCGAAAACGGATTCAACCAGAACCGTCCCCCCCAACATCCAGCCAAAGCGCAGCCCGATGAGCGCGAGAGTTGGCAGGATGGAATTCTTCAACGCATACAAAGCCACGATCCTGAAAACTCCAATGCCTTGAGCGCGCGCGTTAGTAATATAGTCGAGCGCTAATGTTTCCAGCATTTCCGCCCGGTTGACGCGGATAATGGACGCCAACGCAGGAAAACAAAGGGTTACTGCGGGCAACAGAATATGTTGCAAGGCTTCAAAGAAAACCGGGAAATTCAACGTGAGCAGCGCATCGATTGTGTATAGACCCGTGATTGTTGTTGGTGGGTCAGTCATGAGCTCGAGACGCCCCCCCAAAGGGAACCACCCAAGTTGCAACCCAAAGTAAAGCTGCAACATCAACCCGAGCCAAAACATCGGCAAGCCAACTCCGGAAGAGCTTATTATTCTGATAAGGTTATCCAGCCAGCTATTCTGTTTTACAGCGGCAATAACCCCGAGCGGTATCCCCAAAAGAATAGCCACAAAAATGGAAAACACGACCAACTCAAAAGTTGCAGGAAAGAAGGTGAGAATATCATCCAAAACATCCCGTGTAGTATGGATGGATGTCCCCAGATCTCCCGTTACTACCCCCCCAACATAAATCGCAAATTGCTGGATCATGGGTTTATCAAACCCGCGCTCTACCCTAATCCGTTCGATCATTTCTTCGGTCGCGTCCGGACCTGCGGCCAATGCCGCCGGATCGCCTGGAGTTACATGCGAAATCAGGAAAGTTATGACCATCAACCCAAGCAACATCCCCAGCATCAGGACACAACGCTTGGCAAACATATTGAACATTAATTCAGCTTTCTCAGAAGATCCGGGCGCATCGAAATGCGCCCGGCTTTACCCTCAAATTTTACTCAATACGCAGACCATAAAGGTCAATCTCGGTTGTCATACGTACCGGGCTGTATGAAAAGCCCTTCACATAATCCCGATAGGCCACCTGACGATTACGCATCATGCCGAAAATCTCTGGTTGATCGTCCACGATGATTTTCTGGATTTCCTCATACAGAGGTGCACGATCTTCCCATTTTGTCGTAAAGCGCGCCTGCTCGATCAGCCCCTTGACTTTGGCATTGTCATAGAAATGCACGCCATAGTAACGTCCCCATGATTTAGGATGGTACTGATAGGCAACCGCGTCAGGATCCGTAGACACTGGTGTTGTAAAAATGGCAGTGATATCAGCAGCTGTTTCCGGCTTGGATCCACGCGCCACAATATTTGGCCAGGTCAAAGGAACAAGTTTCAAATTGATGTTCAGCTTTTTCAAATTGTCCAGCAACACAAGACCCATTTGACGCGTGACTTCAAAGCCTTGAACATAGACATACTCCAGCTCAATACCTCCGTCAGGGAAAGCCGATTTTGACAAATAATCCTTGGCTTTTGCAAAATCCTGACGTGGGATGGCAGGTACTGAGATCTTACCTTTAATGTCATCGGTAAATGGACTGGTTTGCAGTACAGCATTCCCATTAAACAACGTCACAAGTGCATTGTAATCAAAGGCATGAGCCACAGCTTTTCGCAAATTACGATCTGCCATATGCTTGCCTTGTGTATTGAATTTCAACCCGAAAGACGTGAGAGCGGGCTCCGTTGAAGTAACGATACCTTTTGCTTTTTGAACTTGCTTAAACTCATCCGGAGAGAGATTGAGGACAATGTCCGCCTCCCCCTTCATCAGGGCCGCCCGTTGCGCAGACGTTTCACGGACTAGCTTATAGATAACACCACCGATATTGGATTTTGATGCATCCTGATGCCAATAATCTTTCACACGTGTCAGTTCGTACAGCCGCCCTTGTTCAAACCTCTTCAACATATATGGGCCACTGCCCGCGGCGTTAGATGTAAGCCATTTTTGCCCTCTATCCCCTTCAACTGCGTTCGCCTCTACTTGCGCAGGGTTCATCACGTACCACCACGGCAGGAATGAGAGAAAGGCGGCATATGGCTTTTCAAGGTTAAATTCGATTGTCTTCTCGTCGACCACCCGAATGCCTTCCGGTTTCAGAAAATCAGCCAGCATCCATGAGGGGCCTTTCCCTAATTCCAGCGTTCTGGCAAAAGAGTAATTGACCGCCTCTGCTGTCACTGGATCACCATTGTGAAACTTGGCTTTACTGTTGAGAGTAAAAGTCCACCGGGTACCATCAGCATTACTCTCCCAACTCTGCGCCAGCCATGGCACAACATTGGCTGGACTTCCCTCATACTTGACGAGGCCATCATACAAAGCCTGCTGCATCGTGCGAATTGAGGCATTGTATTTGATACTCGGGTCAAGAGTTTCAACGGATTGACGCCCGGCCACAACAAGGATCTTCTCTCCGTCTACTCTTTCGAATGCGGCACTTTTGCCTGCATTCCACACAAGAACACTCCCCCCAACGGCAACGACAGAAAGCCCCACTTTCAAACCGTTTTTCAGGTATTTTCGATAAAATGACATGATGTCACTCCCTCTTCTGGTCGAATTATGCTCTTCCCAATTCCATTACTCAATTCTAATTGAGTTATTTCTGTTGAGAGATTTACCAGACCCCACCCCCATGGAGTCCCATTTCAGAATTCGAAGTGTGTCTTTCGTGACATTTTCATGAAATACGTATCAGCCCTTACGAAGTCAAAGGGCATCATCCCAAGGCACTTTTTATGTGATTTATTTTCCGGAGAAATTGCAGCTTTCACCTACATCGGTGCTCATCTTGTTCATGAAATAGAAACACCAGCGTCTTCTCCTCAAGCAATTAGTTATACAGGAGAAAACTAGTGTCATTTCAGTTGGAATCTCACACCTCAGACTTGTCTAAGGCCCTATTACTTTATCAAGCCACCATCGTGCCGGATACTTTCGACAATGCTCTGCAAGTGTTTGTTAAGAGAACAATTTTCGAAAGTGAAATACGAAATTACTACGACATAGTTACTCTGGTAAGAGCTCTCGCGCGCATTGTGGGCATTAAACGAAACAGTGAGAAATACAAAAACCTACGTCATGATTTTGCCAGTTTTTATCAAAGTTGCCCGCACCCAACTTCCCACGGGTCATTTCTTTATCATTGCATCGATTATGCCCGACGCAGCAACAAGAGGTAATCGTATGCCTTCAGAACAATTTCCCATTACAGATCCTTTATTGATGAATATTTTTTTTGACGAATTTCGTAAGCAAATCACAATCAATGAGACTGACACTCCTGCTGAATCTGATGAAAAACTCAACTTCAGCGCTGCCGAAATTCACGACACGCAGGATATCTTTGTTCTGCTTTCTTACCTTGCAGACAAACTTTCCTTTCCCAAACAAGCAACAGAGTTTGCTGAATTAATTACCGATTTTGAGTATCTGTTTTCTCGAACGCACAGGACAACAGTTGCCGATTTCTACGATCAGGCTGCGGGAATTCTGAACAATATATAGCGGAATCTTCTTGAGGTTCATTCAAACCCTTTTTTCATCATATCCACAATATAGGAGCCCCTTATGAGCGGCGAATTTAGTGACAGTGAGAGCCAACCTGCATCAAGCGCAGGTGATGCGGCACAAGCTATTGTATTACCGGAAGCGATCTTACATGCAGATCTGCTCACCTTTTTCCAATTGTTGGAGGACATGGCTTCTCAATTACCAACCCCACCGGTTTTTGCAGGCTCAGTCGACATCCCCGGAGCTTTTGCTCATATTCATGCGGAAGCTCCTTTCTGGTTGGAATTAGTAGGAGCCTCATTAACTGAGGCAGAGGCCATCCACCATCTAACAAACCTTGCCATTTATTACGGATGTGCAAATTGGGATGATTTTTTCAGAGATGTAGGATCTCATCTGGATCCAGAATAATCACAAGAACAGCGCCAAGTTACGGGCGCTGTTTTCCTCCCCACCATCGTATTTCAATTTTTCACACACCGCCTCCAGCAACGTTTTCAGATCACTTGAATTCTAACTTTAAGGATCTGAAAAGATGCCAAATTTAAACGATGTACTTCCATCTGCTAGTCAGGATTTCCCTGCGGTTGATCGCGGTCGAGAACAAGCAAAAGAAAATATTAAAGTTATCAAATCTGTTTTTGTAGATGTATTTGATATTAAAAAAATAAAATCGAAGAAAATCGATAAAGCTCTATTAAGTGGTTCAGAAAAGATACTTCATCATTTGCTTTCAATACCCCCCAAACCCAGAGGGGCTGAAGTTAAAGGTTGGGCAAAAGACAATGAAATTGCGTTGAGCCAGTGCTCAGAAATTTATAAAGCCGCTAAAGCTGTATTCGATCACGCTGTTTTTCTGACCGCACCTGAGACAACTGAGATCAAAAAGGCATACGAGCATATTCTGAAAAACAAACTACAAGACACCTTCAAACGCAATTTGGATGATACATATAACTCAGATATTCCAGTCGGTATTCAAACGCTAGACTTTCCAATAGATAACCTTGAAAAGCTCGCTCAAACCCTCATCGAAAAAAGCAAATTTCAAGACGACGCCGACGAAATAGATGGCATAAATTCTCAAATAAATAATCTGGTCAAGCACTTAGACTGCCTCGACAATATTCTTCAGCGTCCAAATATTGAGGAAATTATAGGTGAAATCAGTGAGCTTGATGATCTGCTTGCTTTTCAGCTGCACCATCTAAGTTCTTATCTAAAGCATCATCGATTAAACGGTATAAGGCATTGGTTCTCTTTTCTTAAGAGCGATGATCTGAGGGGCTTTGGCGAAGGTCTGAAGGAGGAAATCTCAAAGCTCAATCATCTTTCCCCAAAAGGCGCTTTTTTAAAATTCTGTGCCTATGAATCCATGATTGATTTATGGACAGGTAAATTACATCGGTTGGATCCGGTTATTCGTGATGCGGGCTGTCAGTGGCGCATCCCGTTTATTATCGACCTGAAATACGCCTCCAAAGACTTCAAACTGGAGAAGCCGGAAAGTCATATTGCCAGTTATGAAGAAGCAATGAAGAGCAACAACATCCCTTCAACTATGGAATTTATGGGAAACCTTGTTTCTGATGACGGTGAAATCGATGACGTTGGTTTCAGTTGCAATAAACGTCCAGAAGCTGGTTTTCTACATCTTCGAAGCAAGATCATCGTGAAACTGCCTGACAACCTTTATACAAAAATTGAACATTTTCCCTACCATAAAGCCATCGAGTTTGTTCCGGATGGCTTTAAAAAACTCTATGACGATTTCTGTGTGGAACTGAACACCCTTAACATAAGCAATATTTGGAAGTTTCACTCTAAGGGTAAACCTTTTACTCTTTCAGACGATGACCTGCCGTTAATGTCCTTATGGCAGACTGTTGACATTAAGGAAGCTCCTGAGCTCCATGAAGCAGCATTAGCTGAAGAAGACGATGTAAAAGATCAAGGTGTTATTCTTCCCTCATCGCCAGCATGTATTTATCAGCAAGTTGCAACTGGGCCTTGTGAGGATCGACCTAAACAAATAACCCAGAGCAATCTTTCCACATCCGAATATCTGGCCATGTGTAAGGCGCTTACCGTTCGTCAAATCCGATACATGGATAAATTTGGCCTCTCCAGCCATTCTATACCGCTCACTCTTCCGTATTTCTCAGGTTTGGATTTTGAAGATTATCAGGCAAGCTTGGCCATATACTCCACACGCTATTTAAAAGGGGCGTTTACGGCGATGCTGGAACTGCCAAAATTGCATGGCAAAGGCGGATCCATGGCAGCCGATCTTGTGAGTATGATCAACAAACTCCGGACACCGTTCTATAAAATCACCCGTTCACGCGGCCCTGTTCTCAGTTATTATGAGAACAAGCGCCTGATGTACATGTACCTTTTCCTTCGGAATATTCCGATTGTTTTGGATGTCAAGCGCCTTTCATACAGGAAAACAGGCCAAAATCGAGCAGGCGACAAAGCCCCGGCTTCAGTAATGCGCGGTGCGGATTTAGCTATAGAAGCGCAACATTCCTATTCTGGCGGCAACGTATATCTGTTTGTTCCTGATCATGAGGCAGGCCGATATCGTTGGGAGAAAAATCCTAGCAAAGAACTAAGCAGCACCCCCGCGCTGTGCGTTGAAACTTATAGCATGTTCTGCCAGGGCGAGGAGGCAAACAAAGAATGCGAACAGGTCGCTCGACTTGCCAATATCAATCTAAAGGATCCATCAAAGTACGAAGAGTTTGAAGGTTTCATTAAGAGCATGGATTTGATCGATATGTTCCTGATCACAACCATCTACCATAGTGCCTTTCCTAATGACACGGTCCTTATCGGAGATGATGGCCTCAAAACTGGTCTTGACTTGACTGAAGAAAGTCTCCTGTCTTTCAGCAATGCAGATGATGCTTCTATCGATGGCATTGCAGTTGACGGACGTCCAGCTTTACCAATGTTTGGTAATGAATTCCAAAGACAACCATGGAACATCAAAAAAGAGAAGGCTTTTATTAAAGCAGCTAATCCACTCAAAAAGTATGCGGCGAAATCTGATTTGTCAGACGACAAGCTACTAACGGCACGTGCGGCTCTCACCTATCCGTTGGGATGCATTCACCTTTACGCCTGTAGTTATAACGACATGCGTGAAAAATTCAAAAACCAAGAAGCGATGCGCATAAAACATCTGGGAGCTAATTACGAAAACCGTCTTTCCGATGTATTGGATATTGTTGATTGTGAAAAACTGATTTTCTAGGAAATCCAGATCCCCCGGCTCACCCCGGGGGATTTTTTTACGGCGATGGCCGGAACATATTGACAGGACACGGGGAAAGACTTAAAACGCCAGAGCTTTTCGGGGATAGCCTCCCGGAAATGAGGCCTGGTGGCGGAGTGGCTACGCAGCGGATTGCAAATCCGTGAACACCGGTTCGATTCCGGTCCAGGCCTCCACTTCTTCTCCGACGACATCTCCCAACATTCCAGTGATTGACTCGCCTATGCGTCCATGTGACAGTTTGTCTAATAAACAAAACAGCATACTGGCTAATTGGGGGAATTCGTATGCGGCCTCAGTCTCTCGTCTCGTTTCTCATTTGTCTTCTGTTCCCGTCCATTGGATTGGCGTCTGAAATTTCCGACCTGCAGGAGAAAATCGCCCCCAAAATACGGGAAAGATTGATCGAGGTTATTTCCGGAGCTGAAAACGCCGTTCATTTACCGGGAATGCAGGAGCAGTTATCCTTCGGATGGTGGATTTCCACCCTTTGGCCCGTTCTTATTTTTATGCTGGTCGCATGGTTCCTGTCTGGCCGTTTAAGCGCCTGGGGCCGGAAACATTTCGAAGGTTGGTACAACCCGGCGCCGGAGACACGTGCGGACAAGATCTCTTACCTGTTGTTCCGCTTCGTCATGATGACCGTCAATCTGGTTGTTTTTGTGGTTATCTCCATCACCTTGATTGCTTTGTTCACCGGCCATGCGAAACCAGATGCGCCGGTACAATCCGTACTGGTCTTATTTGTCGCGGTTTTGCGGGTGCCCTTTATTATTCTGGATGCCCTGATTGCCCCTGATGCCCCTGCGCATCGCCTGATCCACTTAAGCGATCAGCAAGCCCTCAAGTTCAGAAACAATGTAATCTACGCCCACGCACCCACATCATTTGCCATCTCGGTCTGCCTGATGATGGATCATGTGGGCCTTAGCAAAGATATCCACCTTCTTTTCCTGATCGCCGCCGTGACCATTGGAGCGGTCGTCTGGACTTTGTTTGCCATTTTCCACCGTCAAATTATCGCCCAGATGATTTTAGGCCCTCATGCAAAGACCGAAAACAAGCATGGTTTCCGTCAGGTGTTGGCGGCAAGCTGGCATATTCTTTTTGCTTTCTACATTATCCTTGCCTGGGCGGTGACGGTGGCCCGCCTGCTGCTTGATTTACCATCTGCCTATCACTTGCTTGTTGCGCCGATGATGATCCTATTATTCTCCATCGGGGGATATGGCATTGCCCTGCTGGTGATCGATAAGGTGGCCATCAATTTTGGAAATTACCGACAGAAAGTCCTTGCTAATAGCGACGAAGATTTTGGCGGTACAGAAGATATTCAACTTTATGAAAAGGCGTGGCAGTCCGACCTTGTGAAGCTGGCTGAAAAAGCGGTTGCCTTCCTTGTTGCCATTCTGGCCATTGGTGCCTTGCTGGAGACATGGGGGATTGATGTTTCCTCATCCGACAGCCTTGTGGTGCGCCTTGGGGATATCTTCATCGTTTGTTTTGTGAGCTACGTGATCTATCGGGCGGTCAAACTGACCCTGGATCGCCGTATCAAGGAAGAAACGGTAGACGAACAGGAAGCGGAACCCGGGGATGAAGGCGGCAGCGCCGGATCTGCAACCCGCCTTGCGACCTTGCTCCCGCTTTTCAGGAACTTCCTGCTGATCACCATCGTCTCCATCGGTATCATGCTCGCCCTCACCCAGATGGGTGTGGATATCGGACCGTTATTTGCCGGTGCGGGTGTTGTAGGTGTGGCCATCGGTTTCGGTGCCCAGACGCTTATTCAAGATATCTTCTCCGGTGCATTCTTCCTGTTCGACGATGCTTTTCGAAAAGGGGAATATGTGGAAATTGATGGCACCCGTGGCACAGTGGAGAAAATATCCATCCGCTCTTTCCAGTTACGTCATCATCTGGGGGCGCTTCACACCATTCCTTTTGGTCAAATTGCGCAGCTGACCAACTATTCCCGCGATTGGGCGATGATGAAGCTGCAACTGCGCGTTACCTATGACACGGATGTGGAACAGGTCCGGAAATTGATCAAAAAACTTGGACAGGAATTGCTCTCTCACCCTGAGGTTGGGGATAAATTTATTCAACCGCTCAAATCACAAGGGGTGCTGGCCATGGAAGATTCCGCCATGATCCTGCGGGTGAAGTTCATGACCCCTCCGGGGGAGCAGTTTGTGGTCCGTAAACTGGTCTTTGCGAAAATCCGTGAGCTGTTTGAAGAGCATGGGATCAAGTTCGCCCACCGGGAAGTCACCGTGCGGGTCGCCCCAGGGGTTGATACGGAAAACATGACCGAGGAAGACAAACAGAAAATTGGTGAAATGGCCGCCGCAGCCGCCCTTCAGGAGGAACAAAACGCAGAGGCCAATGCCCCGACGGATGATCGCTGATCACTCGTCCCATTCATCGCCCAGCAATTCAGGCTCGTCATAGTCTTTCAAGTCTTGCAAGTGACCGCCGGAGCCTTCGACAAACAGCTGCTCTATCAAATGCTGGGACAATCGCTGAACCCCTGTGTTCGTTCCGGGAATGTCGCTGCTGATCGGAGCATGGGTGAGGGTTGCCGCCGCATTAAACATATAGAGGCGAGAGAGATAATCCGCCTTTCTGCCCGGTTTTGCAAGGAACTGAAACGCGTCCCCTAGATAAGGATAAGAGGCCAGTGTCGCATCGGTCAGATCTTCTGGCGGGGTATAGATATCACGCCAGAGACATATATCATCCGCAAAGGGTTTCAGTTCGTCTTGCGCGGCCATATTCATGGCGTATCCGGTACCGAAAATAACGAAATCAGCGGTAAATTCTCCCTTTGAAGTCTTTGCGATAACCTTCTGTTCTTTTTGAACAAACTCCTGAACAGACGTGCCGAGTTTTAGGTTGAAATTATCAAACACCTTCAGCCGCAGCATGGAATCACGAGGCGGTGCAATACGGGCATCGAACCCCGCTTTCATAAAGGCCCATTTTTCCGCATCGGGGAGCTTATAAAATCCGGACAGGAATCCCGGATACACAATGTTTTTGAACTTGTTAATGGTGGGCATTTCGGGCGCACGGATCAACATGGTTACCTTTGCCGCTCCGGCCTCAAGGGCTGTTGCCGCAGCATCCACCGCAGATGCAGCGCCGCCAATAACCAAGATATCTTTGCCTTCTAATGACGGGTAATCAATCAGATCCTCCGTATGAGCGCGGTAAGGCTCTGAGATAGCTTCCGCCTCCTGCGGCAGCGACACCCCGCCGGATGCAGCTCTACCAGTCGCGAGAACCACATGACGGGCGATGGCTTCCACTCCGTTCTGAAATTGTAAGTGATAAGCCCCGTCTTTTGGGGTGATGCTGTTCAAGCTGTGATCATTTTGAACTCTGATACCCAGCACCATACGGTACCAGACAAGATACGCCATCCAGATCTCTTTAGGGATCTTGCCGAGAGGCTCCCACGCGTCACTGCCATATTTTGCGTCATGCCACGCCCTAAAGGTCAGGTTGGGCATCCCAAGATTGGGGCCCGTTAAATGTTTGGGCGATCGTAATGTCTCCATACGGGCGGTTGTGATCCACGGCCCTTCCCGCCCCTCAGGCGATTTATCATAAACCTTGAAGTTCCGAACCCCCTCACGCTTTAGCGCATGGGCAAGCGCTATACCTGTCGCACCGCCGCCAATAATGGCCACATCCAACATCTTGTTCCCCGCCTTATCAAAAGCCGGCTTCACCCAGTTTTTGGCAGGTTGGTTTAAGTAATGCAGTTCTTTTTCGATTGTTTCCTGCAGTTTTTGCAGATCATCAGACGGGGCAGTCATGTAATTCTTCTTATTTTTTTGTAGGCGGATACTCAACATACCATTGAAGACATTCTGAACCTCGGATAATGTCTTTGTCAATTACGTCAAAGGAGAGAGTGAATGCGTCTGATTATCGCAATTCTATTACCATTTTTGCTGTTTTTCACAATCGGCAAACCATTTCAGGGAATTCTGTGCCTGATCCTGCAAATTACCCTGATCGGTTGGATCCCGGCTGCGATTTGGGCCGTTTACGCACTTAGCCAGTATAATACAGACAAAAAACTCGAACATTTGAGTGGATAATCCGCATTTCAGGGGCGCGGGCTTATTTTTCTAAGGCTCTGTTTCTTTAGGCTTTTAGCCGTTTTTGAATTTTTTTTCAAAAAAATGAAAATCAGGGCTTGGCAGACGTTTAGTCTCTTGCTATAAGCCGCGTCACCGCTTGATGCGGACCACTGATCCCCGATAGCTCAGTTGGTAGAGCAGCTGACTGTTAATCAGCCTGTCGCAGGTTCGAGTCCTGCTCGGGGAGCCAATTCAAAAAACCCTTGAAGCCATGCTTCAAGGGTTTTTTCTTTTCCGCTATCAGTAGTGAAGGTTCCCAGTTTTTTATGAGAACAAAAAATCAACCCTTTAAATCTGATTGAGTACTTTGGTGTAGCTTACTCTTGCAACTCTGGATCCAATCCAGGGCGAGGCTCCTCTAGCGCTGCTTTTAAGGACGCAAGCGCGCGTTCAACATCAGCAAGCTCTCTAGCAATATGAAATTTATCATTGTGGCAGATCTTGAAGTCTTCTAAGCCCTTGTGGACTTGTTCTAGAAGCTGTCCTGCTTCAATATCGACCTCTATGGCACCTGATTGAATAGTTCGCGCTGTGGAGGATGATTGCGGAGCACGCTTTGAGAGAAAATAATTCGTGTTTTCCAAGAAATAGTCTGCCAAACGTAAATCCGGCCGGAATTCAATCATCTTCCGGATTTCATCAGCACTGAAGCATGATCTACCCACAAGCCTACTATGAAGGGTGGCGTATTTAATGCCTAGATGCTCCGCGAGTTCTTTGCGCGAAACTTGATGATCCCTATGAGAGACAATCTGATGCACAAACTCTGCGAAATCCTTGCCCCGCTCTAGATCTGCCATTTTTTTCCTACTACCTTACTTTACGTCGACACCCAAAAATCAACTACTGTGTCAAACTTGCTTTCTTAAGTTGCCTTTTTTCAGCCCATGCCCGAACAGCATTACCACAGGCATACTCTTTTCTTCCAAAATGACGCTGGCATGATGCAACAGTGTTTTGCGCTTCATTTATCTGGTTTTCATCCAAAAGCAATTCAGTACGCAGTTGATAATGGTCTATCGCAGTACCAGAAATCTTGTCTGGGTTTTGGTCCATCAACTTCAACGCAGCTTGCCAGTTTCCTTGAGCACGGTAGTCACTCCAAAGCTTTCTGTACAATTTCGCAGGCGCCTTTCCTCCACTAATGGCAATTTGTAAGTTCTGCATTGCTCGCTTTGGCTGTCCTTGCTTTATCCTAGCATTATACATCATCTCTCTTAGCGCAGGATTTGGATCATTCCGACCACTCAATAGACTACTTATGATCTTCACTGTTAGATCATATTTTCCATCTAAATAAGCCTCGTAACCTCTTTGAAATTCTGTGAACCGATAGAGGGCCGTTTTTCCGCTCCCTGATCTAGCATATTTCTGCAGTAAATCTTGACGTTCGATAGCTTTATAAACCTTGTTGCCGTAGTGAATAAGCTCATACCCTTCAAGGTTGAATTGCCTTTCAGTGAAGTCAGGGTGCGTTTCCATCCCCGCTTTCTTTACATATAGAGCTTGCCGCTCTTCTTCCGACATAACACTATTACCTGACAACATAGTGGCGAGTGAATTATCTACTTCAAATGCAGCTTTTGCTGCTGCCGCTTTAAACTCTTTTTGTATTTTTTCACTATCCCAAGCGTAATTGTTTGTTTCTGCAACCAGCTTATCTTTCTGGCTATCACTATTCTTCTCACTCTCCCCAAGTTTTCGGAGAACTGTACTAATTTCCCCCCATTTGTAACCAGCCAAATACAACAGGTCTGTTGCAAGTAAATCTGCATGAACTTCTTGATCTCTTTTCCACTCTTGCAATCCAAGAGTAGTCGACATTTCATGGCTGACAGAGGCAACTATATTTAACGTTTTAGCCCCTCCTTGTTTTCCCTCTTTTGCCATCACCCCGGATCCAACGACCGAAAGCAAAGCGTATTTTTTACTTTCATATTCTTGCCGTGTATCTGAATCAAAATGATTGAGCAATGTATGAGCAATCTCATGTGCAATGATACCAGCCAATTCATCTTCACTCTCAACCGCAACCAATAATGCTGCGTTAAGCATGAGCGCATTTGTATCTGTCATTTTGGCGTCATAGTGAATGCTATTTATAATGACGGGCTCAATTTCTGGTGACGGCATGGTGCCTTGCCAATTTTCAAGCAAACGAAAGATAATTCCTCTAGCCATTTCTTTAAGTTCTTCAACACCCTCTCCTTGCATTTTAGCTGGGAGAATATTGTTAACTTTTTCATGCATTTCCACAGGCGATGTTAATCCCCGTGTCATCGCCTCTCTTTGTTGTTTTTTCTTTTCGACATACTCCCCAACTCGCACGTTTAAGGCACTTTCAGGGTTTTTTTGGTCGTGAAAAGAGTCAACTAGTTTCGTGAAGAAAGTAGGCTCTAATGGCTCCACCCGAAACTTCTCTACAGTTTCTATAATTGGTTTTTCTTCAGCAGCCTGATAGACATGATTGTACACTTTTTTGTCGCCAAACACGACATCTGCTGTTTTACATCCCACAACACCAAACAGGAGGGTGAGTGACAGCATAAGTTTAGTTGCAGTAGACATTCCCAACCCCTCATTTCGTACAGTTCTTAAGCCCACGGATACCCTTCGACTCCACTGGGACGCCATTCGGGCACGGATCGTTTAGAATAGGCTTGTTCTTTTTGTCAGTTCTCACATGATTGTCTTTGACCCAGCCAACACCATCAACCAGGTACATAGTTCCACCTGCAGATATTTTTTGGATTTTTGCAGGAACTTTCAGCTTTGATCCGTCAACTCTTTGGCCTTTGCTACCTTGCTGAGGGTTTTGAAACACATAGATTTTGGAACGAAACTCCAATATCATTGTTGCTTCTGATGCTGAGCTTTTTGAACTTGCAAAAGTTGGGGCAAATACCAAAGCTAACAACACTAATAAAACTTTATTGTTCATGTTCCCCCCTCGCTCACCCTGCCACTTTGTCCATAAAACTATTGACTGAACGCAATCCACGCATGCATATTTTTAAAACATTATAAGAGATTCAAAACAACTTAAAATTCTAAACAAAGGCGCCGTATCTTATCAGATGATAAACTCTGCATCTAAATTCACAGGCACCTATACAACTGAAATAACAAGAAGAATTATTGCTCCTTTAATTTTAGCCATTGTTATTTCTCTTCTTAATCCACTAGGAATTGCGGACGCATTCAATTCAAGAAGTATCGATTTTTTATTAAAAATTACATCACCATTCTATCCGTCCGATTCTCAAAACAAGATAGCAACAGTTCTAATCGATGAATCATCACTATCAAATAGTCATCAAGTCTCCGATGTAGACGGTGGATTTAGTGGATTTAGTTATCCACCATCTTTGGAAAGCTATAGTCAACTTATTGATGCAATCCTTGCCTATAAACCCAAAGCAATATTCGTAGATATCATTATCAGTGAAGACAAAAACAGATTTGCTCAAGACGGCTTTTTTCTAGAAGACACACTTCTGGAAAATACAAAAAGTAAGTTTGATAGAACAGGAAACTATGTACCCATATTTTTCCCGCACCCCAATGCAATTATCAAACATAGCAACGATGACAATGAGTGCTCCAAGAAACTCGTCAATGAATCCGGTTTTTTTGAGAAACACTCCTCGCAACCACGACCTTCAGTTATTGGTATAGGAGATGCTAGATCTTATAATCTTGTCTCCAAAAGTGCATGCTTGGATGGAAAGGAAGCAGACCATGATTTGCTGTCTCCCGCGTTTGCTCTCTATAAGACTATCTGTGACAAAGACCCCGAGTTTTGCCAAACTGATGTCACCCCTACAGTTAGAACTGATATTGCGCCAGAGAATTTTAAAACACCGATACTTTTGAGATGGGGCGACACCACAACCGATTACAACAAAGAATTTGTCAATAACGATAAATTTGTTTGCCAACAATATGAAGACCATTGGTTTTTCCAAAGTGGCCGAATGATCAAATATCTGTCCAACTCCCTTGTTTCAGGTAGCGATATATTCAAAGAGCGTAAGAAAAGCGAACTGTGCCCATATCATGATAAGCTGGGCGCAAAGAACCTTATACAACGGCACATTCACCACACTACGCATTTTGGTTTTTCTACTGAGCGGTATTGCCAAAGAATAGATGACGCTTTCGGCGATCATTCTCTTGAAGAAAGACTCTGCAACAAAGTCGTCCTAATTGGCTTGGACCTTACTGGATTAAACGACACAACTTATTCTCCAGTCCACGGGACTACTCAAGGCATTCAATTACATGCGATGGCGCTTGATAATCTCTTAACTCAAGGTGCAGATTACGTGCGAGTTTCCACGCCCTTATTCTTAAATTTGGATCAGGGTTCTCTTATAGAAATTATTGCCCTTACGATCTTCTTAGTCGCTGAGTTTTTCGTCGTAGTTAGATTTGAAAACACAATTTGGTCACAAGAAAAGCTAGCATCCATTAGAACATCATCATTATCTAATAAACTGAAATTTCAACTAACGATTTTTGGAACCGCATTCCTTGTGATTTATATGACCGCTTTCAGTCTAGAACTGGTTTATTTCCTAATTTTCAAACATCAACCGAATGACTGGCTCGGCATTGCAAGTTTTGCTTTCGCTTTCTTAGGTATTTCCTATTACAAGTTGACATATCATATGAATAAAACGGACGACCCTGAGGTTGTAGTACAGCAAGATACAGAAACACAGTCTGAGGGCTACTGACCCGAAAAGCTAAATCTTGTACTTGTCAAAACTTGAAGTGCCAGCAGTCTGTATCAAAAGGCGCACCCTTTTTTTGACAGACATAACCCTCATTCAATCATAATTTGCTATTCCAATGATCGGAGGACAAGGAATGGAAATTGTGAGTTCGGAAGTGCCCAAAAGCACTTCCACAGAAATTCTTCTTGGTAAAACCACTTCCAAAACTTCAAATATTTTCAACTCAACCCAAATCAACTTCTCCAATACAGCAAACTACATTTTCGAAGAAGTCGAAGGATCACTTCTAACGATCGCACCTACTGGAGCCGGCAAAGGCCGAAGCTGCATTATACCCAATCTATTGAATTACGAAGGCCCTGCGATTGTGATTGACCCAAAGGGAGAGAACTATCACGTCACAGCCGACTACAGGCGAAAAATTGGTCACCAAGTCATCAGGATTGACCCATTTGACGTCATTGACGAAGAGGGGCATGGCCTAAATCCATTAAATCTGATACGAGCGCGGACAAAGTTTGAGCTGGATGACGCCCGAACGTTAGCGCATCTCATAGCGCCAGAAACCCACACGAAAGATCCTTTTTGGGATAATATGGCACGTGCTTTTCTGGAAACCCTATTATGTTACGTTGTAAATGAGGTACCTACAGTTCTTAGAAATCTAGGTGAAATATCCTATATCGCCAGCCAAAACTCAAAAGATCTTGAAATAACCTGCAAAGAAATCTCTCGCTCTAAAAACATGGATCCCACTGCGAAAAGAGCGAACAACTTTATAGCGCAGGCGGAACCTCGGGTCAGGGCTTCGATTATCTCAACCCTGCAGTCTCAAATTGCTTTCTTGTCTAGCAGCTGCCTATCATCAAGTTACTCTCTCTGTGATTTGGATCTGGATAAATTTCAGTCAGGTGAGCCAATTACAATTTACTTGATCATTCCCCCAGATAAATTGCATTCCCATGGAAAAATGCTCAGGGTTTGGGTCGGAATGTTGCTATCTCTGTTATATCGAAGAACATTCAAACCTGAATTGCCTACCCTGTTTCTTTTGGATGAAGCTGCGCAACTAGGAAAACTAGACCAACTAGTTCAGGCAATTACTCTCATGCGAGGATATGGGGTGATCACCTGGTCATTTTGGCAAGACCTATCTCAAATTCAGAACCTGTACCCCTATGAATGGCAAGCGGTTGTGAATAATGCACATGTTTTTCAGGCCTTCGGCCTTACAAATTCACGTGCGAGACGCCAACTACTGGAATTTGCGGCAGAAACTCTTCCCGCTCCACATAGATTCCATAACACCGAGCAACAATTGCTGGTTACCATAAATGATGGTCCCAGATTGGCACCCAAATTAGATTATCTATCAGATCCAATATTTAAAGGAAGGTGTGGCACAAACCCAATGTATTGCTCTAAGGAAGAGGCTCCAAAACGTGCCAAGTTGGAGCAGCGCCCCATAAACCGCAAACCCAATTCTCCCAACAAAAAAGACTTTGCAAAAGAGTGGGGATTAGCATCAACCGAGGAACCCTAAGAGCCTACCCAAACGAATCCCACCTTTAATTTCCTCTTTAGGACCCAATTCAAAAAACCCTTGAAGCTATGCTTCGAGGGTTATTTGTGCTTAATCATTGCGTCCCTTCCCTTTCGTGAATTACTCTCTATTCTAATACAACCATCCCCATAAAAATCATGAGGGCCCGCTTATGTTGAAAGTTTGTGTCCGGTACGTGTTAGCTGCTTGTCTTCCTTTGGCTCTTGCCGCGTGTGGTGAGGAAAAGGTGGAGACAACAGAAGTCATCAGATCCATCAAACCTTTTTATGTAAGTGAGCTATCCGGTGGGATAGACAGGACTTTTTCAGGGGCGATTAAGGCTTCGGGTGTATCCAACCTAAGCTTTTCTGTCAGTGGTACCATTAAGGAAATCCTTGTCAAACAAGGCGATAAGGTAAAGAAAAACCAGACCATCGCCAAACTGGATGCCACCCCTTTTGAATATGAGGTCAACGCGGCCAGAGCACGGCAGCAAGCCGCCGATGCGGCGCTTAAAAAAGCAAGTGCGGATCTGGATCGGCAGAAAAGCCTCTATGAAAAAGGCTGGGTCGCCAAGGCGGCCTTTGATCAGGCGGTCCTTTCCATTGATTCCGCCAAAAGCGATTTAAGATACGCGAACTCTCATTTGCAGACCGCAGAACGCAATCTGGCAAAGACAGAGCTTAAAGCCCCGTATGATGGGGTGATTGCCGAAAAGAAGGCTGATGAATTTACAGAAGTCACTGCAGGATCTTCCGTTGTGGTCATTAACTCCACCGATGTTCTGGAGGTAGAAATCCTTGTGCCCGATCGGGCGGCGCCGAGCCTGCAATTGGGCCAACCGGTCAATGTGGATGCAGCAGGGAATGCAGACTGCGGATGTACCGGCAGAATTACGGAAATTGGCGCTGTTGCAGATGCCGCCAATTCTGTTGTGGTGACGGCTGCATTGGATGGCAAACCGGAAAGAGTTATCCCGGGCACAGCCGTTGATGTGAGCATCCTGTTCAGAAATGATGATGGTGTGGATGGATATCTTGTCCCCTTGAACGCAATTGTGCCGGGGGATAATTCCGGTGCCGGTTATGTTTTCAAGTTTGATGAGAGCAGCAAGCAGGTTCGAAAAACGAAAGTTGAAGGACGGGCTGGTGAAGGGAATATGGTCTCCATCACCTCAGGTGTGGGCGCAGGAGATATCCTCGCCGCTGCCGGGGTCAGTTTCCTAAGAGACGGCCAGGAAGTTAAATTGATGTCGCTTGATCAATAAGGGGCGCAGAACATGAATATAACTTCTGCAGCTATCAAAAACTCACGCATTACTGTGATGGGTGTTTTGATCTCCCTGATCATGGGGATAACCACCTATCTTTCCTATCCCAGCGCCGAAGATCCAACCATTGTGATCCGGAATGTGATAATCACGGCCAATTACCCCGGTATGTCAGCCGAACGGGTGGAAAACCTGATCACCATACCGCTTGAAGACAAACTTCGCAGCATTGCGGAAATCGACGATATCAATTCCACGTCCCGCACAGGTAACGCCTATGTGGAGGTTACCATTCATGACTGGGTCACAGAACTCGACCCGGTGTTTCAGGATATCCGGAACAAGATGAATGACGTGAAGACGGAATTGCCGGACAACACTCAAGGGCCGTTTGTAAATGATGAATTTGGCCTGACCGCCATTTCCACAATTGCCCTATGGGCCGACGGTTTCAGTCTTCAGGAAATGCATGAAGTTTCCAAGGATATGCAGCGGCGTCTTTATACGCTGGATGGGCTTCGCCGGGTTGAGCTTTATGGTGTACAGGAAGAGCGTATCTATCTGGATATGGATACGGCGGAAATCGCCAATCTGGGCCTCTCTCCTGAGATTGTGTTTAGAGAGCTGATCCAGCAGAACATCATTAAGCCGGGTGGTGCCCTTCGTGTTGAAGGCAAACGGATCATCATTGAACCCTCCGGTGCATTTGAGAACCTTCAACAAGTAAAAGACGTGGTTTATAAAATCCCGGATACCGACCGGATCGCCAGACTTGGAGATGTGGTTGAGGTTACCCGTGAATTTGTGGACCCTCCAATTAGGCCCGTCTTTTTTAACGGCAGGCAAGCGATCATTATTTCCGTCTCGACTGTAGAAGGCACCAACAATGTTGAATTCGGTGATCGTCTTACCCAGTTCATAACAGATTTTCAAAATGAGCTGCCCATCGGCTACGCCCTTGAATATGCGACTTTCCAACCTGAGATTATCGATGCATCTGTGAATGATGCAGCCTCCAACGTTTATCAGACACTCATCATTGTGCTGCTGGTTGTGCTTATGTTCCTTGGGGTGCGTACAGGTCTTATCGTTGGATCCTTTGTCCCGCTGACCATGACCCTTGGCATCTTGATCATGAGCATGTTGGAAATCGAACTACAACGCATGTCCATTGCGGCCATGATCATTGCCCTCGGTCTTTTGGTGGATAACGGTATCGTGGTTGCCGAAGATATCCGGGTTCGTATGGGCGCGGGAATGGACAAGGCAGGCGCGGCGATTAAGGCCGGGAACAGCCTTGCCGTTCCTTTGCTGATTTCATCTCTTACCACCATTTGTGCCTTCTTGCCCATGATGCTTCTGGAAGGATCTGCGGGGGAATATGTAAAATCATTAAGTCAGGTGGTTGCCGTTCTTCTCTTGGTCTCGTGGCTCTTATCCATGACGGTGACCCCGGCCATGAGCGTGTGGTTTATGCAGCCACCCACACAGGCTGAAATTGATGGGAACTCCTATGATGGCATTATGTATATGCTCTATCGGAAAGTTCTCTATTGGATTATGCGCTTCCGCCTCGCTTTTTTGGCAATCCTTATTCTGTTATTTGTCGGATCCATCCAGCTGCTCGGCACCGTAAAGACGGAATTCTTTCCGCTGGGGGAACGCAACCAGTTCCTTGTTTATATAGATTTTGAATCCGGTACTGAGATCACGGAAGTAGAGGAAAAACTTCAACCCCTATTCCGCTGGTTACGCGATGAGGAGGTCAATCCTGAAATTGAAAGCCATATCGCCTATCTTGGCGGTGGTGGCCCCCGCTTCTTCCTGGCGCTTTCCCCAATTGATGCGGACCCACATAGGGCATTTCTGGTTGTGAATACAAAAAGCCCAGATGATGTGAGGCCACTGGTGAAACGTATCAATGATCATTTGCTGAACACCTTGCCTGAAGCAAACGGCACGGCGAAGCAGATGTGGTTTGGCGGGTCTGAAACCGGCTTATTGGAAGTAAAACTCATTGGTCCTGATAGTGATAAATTGCTGGAGCTTTCCAAGGAAGTGACCAACGCCTTGCATCAGGTAAAAGGAACCAGTGGCATTCAGCAGGATTGGGAAAACAAGGTCCTCAAGATTTACGTCAATGTGGATCAGGCACGTGCCCGCCGCGCTGGTATCACATCCTCTGACATCGCGGATGTGCTGGTGACGTCATTCGATGGATATAAGCTTGGGAATTATCTTGAAAGGGATGAAAGCATTCCAATTGTTCTGCGCGCTGAGAAAGGTGTGCGAAGCAATTTCTCCGGCCTTGATAAAGTGCGGATTTATGCCCCTAACGAAGGGGAGCCGATCTCCCTCAATCAGGTCGCCTCTCTCGATGCAACGTGGGAATTTGCCAAGTTGAAGCGGGAAGATCAGCAGCGAACGCTAATCGTTCAAGGCCTCAACGCTGAACTTTCGGCCAGTGCCTTGCTGGCAGCGATCCAGCCTTCTTTGGATGCGTTGAACTTACCTGCTGGATATCAGCTGGAAATCGGAGGTGAGCTTGCAGATCAGGCGAAGGCTAATGAAAAGCTGTTTGAGCTACTACCACTGGCGCTTGCGGCTGTTGTGGTTCTACTGGTGGGACAGTTTAATTCCTTCCGCCGCGGTGCCATTATTATGGCAACCATTCCACTGATGATGATCGGCGGTGTGCTGGGTCTTGTGATTATGAACGCGCCTTATGGGTTTATGGTTCTGCTTGGCTTCTTCAGTTTGGCGGGCATCCTGATTAACAATGGTATTGTTCTGATCGACAGGATTGAAACGGAACGGGAAGACGGCAAAGAAATGCTGGATGCCATTTTGACGGCATGTCAGGCGCGGCTGCGTCCAATTCTCATGACCATGCTCACCACCGTGTTGGGCTTGGTTCCGCTTATTCTGTTTGGTGGGGCATTGTTTTATGGCATGGCGTCTGTGATCGCGATTGGGTTGATCTGCTCAACCGTCATAACGCTAGGGTTTGTGCCGGTTCTCTACAGCCTGTTATTCCGTGTTGACTGTAATAACAATTTGTTAAAATTGAATCTGCTAAAATAAGGAGATTGTGAAAAACGCACCGTTAAATCACATACCAAGTATAAGGTAAGGCAGGAGCCGGAATATGCACGAAGGGCTTTATAAAGCAGAATTCGAAACCCCATTTGGCAAAGGGTCTGGAGTTGTCCTGCTGAAGGATGGTTCTATACATGGTGGGAATACGGCCCTCTACTATGTTGGGCGGTATGATGTAACCGGTAATAGCTTTCATGCCCATATTAAAACGAGACGCCATACCCAAGATCTGCAAACAGCATCCGTTTTTGGAATGGAAGATATCAATGTGATCATTGAAGGTGTCATTGACGGCGACGTCATCACCCTGGATGGGGTCGCAGAAGAAGTTCCAGACATGCAAATGCGCGGTAAATTCTCGCTGCTCCCCCTTTAGGAATATTCACTATTCAGATAAAAACCCACGGCGGGAGTATGGCTGCTCATGAAAGCTGAGCTCCCGGGGGCTATTGCTCTCAAAGGCGACATCATCCTCTTCATCTTGCAGATAGCTTTTGTGAATACCTGACGTCATAAAAGATGCTTCTCTCGGCTCAATAAAACCTTCTTCATTGTCATTTGCCACCAAATCCGGATCGCAATTGAAAGTAGATTTAAACTCTTCATCGAATTCTATCATTTCGTTCTGTTTTGTATTCATCATATTTCCCCTCTTATGAATGATTGATTAGCTTGATTTAGGCATCGTCCGCATTTCTGTTTCTGCCCACATTCCCCGCAAGCAGGTTCAGCAAAGACAGGAGTTTATTGATGGTTCGATCGGCCGAGTGATTTGGTGTAAAACTTGAAACAATCGTTGCTATCAGCACCAGAAAGGCAAGGGCCTCACCTGCAAAAAATGTGGCATCCGTTAGATGCAAAAATACTTGATCAATGGGCATGTAGGTCTCCTATTGTGATATGCTTTTGAAATTCTGACCAAACCAGGCAATGGCAGTTGTCAGCGCCAAAATGACCGACCCTGCAATACCGACAAAGCGGACCGCACCTTTACCCATGCTCACTTGGCTGTTGAGCGTTTTCACATCTTCTCTGAGTTCGATCATATCCAGATGCAGGTTCTCAATTCGGGCACGCAAGGCCCCGATTTCATTTGCTAAATGTGTCATGAAGTTTCCCTATCCCACGGCTTCGATTGAAAACCAGGTGGAGTCGTTTTGTAAGATATCTGCCCCGCCTGATGCCGGTGCAATCGCTATCAATTCGAAATAGTCTCCTGCGGTAACTGTCAAAGGGGCGGAACTGATTAGATTGACATCTTCATTGTCCGTTACGCGAATATCGTAAGGCCGTCCCGCAAAGGCTGTACTGCCATTTTTCTGAAGCGATATCTGACGAAGATCGCTGCCGCCACTGCTCCACCTCACTTGCGCGCGAATAACCACTTTACTCACCCCCGCTGGCACTGTTAGGCGTGTTGGGTGAACCGCCGCATCAAAATAGTCGTCGGTGTCATATGAAGCTGTTCCCCAACTCAGGGTAACGAGGCTTCCTGCGGATGGTGTTACTGTGGCACTCAAAGCCGTCAACGCCCCTGAAAAAGTGCCAGAAGTCGCCGCTTCTGTGGCATCTGACAGACGCTTGATAAGCACTCCATCTGAATACATGAAATGGGTTTTTCCATCGGGTAGCGCTGTGCCGATGCCATCTCCGATTTTCAAGGTGATGTCCTGACCAGAGCTGTTTTCCATCATAAAGGGCCGCTTGATGGATGGAAGAGTGACGGTGAGCGCCGCTGCAGGTGTCCCCCCAATCTTATGAAACCAGTTTTTATGAAATACAGTTTCGGAAATTAAAAAATCACCTGCTGTAGCATCATGATCCAGTTTACAGTCACATAAGGCTGCCTCCAGCGCACCATCTGCATCGTTGGACGTCACATACGCCAGCGCCTGATTTTCGGCTATTTGAGGAAGGTTAAGTAAGGTCATATCGTCTCCTTAATTGCGGCAATTCCTCGCCCCACGGCCTCGGACAACTGATAGAGCCTAAGGCCGAGGGATGGGAGGTGATCCTGCGTTTCCGAAAAATGCGCGTTAAACTGATCCAGCGAGTAATCGAAACTGCTAGCATTCGACACAAAAATGGAGGCACTTTGGCCTCCATAAATAAATTCCAGTTCATATCTTTCATCGCGCTCTGCAAGTGGCGGGGAATTTGAAAGTCCCTGCCCTCCAATTCGTGACCGTCGATGCCAGGAGAGTGAGACGGTATCAGTCGAACGCGAAACACTTGAAATTATGGGCGCATATGGTTTCAAATCGCGCCCTGTAAATTTCTGCGTCACTGTTGACGCATCTTCCAGGAGTTCACCATTGGATACCGCCCTGAAATACTTGGTGATATTCAAAGCAGCCAATGGGATAGATCTTTTTGAAATCGCCCCTCCCGATAGAAGAATAACCTTTTCAGCAACCTTGTGATTGCTAATGGCATCTTCAGTGCCACGGCGACCCCGGATCAGATTTGAAAGTCGTGCACGCGTTGGAGAAAGCCACTCTACTTCTGAAAATTGAAGAAGCTCCCCTCCGACAAGGACAAGGTTTCCTCCGCTTAATAATTCTGCTGAAGGTATGGCTTCAATTCTATCCTGACCATGTAACAACTCCACATCCAGATAGTTGTCTCTGTCCGTCCGCCACATCGTTTCCACCGGTGGAAGCGCGTTGACAGCATACCCCCAAGTAACATCAGAAGACATGATCTCTACAAGATCAAAGCGCGTATTGTTATCGGACGCATAAACAGCACTGCTTTGCCAACTTTCAGCCGTGTTGGAGATGCCATAGTAATGCTGCGCAGCTATTCCCCCATTTGCATGACGATCATCAAGTAATGGCAAATCGAGTAGGAACAAATCCGTTTTCTTCGGAGTGGCGATAGGAAGTTCTACATATCCCTTGCCGCTATCGGCCGTGATTTCTCCAAGATCATTTATGATCCCATGACTTCCAACGGTTTCTATTTCCTGTGTGAAGTCCTGCAGATTGTGATTTTGGGTAATGTAGTGTTGGGTACCGTTTATCTCCAAAGGATCTGCAGGATCCAAATGCAGGTATTTAGACGGTAATTGAAACTGCCCTACATCCCTTTCCGCCCAAACCGCTTTCAAGTTTTGAAGAACAGATCGTTTTGCCTTTTCCGCCGTCAAAGCGACAGGAACATTATAGGTTACATCGTTTTTACCGAAACCCACGGCGGAAGGCGCCTCAACTCGCTTGGCTTGTTGGAGCCCAGGCAAATACCCAGTCTCTGTATCAAAATAGCTTAAAGACACTGTCCTTGCGAGTTCGGCCTCCTGCAGCCTTGTGGTCTGCAAAGGCGTCATCATCTCATCATTAGGAATAACGGTCGGGGGCTCATTGCCTCTTGTTTGAAGGATCAGTTTGAAATTACTTTCGACTAGATCAACATCACCCAAGTTCAACAAAGGTTCCATCACTGCCTGAAGACTTCCCTGCCGGGAAATCAAATACCCATCCACATCTCCCGTTACCTTTGAGACATCGAAATCATCCACCGACAGTTCCGCAGACAATAACATCTTCCGGAAAATATCCTGATAAGTTGCCCCTTCCCCCTTAATACGCCGCAAAAGAAGTCGGCGAAGAGGCGCATCAGACGCGAGTGTTATAAGACTATCTGTCTCTTCCTCATACGCGGCAGCATGAACCGGAATACCCGTAACAAAATCGTTGAGATCAATGACTTTCTCTTCCTCGAGACTTTCCGGATCAAGGTAGATCAATTCTGAACTCGACCGTTTGAACACTAGCTTATCTGTTGTCACTTTCTGATTGAGGTTCTGATAGTTTGAGAAGTCCCCATCTCGAAACCCTGAAATAACGTTACGAACCAAAGACCATTTCAAAATCCGATGATTGTTGAGAAGAACTATTTCTCTTGTTCGCGGAAGATAAGTCACGAACCGGGTGATATTAGTTGAAATACCCATAGCGTAAGTAAGCTCCCTCTGCGGGATTTCGTATTTCTCGATGGTTGGCTGATAAATGGACCCTTCACTTCCCACAAATTGATCCATAGACACCCGCACGATATTGACAAGGCTCAGCGGGCTGAGCGCCATATTGCCAGTCATGATTAGCCAGGCATTTTCATTCTCATCTCGAAAAGCCCCTTCACAGGTTAATGCATCTGTTTCTATAGACCCAAGAACACTTAGCCCCTCGTCAAACACGGTAACCTGTCCCGATTGTTGGGATCCTGCTACCTGAAACGAAGGCCCCACTTCAAAGGGGTGGATATCAACAGAAAATGTCACGGCCCCAATCTCGGCGGGCAATGCCATCTGGTGTTCAACGGCCATCAGTTTGGTATTGAATTTAAAAATGCTACGGCCAGCGAGCTTTGCATATCCCGTTCCGCCCCATAGATCCCCGCTCCGATCAACGCTCAATCCGGGAAGCGAACTCGGTAGCTCTGGAAAATCACTGCCTATTGCAAATTCAGAGGCAATACTCAAATTATCCGTATCGATTTTGCGTAGTATGTTCGTGCCACCATCAACTTCGTATGAGTAGAGAAATGCACCATCTTCCTGCAGACAGATTTGATCTGGATGAAAATCTGAAGTTGCACCTGTCTGAACAGGAAATTCTTCTCGCCCTGCTTCGGTCACCATGACCTCAATGTTGGGAAGCCGGTTGCCAAACTCCGATAAGGGAAGTTCATCAAAAACAAGATAACAAATACCCTTATATGCGGGCGTGTTATCGGCTCCAATCTCCGCCTGAATGATGCTATCAGGAGATTGATCCTCACTGCCCGGGTAAAATCGAAAATTCAAGCCTTTCATTTTTTTCGCGGCAGACGATTGTGCGTCAAAAATCAGATTTCCATCCGCCCAGATTTTTAAAAGCTCTCCCATCTCTCCCTTGCAAATCGCCAAGGCAAAACTTGCACTGTAAAGATATTGGGAAGATCCCCCACATACACTGCCCTTACCGCCCTGAACTTCCGCAGCCTGACGGTTCAATGGACCAGCCCAGATTACATTCCCGCCCAGGCGCATTGTGCCAAAAACTGTTGGGACAACCTGCCCATAGCGAGAGCCGGAGATTTTTAAATCTAAAAGACCTGCGGTAGATACCTTCTCCCCACCCACCAGCGCATGTCCCAACATGGATCCGATTTGCCAGCCTGTACCGCTGCCAATTCCTGTATAAGAGCCGATGCCAGCACCCACCGTACTAAACGCCAATGTTGCCATTAAATCGTCCCTTCAATTCGGTAAACTGTTTGCGGCCACCCGTAGGAGTCTAAATCCTCCTCAACAACCTTGCGGCGCCGTGCATGAGCATGGATAACGGTATTTGCACCATCTTCACTACGCACTAAAACTCCCACATGAACAGGGTGTCCGGTTTCACGAAACAGACCAATATCGCCGCTTTTCCACTCGGCAATCGGAACCACACTCAAATGCTGGCTGAGTTTTTGTTGCAACAGGTTTGTTGCCTGACGGCGCGGATATCCTTTAATGTCGGGAAGAGTAACACCAACAAGGAACGCCGCTCTTATACAAAGCCCGATGCAATCCAGCCCCAGAACATCTCTCCCTTGATGCCGCCAGGGGATACCCTTCAAAGAACGGGCGGATTCAACAAACTGAATGCCAAAATCACTCACCTTATCGCCCTCCCAGTAATCTGTCGGTCCCCGGAATATCTGGAAAACCACGAAAATTTATTTGGTTGTTGTAAGTATCTCGGCATGTTGCGAAACTCTTGTCACATCCAGCCGTTAGCTTGACTTGATCACCCACTTCAATAGGTTCGGGAAATGCCAAGAACATCTTTGCTGTTTTGGTCATCTGATCCCAGTTAGAAATTTCCATAGACCGTGAAACATTTGCCCCGCTGGTAAAAGTGATAAGCCCCCCCAACAGATTGACATCTGTTTCAGCGAAATCCTTCAATATAAGATCGCCCTGACCGGAGACCTCCACAACCTCATCCAGCCACTGAAATTCCGCTTTCTCGAGGCCACATTTGACATCACAAAAATCAGCATCACATTCAGCCATGTAAAATCTGGATTGCTCACGCTTCAGCACATGAGTAAGCCCTCTAAGTTCCGCCATAAACTGATTGTCTCGCCAGCTCACCTCGCCGATCCATCCCCGCCTCAAAGGAAGGATACCCATAGAGGGGGCAGACCAGTTGACCAGGAAAAAATAGACTTCCGCGTGGTCATATTTTCCAGACTGGAGGTCCTTTTCTGATATCCATTCTGAAGACAGAACCCCGCTTATCTCCATCTCATCAGTAGAAGTCCCGTTATTTCCTTTAAGAACATCCCGGTTATATCCTTCGCTTGAACGATACAGGTTTCCTTCGATTTCCAAATCGCGATCAAGGTCCGTCAAATAGAGTGAAACCCCATCTTTCCTGTCAATCCTCCAGCAGGAACAAAGGCATGTAACTTCTTGCTCTATATGGGATTTCAGTTCATTTGAAATTGCTTTCATTCGCGGATCTCCAACAATTTCACTTGATGCCATTCATGGCTGTCAGGTCCAGCAAAGGCAGCCGCCATAAGGTCAGTATCAAACCTGACAGGCACATCAAATTCGCAGCTAACCTCAATCTGCACACCATCTGCAGGCGGATCCGTAAAGGTGACAACACCCGTATTGTCATCCAAAGCCCAATTGCCAATCTGCTGAGCCCCACTAAAGAAAAAGGCAGCTGTTCCTGTCACTATGCGGGTCAGTTTTCGAACATACCCATAGGCAGGTGCCCCACTTTCGGCGTAGGTTTTGGTGATCTGAAAACTTGTTGCTACACCATCGCCTGTACCAATAGGCTCTTCCGCCAATTTAAAATCTGCAAAATCTTTGAGACGAAATCCGTAAGCGCGCCCACGTCTTGCATGGAAAAATGCCAGTAATGCGCGCCAGCTTTCTTCGCGTGCTGGTGTCACATCAAATTCATATTCCCGTCTGGCATCCACCCAATTGATGTTCCGCTGTTCGTGACCGGAATTCATCAATTGTACTGTAGTGGAAAATCGCGGACCTCCCGTCGCTCCATAAGAGATTTTGGTTGGAAATCGGACATTGTGAAAAGTCATTCTTTTACCCGTTTCGTTTTAAAAGTCGCTGCGCATTTCGAAGGGCTTCGGTTTGGATTTGAGATTGAGATCGCCTAAAGCTCGCTGCGTCCGAAGCTTGAATGTTGTAATTCAGATTAATCACCTGAGATTGTGAGGAGGCTTGCTTTTCTTGTCTCTGCTGAGCGGGGGTTGAGATATCCACTCGCTCCCCTCGGCTTAGTCTAAGTCCCACCAGATTTCGATCATGCCCAGCCACACCACCAACAGTAAATGATCCGCCAGTTGCAAAACCCGGCAGCAGATTACTTAGTAAATCACCACCAACAGCGGCGATACCGCGACCCAACGACCTCTTCGAAGTCTCTCCACCAAAATACTGATTACCAAGTTTCAGAAGGTCATTTTCAAGGGCTTTCACAAGATCCTTGGCATCCCCCCCCTTGGTCAGAAACACATCGAAGATACTTCCCAATGACTTTTCAAAGCCAGAGCGAACAACAGAACTCAACTTGTTGAATTCACTGGATAATCCAGACACATATGCTGCAGCGCTGTTCTTAGAAAACTCCCTGTTCAATTGTTGAGTTTTCTTAAACAGTACATCCAGATCACTCGACACGCTTTTTAAATCAGAAGCAAGATAATCAGCCATTGTCACCTCATAAGAAAAGCGGCTTTTGGCCGCTTCTAAAATTTCGTTTGATCCTGTAAGTCTCGCAACATCAGGAACAGCTTGAACACCAGCCTAACCTCCCACCTTTGGGGAGATACCTCTGCAAGGCAGCGCAAATTCTCAGCAATGATAATTGGCGAAAGCATTTCCCCCGGACGGCATACATTCAGCAAACTTCCAAACATTTCCCACACATGAAGAAGTGCATCGGGGCAAGTCCCCACCTGAAAGCCGTGTGGTTCAATTTTAATGCCCTGACGGCGCAACTGTCTGGTTGCGGCATCTATTGAAATTGACTGACCCGAAGATGTAATCAGTTGACGAAGTTCATTCTTCGCCCAGACCAAAAATCTTTGGATCAGTCTTTCAGAAAATTTGCGCGTTCATCGATAAATTGCTGAACTTGTTCCCGTATCCAGATTTGCTCAGAATAAAGTTTCTCTGCATTTCTCTCAGTAAACGGGAAAGGCTCACCATGGTACTTAACCCCCTCCCAGCCAACAGTTGCAGCGGCCAACCTCTCAACCAAATGGCGTTCCATTTCTGCAGCTGACAGATCTGCTTTGCCTTCAGAAATCTGCCAGTCTATCTGGCGTCGAATAACCCTGCGGAAACTTGGCGCATCTTTTCCTTTCAGATAAATACCAATCGGCAAGGGTTCTTTACGAACAGGATGACAAAGAACCATCTTGGCCCCCAGCTCAGCACTTTGGCTAATGTCCAGATCCCACAAATCAAGATCACTCATGCGCTTGCCCCTTCTGCTGCTCTAGTTATTTTTAAGCTGGTTGCTTCCGTTTCATCATAAAGCGCTGTGAAAGGGAGGGTTTGAATAACGGCGCTGTCCCCTTTTACGGGCATCTCTTGGCCGGTAAACTGAATATGGGGAAGGTGTAATTCATACTCTCCCCCCTCACCTTTTAAATTGATGGAAAGACTGCTTTTTTGCTTATCTAAGAATTTTTGAAGTAAAGCGCTATTTTGAAAATATGCACTGAGTTCCCCTGTAATTCTGTTTTTGCCAAGGGAAATATCCTCGGCACTATCGGCACCGATCACATAATGCTCTTCGGCGTTATTGTTTAGCTTCAGTTCCACCCCAACAATGTAACCTAGTACGCTGCCACCTTCCTTAATCTCCGCCTGAAAACTATCCATCGGCGCAGCAAAGGTCGCAGGTGTCAAAGTCGTAGCCGCAGAACTCTCAGAGCGGCTCATTGTCTTACCCAATACAGAAAAGCGCCCACTTATAATACTATCCGGCCGGATATTGAGGGTCATTTCGTTGAATACGCATCCTGAATATTGCTGATACTCGCCAATATCTGTGAAGACACGTTCCAATGTATAGCTTTTGAATGCTGCACCCGTCTTTAAAGTATCTGCTATCCATGTGCCTCCCAGCAATCCTTCAAACAAGGTATCATAGGCCCCAAAAGACAGCTCAAAATCCACATCCCCTTCCACTTTACCGACACCAGAGATCAATCCCGACAATTGCCGACTCTCATTGATTTCATCACTTTCGATGGTTTGGCGAGACAGACTAAGTTCGCATCCACTATGTCGTAAACTGGTGTGATTGGCAGGATCGGGCTGCACACCAAACTCCTGTTCTTCAACAAAAGACATCTTGTGAAGAGACTGCATGGCAAACGTCATTTAACTCTCCTTAGAAATAAGTGCGCCAGTTAATTTTGAGGCGATAGTGAAAATTTGACGGGGGCGATTTCTGACGGACTAGTTCAGCAATACCAATCGTGACCCTTAAATCCGGTTCAGTCAGGATTGCCCCTACTGGAAACCCCTCCCGAATTTCATCCAGCTTTTGTAGTTCTATCTCCCGGCTCGCTTCCCGTACTTGAAACTCAAAAGTGCCAGTGCGCTCTTGCGGCTCTGCTGCCCCCACAAAAATCTGCTTTGTATTTCCAGGATAAAACTCAGTGAGGATAAAGGATGTTTTATGGGTGCGCCTGTGCCTACTGCTATCATAAACAGTTAGCCCAAGCTGCAAGCCATCTATATGTTTCTCAAAGGCGAGCTTGACGTTGGCGTAACTCATTCTGTCCACACCTCATAAAAGCTGCCAGCCCCATGGTCCAAACTGCGCACTTGCACAATTCTCTGAAGACTGTTTTCAAATTCAAGCTCGTCTCCGGATAACGGGGCAGCCTCTTCACACCAAAGCCAGCCAATTATAGGAGAATTTTGAAATACCGGCCCCTCTTCGATTTTAGAGAACCCACCAAACTCTTTTACTTTCATATATTTGGCGTGAACTTTGGAGGGGTTCGTTAAACTCTCCTCACCCGGGACATAACTGTCATCAGAATGCTGAACAACATTTACATCTTCTGTCAGACCCACTGCCAATTCGAAAGATCGACGAACGATTTTCTTGATATCAAATCGATACATTCTATCCCCGCTGCATTGTGATTGAATAAGGCCGCGCGCCAATTTTCATCAACAGTCGGAACACAAAGCTCGGCTGCTTTTGAGTGTTTGAATAAACAAGTTCAAGGGGGCCCACCTTTTCTCTTATGGGTCGCCTGAAAGTTTCCGCTGCTGACTTGTTTATCATCTCGACGGCAAGTTCCAGAACAGCTGCGCGAAGGGCTGTCGGCAGACCAAAAAGACGACGCCCATCTTGATCATAGGCTTTCGCCCTTGGCCATTTTAGGCCTTGCTGCGCATTCAACAGATATCCCGGATAGCTATAGAGATCGGCATAGGCGCTGGCATTTTTGAGGGCGTTCTCTTTCAAACCTGAAGAGGCACGCGTCCAGCTGCTGTTTTCCAACGCGGCAAAATGTTCGTCAGCATCACTGATCGAAACATAACTCTCGGCATTGGGGACACCAGTTCCGTCTTCAACAATCAAACTCATATTGTTTTTCCTGTTTTTGACAAAAAAAGAGGGGACAAAAGCCCCCTCTGTGTTTCTTTTTAGCCGGCTAAGCGGATTGCCAATTCTGGCCGCACCAGTTTCACGCCCCAAAGCAGATCAAATTCCCAGACGACCTGTTTATATTGACGGCTTACCTCCAACCTGAGCGAAATCCCGGTTTGAGGATCCGTCATCGTCATAATCTGATTACCAAGGCCTGCCCCTATACCACTTTGCGACAGCGGACGGTTTGCAAAGGCGAACGCATCGCGGTTAAACACAAGGTTGACCACGTGGGATCCTGCGAAAGTAAGTTCCAAACCAGTTGTCAGTGTTGGCAATTTGGGTGCCACCGTAAGCGACCTGTTTGCCCCCACAGAAGCAACGGAAAGGACTGTATATTGCTGCTCCCCACCTTCAATAGTGAAGACATCGCCCACATTTGGATCTGACGTCAGACCAGAGACTTCGAGGCTATTTGTCGCGCCATCGATAGCATCAATAATCGGCGTTCCCGCAGCACCCGTGACATGTTCCATCACATGATCGTCACTGAACCAGTTGATACCGTATTTACGGCCGATTTCCCCTTCGATCTTGACGTCGCTTTGCCCAGCTTTGTCCGCATCTGCAAATGCTGACAGATCAAGGGCATTGGCTTCCGCATCAAAGTTCAGAACTCCAAAGCGATTTTCTTTAGGGGCTCTTTGTTTCAACAGAAGTTTCCGCGCCGCTGTTGCATCCGCGGAACTTGCAGCAAAAGGTGTCGTGCCAGGGGCGCCGACCATCCCATAAACCCCGCGATATTCTGCATGGATACTCTTATTCACAGCGTTGGCAAGGGCACGAACCGCAGAACTTACTTGCATTGGCAGGAAGTTTTCTTGGGAGGATATCTCCATCATTTCCTTGTCGGTCAGATGGAAGCTCGCCTTCTTCCAGTTGTTAAGTTCAATTTGAACTTTTTCCGTCGTTACGCTTGCTGATGCTGGTGAGACTTCAGAAGGTGTTACATTTTCTGCCTGCATATCCACTGGGACAGGCACATCAATTGTATCCCCGACCTCGGCAGCGACAGAACTGTAACTACCGTTTACCAGTCGCGGCATGATCGCCTGTTCACGCAATGAAAGCAGGCCACGCGCAAGAATCTTCGGCATCACCGCCGAAATTTCGTTTGTCATATTGTTCTCCGAAAGTTGAAGGTAAGGTACGTGTTAATAAGGACTAGCGGGACACCTCAATTTTCCCGCGGGCGATATCTTCGATGTTTGAATTAAGTGCCGCTTGATCAAATGCACTAAGCGGCTTGAGAGGCGAGCGAAATGAAGTCGTCTTAACCCCGGCTCCTCTGGAGGGAGCGCTCATAAAGGCAGCTGCCATCTCCGGTGTTTGCCTCATTTCCTGAATTTTATCAGCAACGGTAAGAAGCCCCCCTTCTCTATTGCGTAGTGGCTCTTGATCAGGGCCGACCACACAAACCACAGCCTCCCCATCGATGTTTCGAACAGAGGTCACCTTTTCAAGATGAGGACTAAGGAGGGAATAATTTCCGCCAGCTTCAAAAAGACCCATCTTGATTTCTGACATTCTCTTCAGTTGATCTCTCTCTTCGCGCAGTGCATTGGCTTCTTCGTTTTTTTCATCCAGTGCTTTCCTTAAATCTGGAACAGGGTCACCGCTTGGCATTTTGTCTTCCTGAAACTCACCAGAGGCTTCCTCCAGGATATTTTGAACTTCCTGTTCAAATTCCATGTCATCTCTCCATAAAAAAAGCCCTTCAAAAGAGGGCTTACATATTGAATAAAAATCAGTTTTCAGAGGAGTTGGTTGCTATCTCGAAAGGGAGCTTTAATCGACCTTCTGGATCATGACCTATCCACTTTCCGAACCATCGCATCAGGTTATTCAAACTTTCTTCCACTTCGAAATTAAACATTCGTATCGGCGAATAACTGTCACCAGCTTCTAATAAACGCCCTGTTGCAGTCTCAAGCGCACTACCTTTTTCCAGTTGCATTCCGAATTGCTGGATCACCTGCTCAAGCTCTTTAAGCTCTCTTGCTCCTGCTTCCAGAGCAGAGCCTGTACTTTCCACATAATAATATCTGCCGTCTGTATCGGACGTGGTCAGTACCTTGTTTGGACCCACTTCTATGGGGCCATCCAGTTCCGGATCATACCCGGAGGCAGCGAGAATGGGAAAAGAAGCCACGTTCAGTGCGTTTCGTTGATCAGACCTGATTTGGAAATGCTCCAGATTGAGATATGCCAGATCCTCCAGCGGGGGCTCCGCCTGCATAAAGCCTGTTCTCTTGGCATAAAGCGGGACTATGGGAACGGCACCCAACTGGTTCTCAGCGCTTTCAATAATTTGCCATTTCCCCTTGTCATCTTGCTCATAAAGCTCCCACACATCTTTAGCAACGCGTCTGATCCGCTCTCTTGATCGCCCGTGGACCTGGGAGCTATTTCTTGTCGCTTCCAATATTCTTATTTCCTGAATATCAGGAGCCCCCTGAGCATCTGACCATTCGATAGATAGCAGTTGGTCAGCTTTCAAATGAACCGCATATGGACGCCCCGCTGCGAAATCCACATAGGCATAGGAAATACCGCAAACCAGTGCATCCACGAACCAATCTCTGGCAAAGCTCGTCACCCCTTGTCCCATCAAATTAATATCCGTCAGAAACTCCAGAAACTTGATATTAAATGCCGTATCTGGAGAGACGGCCCCAGCGAAGACATGCCCGGTAATACGATCAACACTTTTCCTAAAATAGTTTCTGAGCACTGTCCGGCGGGACCGTTCTGCATAAACCCGCTCATTCTCAGCCGGGTGTTTGGGCAGAAACCGACTGCCATGGGAAAGCATCGCTTGCGTCCCTCCCATCAACGCTTTGGGCAGGATCCATTTTTCCGCCATTTCCATATACTCGGGCGATTTTATTGATGGATCGATCATCAATACATTTCCTTTCTGCTTGTCGCTCTTTGGCGAAGGAAAAAGTTAAACGCGTCCACGGCAGCATCCACCTGATCATCGTGACGCCCTCCTGGAAAGGCTTCCAATTCCCGGAGGAAAAGCTCATTCCAGTCATCCGATACAAGCCCAACATTCCCTGCTTCAACTTGAGCAGAAAAAGCCCGCGCCCGTGCCATCTTGCTTCCCGATACCGGCAGTGCTTTTACTCTGTATCCCGCTAACATCCTGATCAGGCTTTGAGATTGTGATTTCCCCGCCTGCCCCGGATCTTGAGGCAGGACAATGGCAACCGCTTTGCCATCCTCTTTTGCCGTCCTTTTGATAAGGTCTTCAATTTGACCGGGACTTCCTCGCATGCGCTTCACATCAAGGATGTAGTACCTACCACTGGAGTCTTTGCCGATTTTGACCCCGGCCGTCCAGTCAGCCCGGCCTCCACCGCTTTCATTTTCCGATGTGGCCGCCAGATCCCAACCTCGCACTTCTCGAAGATCTGCCGTGAGTGCTGGAGCTCTGGAAAACCATTCTCTTCTGAAAAACTCCCCCCCTTCGGGCCTTATCCTCCAGTTTCCGTTCAAAAGTCGTTCACGCTCCACCCGATCTAGGGCCGCCAAATTTGCACGATAGGCTGGATCACTTTTAAGAAGGATCTGATTGTCTTCCACCGAGGCGGACACGAATGTCATGGATTTTGGAGATTGGTCCTCAAACCGCTGCTTTAGTTCGTGTTCATTACCGGACCAATGCAGGTCATCTCCCTCTTTCACAAACCATCTGACAGCTCCACTGTTGCACGCCGGGATTTGGCCGGTTGCGTCATCAATCCACCAATCAATCAGACGCGCAACCCAGCTGTCAGCATCTGGATTACAAGTGGCCCTTACGTATGGCCTGATACCGCAAACTGAACGGTTGCGACTCAACAGATAATAAAACTGTTTTTCCGTAAAATGAGTAAGTTCATCAAATCCCAGAAAAGCAATCTCAGTTCCCTGCCAGTCATAACAGTTCTTCTCATGCTCCATAGATCCGAAACTTATTGTTGCCCCGGATGGAAATCTCCAGACCAGATCTGTCTCTTTGGCTGTTGCTCCCAGATGTGAATATAGTTTTCGGGCTGCATCCCAAAGCCCCCCTTCGTTTCTGATCTGCTTTGATGTACGCCTGAAAATGACCGCCCGAAACAGTGGGTTATCAATATGGCGCAATGGCTCCAGCAGTAACGCGTAGCTTTTCCCGCCTCCTGCTGCGCCGCCATAAATCCCGATATCAGCGGAACTTGCCAAAAAGGTCTCTTGCGGACCTGGTTGTGGTTTAAGATCGTCCATTGTCAGGAATATAGATTTTTGGTTTGATAGATTTCACACCGCCAGTGCTGTTATTACCTTTGGCATTTCCATAAATCTCAGGCGCAAATTGCTCCATTAACCATCGCCTGACATCGATCCTCAATTTTGATCGCGCTGCAGCCTCTTTATTTTCAACACCCTCCTCCTGTTCTTTGGCATCTGCGATTAACAAGATTTCACGCGAAAAAAAATCCGCCAACAAGTGGCGGATTTTTCGATCTTCCTGTTTTGAAAATGCCGTACTTCGAAAAGTCATTGCTTTTTGCAATATGTTCGAACTTGATAGCTCTTCAAAAAAGGTAGCGGTTTCGTTATTTGTCTCAATCTTGTCGAAAAGCAGTTGGCGCACTGCTGCCACACCGCGCCTGTATTTTGGAAATCCAAACGCCATATCCTACCCTTAGTTGTATTTTATGGAATTATCTAAAGTCTGTTATTGTTAGAAATTACTCAAAACACTGAGAATACAAAACTTCTACCCACAGAATCACGTAATAAGTCTTTGTTTTATATTCAAATAAAGAGAATAAAAAAAGCCTGAAACTCCTTCAGAATTTCAGGCCCTTTTTCTCGACTATGGAAAACAGATTATCAAATTGACCCCGTGGCGTCAAGTTTTTTCTACATTATGGTGCATTTTAATTTTATTATATTCATCCAAAGCCGTAATAAGATTGCCCTTGGCAAACCCTTTTCTGCGGCTAAAGGCCTGATCAATTTCACGGCAACTTTTCCCAAAAATCAGTATATCCAATGCTGCGACTACGCTGAAATAGGTACCATGATTATAGCTGGCCCAAAAAGTGAATTTATCTATAAGATGCTCTGTAAAGTCACTGGGATTGCTATTCCCTTTCGGCATCCAAATAAAATTCTGGGTACGTGCTTCCAACCCTCTGAACTTGGCGACAAATCCAAAATATATTCGATGCGCTGCCTTTACTTGCGCTTCGCTCAAGTTCGTCCAAATTTGCGAATTGTTTCTAGGCTTTTTCCTAGTTGTTCTGGAATTTTCCTCCTGCTCCCTTAACCTTTTCTGGAGCATCTCATAAGGGAAATTATCATTCCCCGCCGGAGCGGTCTTAATTATCGCCTTTATACTTCTCGATTTTTCTGCGGTATTTTTACTATTCATTGGCGCGTTTACTCCTGATATTGCTGAAAAAACATTCTGAAAGTACTGCCTCGAACTAAACGGGCCTCTCTTTCAATCCAGGCAATGACACCATCAAAAAGAGAGAGATGAAAAAAATAAATCACTCTTATTGATTGATATTGCACATATTTTTTACAATTCGAAAAATTCTCGCTAAATTTGCGTAACTAAAATTTTTCGATCTTTAGGATAAAATAAAGCAGTTACCGGTCAATTTTTTTTACGATATTCGTAATTTAATGTGATTATCGAAAATGGGAGGATTTTGTACATGAGACGCGACTGGATAGAAGAGAGGTTGAAAAAAATAAATCGCCGGAAAAGCGACTTAGGCAAAGCACTTTCACTTCCTCCATCTCGTGTCAGCGAAATCATAAACGGCCGCAGGCGCATACAATCCAACGAAATTTCTAAATTAGCAAAATTTTTACTACTCAATCAGGATGAGGTTATTCACCATATCCGCAAAGAAACGGATGAGGCGAATCTAGATATTAAAAAAACCATTGAAACCGTCATTGTTGCAGGTCAGGCCTGTTCAAAAAATAGTACGTATTCACTTTGGCCCGAAGCAAACCGCTACATCATTACCTTACCCACAAGCCACAATTTTTCCTACTCAACCAAATATGCCTTCATAGAAAACACCAATACGTCAAAGAGGCTTCGAATCTTCGTGTGCATCACTAATTCTGACTTCCCAAATGACCCACCTTTACCTGATGCAAGTAACTTTACACCGACAAAAACCTTTCAATGCATGAACGAAGAGGACATGCATCAAATTGGAGAATACAAAGAAATTTAGATACCCCCATCACATTTTCACTAATCCCTGACATATAATTAAATATTTTCCATTGACCTTGTGTGCTATATAATTAAATAACCATTTATTGCTGTAATTTAAATTTAACACAGAGAATGCCATGACTATCCGCAACAACTTTGTTGACACCATCGGAAACACCCCTCTTATCCGCCTTACGGGCCCTTCCGAAGAAACTGGGTGTGATATTTACGGTAAAGCAGAGTTTCTTAACCCGGGCGGCTCAGTTAAAGATCGTGCAGCTCTTGCCATCATCGAAGATGCTGAGAAGAAAGGCATTCTAGAGCCAGGTGGGACCATCGTTGAAGGTACCGCAGGCAATACAGGTATTGGTTTGGCCTTGGTTGGTAACGCAAAAGGCTACAAAACCATTATTGTGATGCCTGAAACCCAAACCGATGAAAAAAAGGCGATCCTAAAATACTGCGGCGCTGACCTTCGCCTTGTTCCAGCCAAGCCATATAAAGATCCTGGTAACTATGTGAAATATTCAGGTCGCCTTGCAGAAGAACTGGCCGGAAGCAGTGACCACGGCGTCATCTGGGCCAATCAGTTTGACAATGTAGCGAACAAACTTGGCCACTATAAAACAACTGGCCCAGAAATTTTTGATCAAACAGACGGCAAGGTAGATGGCTTTATCTGCGCAGTTGGCAGTGGCGGCACACTTGCAGGGACAGCGGATGCTCTTCGTGAACGCAATCCGGGCATTAAAATCGGCATAGCTGATCCTATGGGCGCTGCCCTCTTCAACTATTATAAAAATGGAGAACTTAAAGCTGAGGGAAGTTCCATCAGTGAAGGTATTGGACAAGGCCGTATTACCGCCAACCTTGAAGGGCTTGAAGTTGACATGCCGTACCAAATAGGTGACGCAGAGGCCTTGAAAGTTCTATATGATTTGAACATCAAGGAAGGCCTTCAGATGGGACTTTCTTCCGGTGTGAATGTGGCCGGTGCAATTCGTATGGCCAAAGAAATGGGACCTGGGCACACAATCGTTACGGTACTCTGTGATACAGCCCAAAAATACTTTAGCAAACTCATGGATGTTGATATGTTGAGGGCAAACGACTTGCCGGTTGCGCCTTGGCTAGAGGACTGAATAATACCGGCTGATAACCGGGAGCCTTACCAAGAATGACACAAGATCTTTTCCGTGAAGATGCTTACCTTAAAGAATGCACCGCCAAAGTCGTGGAAATTAACGACCTTGGCGGTATTATTTTGGACCAAACTGTTTTTTACCCGACAGGCGGCGGTCAACCTGGCGATAAAGGGACCTTAATACTTTCCGATGGCGCGTCGGTCACGATTGCGACCACTGTTAAAGGCAACTCCCCAGACGAAATTGTTCATGTACCCGCTGAAGGACAAAACCTTCCTGCTGTAGGTGATACCGTCGCGGCTACTATCGATTGGGAGGCACGTCATCGCCTTATGCGAATGCACAGCTGCTTACACCTTCTTTCTGCTGTTCTCCCCTACCCTGTAACCGGTGGGCAAGTTTCTGATGGTAAGGGCCGACTTGACTTCGATTTGCCTGAAGCCACGCTGGACAAGGAAGAAATCACACAAAAATTGAATGATCTCATCTGTCAAAATCTGGATGTTTCCTTTAGCTGGATCTCAGATGAAGAACTGGACCAGAAGCCCGAGCTTGTTAAAACCATGTCCGTTCAGCCACCACGCGGAAGCGGCCGGGTTCGCCTGATCCGTATCGCCAACACCGACTTGCAGCCCTGCGGTGGTACACATGTCAGAAACACCTCCGAAATTGGACCTGTTCTTGTGCGGAAAATTGAAAAAAAGGGTCGTCAAAACAGACGCGTGTCTTTAATCTTTGACGAATAAATTGTGACGTTTAACAGGACTTATAATATCAATGGCCTACGCAAATCCAACTTCTCTTGTATCCACCGAATGGCTTCAACAAAATATGTCAGCACCTGACATTCGTATCGTCGATGCGTCGTGGTATATGCCAGCGGAAAACCGTGATCCGAAAGCTGAATTTGCAGAAAGCCATATTGAGGGAGCTGTCTTTTTTGATATCGATGATATCGCTGACACTGATATACCCTTGCCACACATGGTGCCAAGTCCTGAAAAATTTTCCAGCCGCGTCCGCAAGCTGGGCCTTGGCGATGGCAGCCGGATCATTATCTATGATAAATCCGGCGTTAGAAGCGCGGCCCGTGCCTGGTGGTTGTTCAAACTTTTTGGTCATGACGATGTCGCAATACTGGATGGCGGTATGCAAAAATGGTTGGACGAAGGCCGTCCAGTTTCCGATATGCCGTCCAAGCCAACGGAACGTCACTTTACGGCACGAATGAACAATATGATCCTGCGGGAGAAGGCGCAGGTTCGCCGCAACCTGGAAACCAATAAAGAACAGGTTTTGGATGCGCGCTCTCAAGGCCGTTATGAAGGCACCGCGCCGGAGCCACGTGAAGGATTGCGCGGCGGTCGTATCCCAGGCTCCTTAAACCTGCCGTTTGATCAACTGTTCAAAACAGACGGTACACTGCTCGCCGCTAATGACCTTAAGAAAGCCTACCTTGAAGCAGGCATTGACATGAACAAGCCTGTGATTACGTCATGTGGATCTGGTGTCACCGCGTGTGTGCTTGCATTTGGGCTTCATATGCTGGGACACCGCTTTGTATCTGTGTATGACGGCTCCTGGACAGAATGGGCGTTGGACGAACAGCTGCCAATTTCTACAGGTAAGAAAAAATAATGCCCCTTAAGCGCAAACCTGAGCCCAATGAAGATGGCCTCTGGCCGGTCACCATTACTTACCTTAAGATGACTGGGGGCCCTCGCCCCCAGAACATCACTCCCCCCGCAATACCTCATTCAATAATTCGCTCTGAAAACCCGACGGTATCTTTCTATCGCTATTTATATGACGCTGTTGGAAGAGATTGGGGATGGACTGACCGCAAGAAACTGTCCGATGAAGATCTCGATCGGGTCATCAAGGACAAAGACACAGAGATTTATGTTTTGTATGTCCGCGGCACTCCTGCTGGTTACGCAGAACTAAATTTCAAGAACTACCCAGCAGCTGTTGATCTTGCTTATTTCGGAATCATGCCGGAATTTATTGGCATGAAAATGGGCCCTTATTTTCTGAACTGGGCAATTGAGCAAGCATGGTATAGAGACCCTGACTGCATTACCGTCAACACCTGTACGCTGGATCATCCAAAAGCACTTCCGATGTATCAGCGCTTTGGTTATGTCCCTTATGAGCAACGTGAAGTGATTATTGATCCAATTGCGGATCATGACTAATCAGGAATAGGCTTTAAACAGCAAAGCAGCAAATGCTGCAGTTATCAGCGTTGCCGCAAATAGGAAGAGCGACAACGCTCCGTCAAACAGGCATACGCCATGGCCACCTCCGACCACGCAATGAACAGTCGTATTCAGGTAGTAAATCGCGCTAATGAAAGCAGCACAAAATCCAAGTGCCAACATCTGAATGATAAAGATTATAAGCCCATGAGGCATCTACCTACAGCCTTCTCCGCACAATCCCTAATTGAGAAAACAGTAAAACACATTAACAAAAACTACAAATAAAAAAGCCCCGGAAAAACCGGGGCTTTCTTTTGCATTGAGAAATTTATCCGTTGTGCAGGATCTGCGACAGGAACAATTTCGTGCGCTCACTTTGCGGGTTGTCGAAGAACTCGGTTGGTGGCGCCTGTTCAATTACTTCACCCTGATCCATAAAGATCACACGGTCAGCAACCGTTTTCGCAAAACCCATTTCATGGGTCACGCAAACCATTGTCATTCCTTCTTCGGCCAAGCTGATCATTGTGTCCAGAACCTCTGAAATCATTTCAGGGTCAAGCGCTGATGTCGGCTCATCAAACAACATTATACGTGGGTTCATGCACAATGAACGGGCAATCGCCACACGTTGTTGCTGACCACCAGACAATTGGCCTGGATACTTAAGTGCCTGGTCAGGAATTTTTACCCGCTCCAGAAACTTCATTGCTGTTGCTTCTGCTTCTTCCTTAGGTGTTTTACGCACCCAGATCGGAGCCAAAGTACAGTTCTCAAGCACTGTCAAATGTGGGAACAGGTTAAAGTGCTGGAACACCATCCCTACTTCACGACGGATTTCATCAATCTTCTTCACATCGTTTGTAAGTTCAATACCATCCACAATGATCTGGCCTTGCTGGTGCTCTTCCAAACGGTTGATACAACGGATCATTGTTGATTTACCGGAACCGGAAGGTCCACAAACAACAATTCTCTCACCACGTTCAACGGTCAGGTTAATGTCCCGAAGAACATGGAAATCACCATACCATTTGTGCATTCCGATGATCTGGATTGCAGCTTCACTTGCTGAATTATTCATGGCAGCTTCACTCATTTCGCCTGCCTCCTATCGTTTATGACCGGTATGGAGTTTGTTCTCCAACCAGATGCTATATCTTGACATGCCAAAGCAGAAAACCCAGAAAACTATGGCTACGAACACGTAACCCTCGGTCGCCAGACCAAGCCAGTTTTTATCTTGAGTACCCGCTTTCACAACACTCAACAGATCAAACAGACCGATGATCAAAACCAATGTCGTATCTTTGAACAAACCGATAAAGGTGTTCACGATAGACGGGATAGAGATCTTCAGCGCCTGCGGCAGAATAATCAGCCACATGGTCTGCCAGTAACCAAGACCAAGTGACATGGCTGCCTCTGTCTGTCCTTTTGGAAGTGCCTGCAAACCACCACGCACCACCTCAGCCATATAAGCCGCGGAGAAGAGTGACATACCCACCAGAGCACGGATCAGTTTATCAAAATTCTGACCTTCCGGCAGGAACAGTGGCAGCATCACAGATGCCATGAAGAGAACGGAAATAAGTGGAACGGCACGGATCAACTCAATAAAGCCGACACAGACCATACGAACCACCGGCATTTCAGACCGGCGGCCGAGCGCCAGAATAATACCAAGCGGCAACGCCACAAAGATGGATACCGACGCCAGAACCAATGTCAGGAACAGGCCACCCCACTGGGATGTTTCGACAACTTCCAATCCGAAACCACCAAAGAAAAGGAAGTAACAGATAATTGGATAGATGACGAACAGGTACAACGCTGGCCATTTTTTGTTCTTAACATAGTTGGAAAGAACAAGAAAAAGACCAATTGCACCAAGCACATAACCGACGTTAATGCGCCAGCGTTCAGCTTCCGGATAGAAACCATACATAACCTGACCAAAGCGCTGCTTAATGAAAACCCAGCAAGCACCATCAAGTGTACAGTCATCACGGGTCGTTCCCGCAAAATTCGCGCTGATAATCGTGAAGTCGATGAATGCATACAGTGCTTTATAGGCTACATAAGCAGCAACAACTGTCAGAATTGTGTTGAACCAACTTGAGAACAAATTCTGTCTCAACCAGCCAATAACGCCTGTTGTTGTTACCGGAGGTGGCATTTCCGGATGGCGTTCTGTTTTAACAATAGCCATGTCTTACCTCTCCACCAATGCAATGCGTTTATTGTACCAGTTCATAAAGACCGAGATGATCAAACTGATCGTCAGGTAGAACAACATTGTCAAAGCAATGATCTCAATGGCCTGGCCTGTCTGGTTTAATGACGTACCTGCAAAAATCGCAACAATTTCCGAATAACCAATCGCTGTTGCCAGGGATGAGTTTTTCGTCAGGTTCAGGAACTGACTGGTAAGCGGTGGAATAATCACACGAAGCGCCTGCGGAATAATAATAAGACGCATGGTGACACTCGGTTTAATACCAAGCGAGTTGGCTGCCTCGGTTTGACCATGGCTCACCGCATTAATACCTGAGCGGACAATTTCAGCAATAAATCCACCTGTATAAATGGAAAGCCCAAGGAAGAGCGCCATAAATTCAGGTTTAATCACCCAACCGCCCGCAATGTTAAAGCGGCCCATTGACGGATATTCAAGCGCGAACGGAATTCCGGAAACCAAAGCTGCCAGAACTGGCAAACCAATGATTAGTGCCAAACCGGTGGTGAAAACAGGGAATTGCTGCCCAGTTTCATCCTGACGTTTGTGAGCCCATTTGCTCACAAAAACTGTCGCAATGATACCCAGCACAAAAGCTGTTGGAATAAGCCAGAAGCCGCTGTCTGGAACAATGCTAGGGAAGTAGAAGCCACGGTTGTTAATGGCTACACTGTCACCTAATTTGACACTGTCACGAACCTTTGGAAGTTCCAGAAGAACGGCCAGATACCAGAACAGAAGTTGCACCAGCAATGGAATATTCCGAACCACTTCAATGTAAACATAGGCGATACGGTTTACGATCCAGTTATTGGAGAGGCGCAAAACGCCAAAAACAAAGCCGATAATCGTTGCCAGGACAATGCCTGAAAGCGATACAGCCAAGGTATTGATTATACCAATAAGCAGCACATCACCATGTGTGGAGGTTTGTGCGTTATAGTCGACAAGTAGAACAATCCCGATATCAAATCCAGAATTCTGACTTAAGAAGTCAAAACCAGATGCAATACCACGCTTCTCGAGATTAGTGATCGTATTGTCAGCGATGTAGTAGACGAAAGCGAGGAAAGTCACGATCACCAGGACCTGAAAAAACAGGGCCCTTATCTTCGGATCGCGGAACGGACTTACCTTGGCTCCCTCTGACATACCAGGGACATCAGCTGTCATGTGGTAGCTCCTTTGGGAGAATGAAGATCTCTATAAACAAAAAGAGTGCATGTCTGTTAAGAGACACACACTCTTTTTTAGTTCAGTTCAGCGCCTTAGCGTGCTGGTGGTGCGTAAAGGATACCGCCTTTGCTCCACAGCTGGTTAAGACCGCGAGAGATTTTCAGAGGTGTGCTTTGACCAAGGTGCTTCTCGAAAATTTCACCATAGTTACCCACCATAGAAACGATGTTGTAAGCCCATGCAGCGTCCAGGCCGAGCTGCTGACCGAGGTCACCAGATACGCCCATCAAACGTTGGATTTCTGGGTTTTTGCTACCTTTCATTTCAGCAGCATTTGCAGTTGTTACACCAAGTTCTTCAGCAATAACCAGAGCGTTCAGTGTCCAACGAGCGATATCACCCCATGCATTGTCGCCGTGACGTACAAGTGGGCCGAGTGGCTCTTTAGAGATAACTTCTGGAAGAACGATGTGGTTTTCTGGATCTGCGATCACAGAACGCTGAGCATACAGACCGGATTGGTCAGTTGTGTAAACGTCACATGTATCTTTGATATAAGCTTCACGAACCTCATCCGCTGTGTCGAACAGAACGGAGTCAAATTTCATGCCCTGCGCTGCGAAGTAGTCAGCGAGGTTCAGTTCAGTTGTTGTACCGGACTGCAGACAAACACGTGCGCCGTCCAATTCTTTAGCAGTTGAAACGCCAAGAGACTTCTTAACCATGAAACCTTGACCGTCGTAGTAGTTCACACCTACGAATTCAAAGCCCAGGTTCACGTCACGAGACAGTGTCCATGTTGTGTTACGTGCCAGAACGTCAATTTCACCAGACTGTAGCGCTGTGAAACGTTCTTTAGCAGTTGTTGGTGTGTATTTTACTTTGTCAGGGTCACCGAAAATCGCTGCGGACATCGCACGGCAGAAATCAACGTCAAAGCCTTCCCATACACCTTTGTCGTTTGGAGCCGCGAAGCCAGCCAGACCAGTAGTGACACCACACTGGATAAAGCCTTTTGCTTTAACGTCGTCCAGAGTCGCTGCAGAGGCAGTACCTACCATCATCGTAGCTGCAGTAGCGATCGCCATAAAGCTCGCTTTTTTCATAGAAATAACCTTCCTGTCAGTTTTTCAATTCTTTGTGTACGAACCGGAACTAAGTTCCAGATTAAAAAAATCGCACTTTCCAAAATCCGGCTTTCCCAGTTCCGAATTTCATCTTTGACGATAATATTTTTGACCTACCCGTCAATGCAAAATTTCGGATTTATGGTTAAAGCCGACAATTTTTCATAATTTTGATAACAAAATTTCCTTCTTTCATCACTCTCAGCAATCCTATATTGATGGAGGGAAATCAATCCATTGCAGGAGTCATTTGAGAAGATGAAAGATGAAACAAAGCTTGTCGTAGCTGGACGGGACCCTGAATCCAACTTCGGTATTGTCAATGTTCCGGTGTATCACGCCTCAACAGTCCTTTATTCTTCCCTAGATGACCTGCAGCAACGCCATAAAGAACGTGCGGAAGGTAAGCAAGTTGTCACATACGGACGTATGGGAACCCCTACAACCTGGTCGCTGGAAGAGGCTGTAGCTGAAATTGAAGGTGGTTACCGTTGTCAGGTGTTTCCGTCGGGTCTAGCTGCCTGTGCGCAAGCAATTCAGGCTTTTGTGAAAACAGGAGACCACATCCTTGTCACCGACAGTGTTTACGGTCCAACGCGTTACTTCTGCGACAATGTACTGAGCCGTTTTGGTGTTGAGACTACATATTACGATCCGCTCATTGGTGGCGGCATATCCGAGCTTATCAGAGACAATACAAGCGTTGTCTTTGTCGAATCACCAGGTTCACAGACATTTGAAATGCAGGATATTCCTGCAATCTCAGATCAGGCTCACAAACGCGGTGCCGTTGTCTTGATGGATAATACCTGGGCCTCTCCTCTTTATTATAAGCCGTTTGAACATGGCGTGGATGTATCCATTCAGGCGGGTACAAAATATATCGTAGGTCACTCTGATGTGATGATGGGAACCGTCACCACGAACAAGGAACATTGGGAAACATTGCAAACGGCTGCGAATCTCAATGGTCAAACAGCAGGTCCAGATGACGTTTATCTGGCGCAGCGGGGTATGCGGACACTCTCTGTTCGTCTCAAACAACATATGGAAAACGGCATTAAAGTCGCAGAATGGCTCAAGGGTCGTTCTGAGGTACACTCTGTGTTGCACCCTGCCCTTAAAGATCATCCGGGACATGATCTTTGGAAACGTGATTTCCTGGGTGCTTCCGGTCTCTTCTCTTTCCGCCTAAATGCCTTGTCTCGTGATGCGCTCGCAGCCTTTATGGATGATCTTGAACTCTTTGGCATGGGGTATTCCTGGGGCGGTTATGAAAGCCTCATTATATATGCAGACCCAAGCAACTATCGTACAGCGACCAAGTGGGACAACACTAACCCACTGATTCGTCTGCATATTGGTCTGGAAGATACGGATGATCTGATTGCCGACCTCACTGCAGGATTTGATCGATTGAAAGCAGCACAATGAACAGTGAACTGGAAAAACTCCTCAAACTGAATGCGGATGGCTTGATCCCAGCCATTGCCCAACAGCATGACACTGGCGAAGTCTTGATGATGGCGTGGATGAATAAGGACGCCATTGAAGAGACTCTGAAAACCGGTCGCGTTTGTTATTGGTCCCGCTCCCGCCAGTCTCTTTGGCGCAAAGGGGAAACATCGGGCAATTCACAGAGGCTGATCAGTTTCAGGCTAGACTGTGATGGCGATACCATCCTTGTCCTTGTCGATCAGGAAGGCGCGGCTTGTCATACAGGCCGGCGCAACTGTTTTTTCTACGAACCTAAGGATGCAGGTGTTGAGATTATATCTGCGCCCATCATGTCCAAGGAAGAAATGTACGGGAAAAAGTAACCTTTTTCTTCATTTCTATTTATAAAGAGGGCGACAAACCGTTTGTGGCCCTCTTTTAGATTTAAGTTGCTATCAATGACATCCCACATGAAATCTGTTGCAATCATTGGCGGTGGTCCTGCGGGACTGATGGCGGCTTACTTTCTGTGTCAGAACAAAAACCTGAACATCACGGTATATGAACAAAAACCATCCGTTGGGCGAAAATTCCTGATTGCCGGACGCGGAGGCCTTAACCTGACAAATGCGGAAGATTTGGAGTTCTTCTTAAACAGGTATGAGAAAGCCACGCCTTTTATGGCACCTCATATTCAAAATTTCACACCTCAGGATCTTCAAAACTGGGCAAATGATCTAGGGGTTGAAACTTTTACCGGGTCAAGCGGGCGCGTATTCCCTGTTAAAATGAAAGCTACATCCCTGATGCGGGCGTGGACGAAATACTTATCCGGCGCCAATGTCCAATTTAAGTTAAGCACTACATTCACTGGCCTTGGTGACGATGGTACCCTTCAGTTCAAAGATAAGGATAACACCTTATTTTTTGATAACCCAGACGCTGTTCTCCTTTCTTGTGGTGGCGCAAGCTACAAACATTTAGGGGCTACGGGAGAATGGGTAGATGCAATCAAAGGTTTTGACTTAGTTTGCAATCCATTCGCACCGATTAATTGCGGTTACAGAGTAGACTGGTCAAACCATATACTTCCAACCTTTGAAGGCGAACCTTTGAAGAATGTAGCTGTCTCTCTAAATGGCAAAGTTGGCCGTGGTGATCTGATTATTTCAAAATCGGGGCTGGAAGGTGGGGCTATTTACGCGATCAGCATTGAAGTCACCAAACAGCTACAAATCAGCAAACCTGTTCACTTGTCACTGGATTTGCGCCCTGATCAAACTGCCGAAGAATTACAGGAAAAATTGTCCAAAAGGCGCAAAAAAGACAGTCTCTCCAATTACTTGAGGAAGAGACTTAAACTGTCTTCACTGGAAGTCTCTCTTTTAAACGAGTTTACCGACCGAGATCGCTTTCAGGATCCAAGCTATATCGCAGCCTCAATAAAGAACCTGCAAATCCCTATTCTGGATACTGCACCTATGGACCGGGCCATCAGCGTCATGGGCGGACTTGATTTATCCGAACTGGATGAAAACCTGATGATCCGTAAAAATCCAGGATGGTTCGCGGCGGGCGAAATGCTGGATTGGCAGGCACCAACAGGAGGATATCTGCTTCAAGGTTGTTTTTCGACCGGTGTCAGCGCTGCAAAAGGAATACTCCGCTGGTTGGATGCTTAACGCGCGATATTGCCTGAAGAAGCAGCGAGACTATTGATCATCTCTTCAATGCCTTTGCGATCTTTCAGGTAAAGGTTCTTCCCTTTTTTCAGTACCAAACCATCATTTGCAAGCTGTCCCAAAACACGGGCAACTGTCTCACGCGTTGTAGATACCCGACTGGCAATTGTGCTTTGTGTTGGCATCGGATAGATCAGCCAAGAATCCGCCATAAGTGGATCTGGCTTTGCCATACGCAGAAGTTCCTGACAAACGCGCTGAACAGCGCCTAACGTGGAGAGATCCAAAATGCGTTCATCATTGACGCGGATGATGCGCGCCAGTCTCTGCATCACCTGAATGGTCACCATTGGGTGCTTTTGCAGCAGCTCCATAAAATTCTCTGGTGATAAGGAGGCCACCAAACATTTCTTGTGGGCGATGACATTGGCAGACCTTGGACGGCCATCAATGGCGGATAGCTCACCAAAATATTGACCAGCATCCACAGTCGCATAAGCCACCTCACGACCGGAGACACCAAAATTCACAATATTGACGCTTCCATCCACAACAAAGAACACGTCCCGGCTTGTGCTGGAACGCTCCAAGATCTGCTCGCCTCCATTGTAGGTACGCCATACGCACTTACCCGCAATCATGATGCGTTCTTCAGAAGTCAGCTCAGATAGTAATTCAATGTTATCTAGATTTTGCATCTTAAATGCCCAGACCACCCCAAAAGACTGGCGAACGCCAGTTTACCCATTTCAAGGAATTTAAGGGCTGAATTACTTTTCGGCAAGTCATATAAATAGGCTTTATTAAAAGAATTATTTGAAGATAGGCAGTTGATCCCGCCTATCTTCAGCTTTGGGGAAATAAAATGGCCATCTGGATTAAAAACCCGCTAGCTATTCTGGCAGAAAACGCCGGCAACGGCATTGTTATTAAAGGCGATAAAATAGCTGAACTTGTAAAAGCCGGAGACAAGCCCAAGGGTCAATACCAGAAACTTGAAACCTTTGACGCCAGTGATCTGGTTTTAATCCCCGGCCTTATCAATACTCATCATCATTTCTATCAAACACTGACACGCGCCTGCCCGCCAGCACTCAACAAGCCACTTTTCCCTTGGCTGAAGGCTCTTTACCCGATATGGGCGCGCCTTACCCCTCAAATGATCAAAAGCTCTAGCAAACTTGCATTGGCTGAACTATTGCTGTCGGGCTGCACAACAGCGGCAGATCACCACTATCTGTTCCCCGCGCAATTGCAGGACGCCATTGATCATCAGGTTGAAGCAGCGAAAGAGTTGTCCATCCGTACCGTCCTCACCCGAGGATCCATGAGTCTCGGCGAAGATGATGGCGGACTACCTCCTCAGTCAACAGTTCAGGAAGAACAAACCATTCTGGATGACAGCCTTCGTTTAATTAAGGACTATCATGATCCAGATGACGGCTCGATGGTGCAATTGGCTCTCGCCCCCTGCTCTCCTTTTTCTGTAAGTGAAAATCTGATGAGAGAAAGCTCCAAGCTTGCTCGTGAACATAATGTGCGCACCCATACACATTTGGCGGAAACCCATGACGAAACAGATTTCTGTCTCAAAATGTTTGGCATGCGTCCTCTAGATTACCTTGAACATGTTGGGTGGATGAATGATAAGACCTGGCTTGCCCATGGTATCCATTTTGATGACAATGAAATCGCCCGACTTGGAAACGCGAAAGTTGGTATCTGTCACTGCCCATCCTCCAACATGGTCCTGTCATCCGGTATTTGCAGGACACTGGAACTGAAAAAAGCGGGCTCTCCTGTTGGACTTGGTGTTGATGGATCCGCTTCCAATGACGGATCCAATCTTATTCAGGAGGTGAGGCAGGCCATGATGATTGGGCGTCTAAGATATGAAGCCGATGAAATGACTCATCTTGAAGCCCTCTCCTTTGCCACTAAGGGATCCGCACAGTGTTTAGGGCGTGGCGACATCGGGGAGATTAAAGTTGGTGCAGAAGCAGACTTGGCATTGTTCGCACTTGATGAAGCACGCTTCTCAGGTGCCGGAGATCCCATGGCAGCGCTTGTTTTATGTGGTGCCCATAAAGCCGAACATGTCATGATCAAAGGTGAGTGGCGCGTGAAAAACGGGGAAATTCCGGAACTAGACATGAATGAACTGATGCGGGAACATAAATCTCTCGCACATCAACTGTATCATAGCTGATACCGTCAACAGCATGCATTTGTAGGTTGCCAAAAGCCTCAAGCCATTTAAGATACTAGGAAAATTAAATCCGCCGAGGTCATCGGTCAGGTTCGGGTAAGCGTATTTAGGGGGAAATACCATTCCAAAAACAGTTGATACATTGGTTGAGGATATTCTTGCCGATCTTGATATTAAAGCCCGGTCTCTCCTTGTCACAATCTGGGGGGATTGCATTGCTCCTCATGGCCGTACTGTCTGGCTTGGCAGCTTAATTGAATTGGTATCTTGTCTGGGATTGAATGAACGCGCGGTCCGAACCAGTGTCTTTCGCCTTAAAAACGAGAAGATACTGGTAAGCTCCCAAAAAGGCAGGAAGAGTTTCTATACGCTCACAGGGTCCGGTCAGCTGCGTTTTGAAGAAGCCACCAAAAGGATTTACAGTCACCTTCCCGAAGCCTGGGATGGCAAATGGACATTGTTATTTACCGGCCGCAGAGAAATGAAATCCTCCCTCAAGAAGAAGCTCTATTCCGAGCTTCACTGGCTGGGATATGGTGATTTGGGCTCAGGTATCCTTGCGCACCCTCGGGGGAATGTCAGTAGTATTCAGCACCTCCTTGAAGATTTAGGGGTGGAGGATCAGGTGGCCGTTATGCAGGCGGCTTCCATCGCGGCTCCGGAAAAAACACCAGCCCACATTATGGTCAAAAAAGGCTGGAACCTGGAGGAAATCGAAAGCGGTTACAAGGATTTTATTGAAAGTTTTGCCCCTGTTCTCAATCAAATAAAAAACGAACAGACTATTTCAAGCAAAACAGCCTTCCTGCTGCGAATACTTGCGGTGCATGATTATCGTCGCGCTTTACTGCAAGACCCTAGATTGCCGGATCGTCTGTTGCCCGAAGGATGGGCGGGTGCCGATGCACGTCAATTATTTCACGATATTTATCAGCTGATCTGGCGAGATGCAGAAAGCTATCTCACACAAATACTGGAAACCGAAGAAGGCCAGTTGCCAGAAGCGAGTAAAGAGTTTTTATCGAGGTTTGGGGGTCTGAAGTAAGGAGCGAAAGAGAGCGTTATGGGAGCAGGACTAAAAGTAGCAATCATAGGTTCCGGCCCGGCCGGAATGTACACTGCGGGTGCGTTAAACACCAAATGCGCAGGCTGCGAGATCGATATTCTCGATAAGTTGGCAACGCCATATGGACTCATTCGAACCGGGGTTGCCCCTGACCACCAAACAACCAAAAATGTCTCTCGCGCCTATGATAAGATCATGGAAAATGGCAATGTTCGCTTTGTCGGCAATGTCAGTTTCGGTGACGACATCTCTCTTGAAACACTGCAATCACTTTATGATGTGGTTGTCTTTGCCATCGGCACACCGAAGGATCGAAGCCTTGGAATTGAAGGTGAAGATAAAAACGGCGTCTTTGGCGCTCAAACCTTCGTTTACTGGTACAACGGACATCCGGAATTTCGCGATGCTGTTCCTCACCTTGAAGTGGAAAACGCCATTGTCATTGGAAATGGTAATGTCGCACTGGATGTGGCGCGCGTGATCCTCAGCACTGAAGGGGAAATGCAGGCTTCAGACCTTGTGGACCATGCGGGGCAACATATTTTCGATAGTCCGCTTAAATCTGTACGTATTGTCGGAAGGCGGGGCCCCGAACATGCCCAGTTTTCCACCAAGGAACTTGGTGAATTAAAGGATCTTGAAACCGCAACGGTAATCACTGATCCCGAATTGCTCCCCAGAAATTTCACCCATGAAGATGCCAAAACGGAAAAGAAAGTCAAAAACAACCTGGCGCTGCTGGAAGCCTATTCAGAGAATGCTCCAAGTGAGGATAAAAGATCCTTATATCTGGATTTCCTCCTCACACCGCTAGAGGCTGTCGGAGATGAGCAAATAAGGTCTTTGAAGCTTGAGGTAAACCGGATTGAGAACGGCAATGCCGTCGGCACCGGGGAGGTTATCGAAGTACCTTGCGATTTGCTGGTGACCTGTATTGGCTATGAGCTAACCAATGTAGGCGGACTGCCTGTTGAAAATGGGGTTGTCAAAAACACGGATGGCCGTGTTAGCGATGGCCTTTATGTTGTGGGTTGGGCAAAACGTGGACCATCTGGCACCATCGGAACAAACCGAATTGACAGCCAAAATGTTGTTGATCTGATTTTGGAAGACCATTGTGGCGGGCCTGATCCAGAAAAGCCCGGCTCTGCAGGGCTGGACAAATACTGTAAAGAGAACCAGATACATACAGTGAGTTTTGAAGATTGGCAGAAAATCAATCAGGCCGAGCAGGATCGCGCAGGCGATGAAAGCCCGAGAAAGAAATTTGTTAGAAAGCGCGATATGCTGACACTGCTAAGTGAGGACTAAACAGTAATGATCATTGCCCAATTGAGTGACCCTCACATTGCAGAATCGGATGATAAGTTTCAGGAATTGTACGACACCGCTGGAAAGCTCGCTCTTTCCATTGAAAAACTCAATTCGATACGTCCCCGTCCTGTTTGCGCCGTCATGTCAGGTGACCTTGTGAACAATGGACTCGCTACCGAATATAAGGTTTTCAAAAACATTGTTTCGAAATCCGAGATTCCTTTGTATCTGGGCATTGGCAACCATGACCACCGGGAAGTGTTTCTTGAAGAGTTTAAAGATCAAGATTACCTGCCTGAGGACGGGTTCGTTCAATATGCCGTGGATCTGGGTGGTGTGCGCCTGATAATGCTGGATACCTATATTCCAAAATCACCAAATGGCACTCTCTGCGAAGAACGTCTCAAGTGGTTGGATGAAACTCTTTCCGAAGACACAACTACGCCTGCTCTGATATTCATGCATCACCCACCCTTCAAAACCGGAATTGAGGCGATGGATATTATGGGCCTAAAAGATCCAGAACCTTTTGAAGAAATTATCGAGAAACACGACCATATTGTTCAGATCTTCTGCGGGCACCTCCACAGAAATATTACTTCCCGATTTGGCGGAAAGATAACGACAGTATGCCCTTCGACATCTCACAAAGTTCTCATGCATCTTGAAAAGGACACAAGGCTTGCAACGACCAACGAGCCTGCAGAAATCCAGCTGCATCTTTGGGATGGGCAAAGCCGCATCACAACACATAGCGCCTTTACGGCACCCTTTGATATTTTATGGGAACTTGACGGACCCTTGGATTTCTAAAGGCTCATTGGGAAATGTGATCCAGTCCCATCTGCCAGAAATTGATCTCCAACTGGGTTGCCTGACGGAAGGTTTTGGATAGATCTTCAAAGCGCGCCTCTGTCAGACGGTTATCTGCTATTTTCTGTAGTTGCTCTATGGCTCCTTCCAGAACTTCACCATATTCCTGACCGCTATACATGTCTATCCACGGAAGATATGGATTATTGTCAAGAACAGTATCTATGGAGGATTTCAAGCGTTCTCCTATCTCACCATACCCGATAACGCACGGAGCCAGCGCGACGTATAGGTCCAAAATATCCCCTGACACGCCTTTCTCCAATACATAGCGCGTGTAGGCCATATTCTCCGGGGCTTCTGGCATGTTTTGCATATCCACCTCGCTGATCCCCCAGCCTTTGCAATACTCCACATGCAGTTGCATTTCCGTGTCAATCAAACCTAGCACTGTTTGAGTTGCAGCCCTCATATCCTCCAGATTATCTGCTTTATAGGCTGCAAGCGCATAGGCCCTCGCAAAGTGGATCAGAAATACATAATCCTGCTTAAGATAATATTTGAACGCGTCTTCGGGAAGAGTACCATTTTGCATCCCCGACACAAATTCATGATGCGTATAAGCGTGCCAGACATCTTTATTCTGGTCTTTCAGTCGATCAAAAAACGTCATTTTATCAATTAAAACAGTTGATTGTTAAATCCGGATGGGAGGGAGACAATCAAATCTTCAAGCTCCTCCGTCATCACGACCTGGCATCCAAGACGAGAGGTCGGTGTCAAACCGTAGGCCAAGTCCAGCATATCTTCTTCATCGTCCGAAGCGTCCGGAAGCCGTTCAAAATCTTCCTCATCCACAATGATGTGACATGTTGAACAGGCAAGGCTTCCCTCACACGCGCCTTCAAGCTCCAGCCCATTTTGCTGCGCGATATCAAGGATGGTTTTGCCAAGTGGCGCATCTACTTCGACCCGAGTTCCATCAGGTTTGATAAAGGTCATTTTTGACACTGGTTTTGGATCCCTACTTTAGATCAACTTTAGACAAGTCTACCGACCCGCCCCTTTTCTTTCATATAGATTTTTCCACGCCAGAACAAATCTATCTGCATCTTCTTGTGTTGTGTGCCGCCCCATGCTTACCCGCAGCGATTGGGATGCGGTGATATCATCGTATCCCATAGCGGTTAAAACATGACTGGCTTTGACCTTACCGCTGGAACAGGCTGATCCTGCACTCACGGCAAAACCGTTCAGATCAAATGTCATTACCTGAAGTTCTGAAGGCACGCCTGGCATTCGGATGCAGCTCGTATTTGGCAGACGGCTTGCGCCTTTTCCAAAAACCTCGGTTTCCGTAATGGCCTCAATATCTGCTTCCATTTTATCCCGGATCTTCGAAAGCCGGGCATATTCGGAAAGTTCTGCCTCTGCCTGCTCTGCAGCAAGTCCGAACCCCGCTATACCAGCAACATTTTCAGTCCCGCCTCGGCGCCCCTGTTCCTGTCCACCGCCTTTTTGGAGGGTTTTGATCACCACACCATCGCGCACCACAAGCGCGCCCATCCCTTGTGGACCACCAATTTTGTGGCTGGAGAGGCTCATAAGATCAGCACCTAGATCTTTGAAATTAAATGTAATTTTCCCAAGCGCCTGGATTGCGTCGGTGTGCAACAAAACACCATATTCATGAACAAGTTCAGCAATTTCAGAGATATTCTGCAAAACACCTGTTTCGTTATTGGCCAGCATCACGCTAACAAGTGCGGGACGTTGTAAGTCCCCCAAAATATGTTTTAAGGCTTCTAAGTCAACCAAACCGGCTTTATCCAAGGGGATCGTTTTGGCACCTTCTACACTTCTAAGAGAGTCGTGTTCTCCTGCACTGATGATCGCCTCCCTATCAGGAAACCCGTTAAGCACCATGTTGTTGGCTTCGGTTCCGCCAGAAGTGAAAATAACCTCTTGCGGTTTGGCACCTGCCAATGCGGCCACTTGACGACGCGCATTTTCAACGCGGTTTCGTGCTTTTCTGCCGGACGCATGAACAGAAGAAGGATTACCCCCTTCCTTCATGATTTCCGTCATGAAAGTGATCACCTCATCCCGTATTGGGCAGGTCGCGTTATAATCTAGATATACCTGTTGCTGCATGGGCAAAAAATATGCCTTGCCAGAAGTTCCGACAAGGCATTTCGTTCGACTGATTGGATAAAATTTAGGCTTTGGGGTCGTCGCTTTTCAGCTTGATATCAATTTCGATATCTTCTGACGTCAACATAACCGGACCACGACGTTCATTTTCCAGTTCTTTTTCGAGCTCTTCAACCCTCATTGACAAAGACTGAACCTTATCAAGAAGACCATCCATCACCTTGAAAACTGGATCCTGCAATTCTTCAGCACCAATACCATAGGCTGCGAATCTTGCTTCGGTGCCATTATTCGCACCTGATTTTGCGGCCCGGGCGGGGCTACCCACCACGGTCACACGTTCAGGAACATCTTTCACAACAACCGAATTCGCACCGACGCGCGCGCAACGGCCAACAGTAATAGGACCCAGTACTTGCGCGCCTGATCCAACAATAACATTATCGCATAGGGTCGGATGACGCTTCACATCGCGCTGTTTATCACTGTCAATTGACGGTGCCACACCACCTAATGTCACATCATGATAAAGAGTTACATTATCGCCGATTTCTGCGGTCTCCCCGATGACGACACCCATACCATGATCAATGAAAAGACGGCGGCCGATTTTCGCACCCGGATGAATTTCAATACCGGTGATAAATCGACTGAACTGAGAAATCAATTTTGCAAGAAAGAACCATCCGCGTTTGTAACAGGCATGGGCAAACCGATGAAACATGACCGCGTGGAACCCAGAATAAAGAAGAATAACTTCAATTCTGGAGCGCGCGGCGGGATCTCTTTCGATAACCGCGGCGATATCATCGCTTATATGCTTGAACATATGCCCATTCCTTCTGTATTGTGCGGCCCTTATAGCCTAATGCACAACAGGTTACAACGCGCCCGTATTCTTGTGATATAAGGACTGCGGCAGTGCTGTCAAGGAAACGCCCTTGTGGCGGAGCACTTGAACAGGCTATGTATGACCTGCATCACATTTGCGTGATAGATGATGAAATCGCGCTGTGAATGTGGCAAAAGGACAAAAACTAAACCAATAGGAACTTGGACCTATATGCCAGACGTAATTTTTAATGGACCTGAAGGTCGCCTTGAAGGCCGCTATCACCATTCCGCAGAGGCGAACGCGCCACTTGCTTTGATCCTGCACCCTCACCCACAATATGGGGGCACAATGAACAACAAGGTTGTTTTCAACCTGTTCACCAATTTCAAAGAACGCGGCTTTTCAGTATTACGCTTTAACTTCCGTGGCGTTGGCCGAAGCCAAGGTGATTATGATCAGGGAATTGGTGAGCTGTCCGATGCGGCGGCTGCACTGGACTGGATGCAGACACATAATCCAAATGCCGGCCCTGTTTGGGTCGCAGGTTTCTCCTTTGGTGCCTGGATCGCCATGCAGCTTCTGATGCGCCGTCCTGAAATCGAAGGATTTATTTCCGTTGCACCACCGGCCAACATGTATGATTTCTCGTTCCTGGCACCGTGCCCCTCTTCCGGCATCATCATTAATGGCACTCGTGATATTCAAGTACCTCAAAAAGATGTTTTGAAACTGGTTGAAAAATTGCAGGCGCAAAAGGGTATTACGATCCATCATAGTGAAGTAACTGGCGCAGACCACTTCTTCCAAGAAACATTACAGAACCTCATGTCTTCAGTTGATGACTACCTGAATATGAGGTTATTGGGTAAAGAAGACCAAGAATGAAGGTCTAAAGCACCAAGTTCAAAAGCCGCTGTCAGAGCTTCAGCGGCTTTTTTTTTGTTCACTACATATATTAGTTTTCTCGTCTATATGACTATAGTTAACCCTATGTTTATTTTCTCTAACTAAATAGTCAACTATGGACGAAAAGAACTCCTTAAATCAGGCTGAACTGCAGACTCCCCGTTTGCAGGAAAAAAGCACCGAAGAACTTGAAGCAGAAGTTGCGAACCTCAAGATGAGATTAGCTGTCGCTGAACAGCAGCTGGATCAATTCGATAAAGACTTTGCTTACACTCAGGAATTGGCAACAGCTGCCTTCTACTCGAATGCTCAACTTGCCTCGGTTTCAGAGTTAGATTCAGGGCGATTCCTAGATGTAAATGAGACTTGGGTCAAAACCCGCGGCTACACGAGAGAAGAAGCAATCGGCAGAACCGCCGACGAGCTAAATATCTGGGGCGGGCCAGAACTACGTGAAAAACTCATCAACGACATCAGCAAGCATGGCCGTTTGCGCAACTACGAAACGCAATCTGTGATGCGATCCGGGGAGGTTCGTGATTTTATTCTAAATGCAGAAGTTCTCCACATAAATGGTCAGCGTCTTCTTTTCTTCTCTGGCATGGACATTACCGAGAACAAGAAAATTGACAAGAACCTTCAACGCACCCAAAAAATGGAAGCCGTTGGACAGCTTACAGGCGGTATTGCTCATGACTTCAACAACCTACTAGCCATTATTCAAGGGAATCTGGAGCTTCTGGAAGAGCAGCTTCCAAACAAATATGAAAACCTACATCGCCTTTTACAATCTGCGCTACATGGAACCAAACGTGGCGTCAACATTACCAAAAAACTGCTAAGCTTCTCCAGCCGTCATGCTGGCGGCAATATCGTTATCAACCCGAACCTTCTTATTAACGAAACAAGCGATCTCATTTCAAAATCCATCACCGCCTCAGTTGATCTCAAACTTGATCTGGCAGAAGACTTAAAATCAGCCAACTTGGATCCGGGGGAGTTTGAAGACGCGTTGATTAATCTCAGCATTAACGCCCATGATGCAATGCCAGACGGAGGCTGCCTCTCCATCAGATCTGAAAATGTTATATTAGGTGACGATTACTGCGCTTTCCATCCAAATTTGACACCTGGCGACTATATCGCGGTTACTGTTGAGGATACCGGAGATGGAATGCAGGAAGATATCCGTGACAGGATTTTCGAGCCCTTTTTCACGACTAAAAGTAGCGGTAAGGGAACTGGACTTGGCTTGAGTATGGTCTTCGGCTTTGTGAAACGTTCAGATGGGCATTTGGAAGTTGAGTCCGCTCCCGGTAGCGGCACAAAATTCATTCTCTATTTTCCCGTGGCCGAAACTGAGTGCAAAGTGAAGGTTGAATCTACCTCAGTCAAGAAAACATCTCCTTCTGGTTCTGAAAAAATTCTGCTTGTCGATGATGAAGTTCATCTGCTGGATATCGCAAATGACAAATTGTCCAATCTTGGATATCAGACATTCACAGCTGCCAACGCCATTAAGGCCCTGGAGATCTTGAGCGAGAACCCTGACATTGATTTGGTGTTCACCGATATCGTGATGCCTGGCGAGTTAAATGGCTTCCAACTGGCTGAAAAAATCAGGCACCACTATCCTCAAGCTAAAATTCTTCTGACAAGCGGCTATACCCGCTCACAAGAACTTCTCACCAAAGATCAGGAAACGGCACTCGCTGATTTGATGACTGAAATGCTCAACAAACCTTACACGTTAAGCCAGCTTGCTGAGAAGGTTCGCACCCAGCTTGATCACTGAGTAGTCTCACGCAGCACGATTTAGTTTGCCGCCGACTTGCGGGGCTGGTACGCCTGTGGTTCCAGGGAAACTTAACGGCATCCCAAGCAGGGATCGTACGGCGAGAAATGCGAACGCTTCTGCCTCCAACTCATCACCACGCCACCCTTCAGCTTCAACAGGCTCAACAGGTACGTTCAGTTGCTCTGATAGACATTCCATAATATATCCGTTGTGACGCCCACCACCTGTCACCAGCCATTTGCGCGGCACAGAAGGCATATGATCAAGCGACATAACCACTGACGCGACGGTAAAAGCTGTTAGCGTAGCAGCCCCATCCTCTGAAGACAGTCCTTCAACTAAACTCAAATCAAAGTCATTTCTATCCAGGCTTTTAGGCGGTTTTTGCTGAAAATATGGGTGTGCAAGGTAAGCCTTCAAAATGGATTGATCAACTCTTCCAGATCTCGCCAATTCACCATCCTGATCGAACTTCTCCCCTGTATTTTGAAAAACCCAATCATCAATCATGGCGCTTGCAGGCCCTGTATCGAAGGCAAGGATGTCCCGACCGTTTAGATATGTGACATTACCAACACCACCCAAGTTGAGTACCGCCAACGGCTTTTCCAAATCATTAGAGAGGGCTTTATGATAAATTGGCGCAAAAGGCGCCCCTTCCCCGCCAGCCTCAACATCCGCAGATCTGAAATCATCCACTACATCCACTCCCACCGCATCAGCGATCCGCTGCCCATCCCCGACCTGAACTGTTATTCCGTTTGACGGATCGTGAAACAACGTCTGGCCGTGGAAACCGATCACTTTGATGTCGCTCATATTCAGGTTTGATTTATCAACAACTGCCCTGACAGCTTCAATGTTTAAATCAGTAAATGCATTGATGATCTCAGAGGGGGCCTCTTTCTTTCCCAAGAACTTCTGGAATTCCCTTCGAAAGCCGTCGGCATAGCTTTTTGAATAAGCCGGCCCTAGTTCTAGCACCCGCTCACCATCTGTTTTAATTAACGCGGCATCAATGCCATCCATCGAGGTTCCGCTCATCAATCCGATGGCCCAATAAGCACGATTGGTATCATTCATTCGCAAAAATCCCCGTAAAACCCCAAAGCAGGCTTTTAAATTCAAATCAGAATGTGGTACAGCACTACTCTATTTTTCTAACTAACAGAAAAGATAACACAGTTAAAATGACCGAACTACGCTCTGAATTTATGAAAACCTTCCGCGATCGGGGATACATGCATCAATGTACAGATCTGGAAGCACTGGATGCTGCATTTGCTGACAGGCCAGTCACAGCGTATATCGGCTTTGACTGTACCGCCCGCAGTCTTCATGTTGGTAGTCTGATGCAGATCATGATCCTGCGCCGTATGCAGCAGGCAGGTCACAAACCGATTGTCCTGATGGGCGGTGGCACCACAAAAGTTGGCGATCCATCCGGTAAGGATGAAAGCCGTCCTGTAATCACTGACGAAATCATCCAGGAAAATATGGATGGCATCAAAAAAGTGTTTGAGAAATTCCTGACTTTTGGTGACGGTCCCACTGACGCAGTGATGGTCAATAATGACGATTGGCTCAGCGAACTTGGATATATTCGTTTCCTTCGCGACTATGGTCGTCATTTCTCCATCAATCGCATGTTGACTTTTGATAGCGTGAAATTGCGCCTGGAAAGGGAACAGTCTCTTTCCTTCCTTGAGTTCAACTACATGATCCTTCAAGCTTACGATTTTGTGGAACTTAAAAAGCGTTTCAATTGTGATTTGCAAATCGGTGGTTCTGATCAGTGGGGCAATATTGTGAACGGCACTGAACTTGGTCGCCGTACAAACAGCTTCAATCTGTTTGGCCTAACCACACCGCTGCTCACCACATCTTCCGGTGCGAAGATGGGTAAAACTGCGGCTGGTGCGATTTGGCTAAACGAAGACATGTTGTCGCCTTATGACTACTGGCAATTCTGGCGCAACACGGAAGACGCAGATGTGGGTCGTTTCCTACGTCTGTTTACTGAGCTTCCCTTGGATGAAATCGCCAAGCTTGAAAAAATGCAAGGTGCTGAGCTTAACGAGGCCAAAAAGGTGCTCGCCAACGAATGTACCCGCCTTGCCCATGGCGATGCCGCCGCAGAAGAAGCTGCCGAGACAGCGCGCCGGACGTTTGAAATGGGTGAAACGGCTGAAAGCTTGCCAACAACAGAAATTCCAAAGGCCGAACTTGATGAAGGCATCCCTGCTTTTGCTCTGTTCAATCGTGTTGGTCTTAGCCCATCCAGTTCAGAAGCACGCAAACTGATCAAAGGAGGCGGAGCACGTCTCAATGATGAGAAAATCAGTGATGAAAAACTGGTTCTGACATCTGCAGATGTAAATGAAACAGGCCGGATCAAGTTATCCGCTGGCAAGAAACGCCACCACCTGATCCTGCCATCCTAATACTAACGGGGACGATTACTGTCTAGGTGACTCGTCCCCTTTTCCTGGATAGTCAGGAATACTCGGGTCAGCATCTCCAGCGCCAGTCCAAGGCTCAAAGAACATGCGTCTCAAGATACCCGGTGCCAACGCGGATACAGGATTTACGAAAATTTTCGGATCCTCACTGGTACCCTCTACACGGTAAGAGAAACCGAAAATTCCCTCTCCTTCTCGACCAACAAGTAAGCGGCCTAAAAGCGGAATATTGCCGAGCATGGAGTTAAGTGTATAAGATGGAATAACCGTACCGAAGGCATCAAGCGATCCACTTTTTTGATCCACTTTGCCAGAGAATGTAATTCCAATGGACCCTACAGCCCTGAAATTTTTGGTCTCAATCACTCCGTTTGTATAGGTAAAGGGCCCTTCAACCGTGGCAAAAGTCATCCCGTCACCTTCCAGAAGTTCCACAATACCGCCCAAAGATCCAACAGTGAGAATGCGGCTCAAAACGGGAGCATTAACGATGCGGATCTCTTTCATGTCCACCCAACCCTTGGCGACACTTTCCTCTTGTGTGTCATCAATATCCGCTTTGATAACAACTTCTCCCTCGCGCGCGTTATCATAGATATCCAACCCTTGCAGCAATAGCCCGGCGTGATCCGTCTTAAACTCCATATGACGCCCCTTCAGACTTTGCGTCATATCGAAAACCAGCTTGTTCTTACCGTTCAGAAGGCCTTCTACATTGCTTTGGCGGATAACATTATTCGCGTAATCAACATATCCGTTCACATTCTCAATGAAGACATCCCCATCCATTTGGACTTTCTTCATTGTCAGGTTGAGCAGTACATCAGGTGTTTTGTCCTCTTTTCTAGCTTCTGCCTTACCTTCGTTCAGTGAATAATTTTCCACGATATAGGGGCGAAGGTCGAAATATTCCCCTCGTAAATTGGCCGTGTAGCTATCCTGATTATTCCGAATGACCTGAAGTCCTAGATCATTTCCACTAAATTGCAGTCTTTTTGCGGTAAGTTGTACAAGTCCCTGCGCGTCCAGCGTGGCATTCCCATTAAACTCAAGAGTTTCAGAAACCATTCGGATGTTTGTGAACTCTGTATTTCCGCCCGTGCTCACTGAAAACTGAGTGCCAATATGCCCGGCAACACCGATCGGTTTGCTTATTCTGAGATCAGGAACCTCAATAGAAGCCTCCAAAAGGTTCATCGTCACAAGGCCGTTGGCAGTGCCATCTCCAATAACATTCAATACCAATGAGGTATCCACGTTCCCCTTCAAGAAATCAGCGTTCGGCTGTCCTAGGGCCAGACGGTCTTTGTCACTCAGGCTGGCTTGCACCTCATAACGGCGCTGACCTTTTTGTTTTCCATTTAACCACGCCTGAAACGAAATATCTGAAGGGATATCCGCAAGTTTCCCCTGCCCCTTAACAGTCAGCTTCTCTGGTGTTACCAGAGCCGCAAAATTACCATTGGTGACATCGTACTCGTCATACACATCCGGAATTAACGCATCCGCAAACTGACCTTTCGCTTCATATTGCACCTGCTGAAGCAAAAGATCGTCTTTAAGCGGAAAGACAAATTGTGCAGTAACCTTCCCAACACCTGTCATCTGTTCGGGCTGGATACCAAAATCCCTTACAAGTTCCAGAGGCTTTTTGTCCAGAAAGCCAAAGATGCTTTTGTTCTGACCTTCAACCGTCACCGTGATATCCGCCATCTGATCGGGTTTATCAAAATCGTAAATCAGCACGTCACCACTGCTGACAGTCATGTCCTGCAATTTACCGGTCAAATCGTAAAGGTGGATTTTTGTTGCCGTCAGAACCGCTTCACCGGAGATGTCTGTCACTTTGGGAAGCGGTGGGAAATAGTTGGTGGAAAGGCCATCAAAGGCAAACTCTAACTTAATCGCTTCATCTGGAATTTTACCGCTTTTGAGCATTTCTGGCTGCAAATCCACCAGGAATTTCACATCTTTTGTAATGCCATCCCGAATACGCGCCGTAACCCAGTTATATCCGTCTACCGCCGCCGAATAGGGCCAATAAAGACCAAGATCATCTGTTTTTAGCCCCTTGATGCCACCTTCCAAAGAAAGTGCCAATCCATCTTCACTTTGCGAGAAACTACCGGCTAAATCGACTGTTGGCCCAACGGTTACTATATTTGCCTTATTGATATTGACCCCGTTGAACGGGAACATACTGTGACCTTCGAAAGTAGCACTACGAATTTGGAGTGGCTTTTTATAGAGGTCAGGAATATCAATTATTCCTTCTCCAACCCCAAGATTGAAGCCAACTTGGATGGGGGTGAAGTTTTCATCAATGGAAAGGTGAATATCCCCTGAAGTGACGAGGCTTACTCCGGACAGTATCTCAAGATCTGGGATTTCGGCCGCTAATAGGCTGACAGGGAAATCCTGAATATTGGATGCAAGAGTTGTGGTTCTTTCTTTGCGGTCATATACTGTGTTGGCCACAAGCTCAATTTGCTCCCCACCAAGTCCAATTTTACCGTTGATATGACCATTTACCCCTTCATCCGAACTCCAAATCACAACGTCAGCGGAGGATATTTTCCAGCTTTTTCCCAGCTTATCATCGTCAATCTGAATTTCAGATCTGTATATCTCCAACCGCTGCAGATAAGCTGTTAAATCATCACTTTCACTTTGCTGGCCTAGGCCTGCCAGCAAACGGTGCAGGGTCTCTGTATCCGCACTGGATTTTTCATTTTGTGACGCGTCAACTTGCTCTGTCCGTTCAACTTCACCATAACTATAGCCAAGTTTTACCGACCCTTCATGATCCCGGCGAAGACGTACGTTAAGCCCTTCGAACTCTAATCCGGACGGCGCAATTTTCTTGTTTATCAGTGCTTTACGACTAAACGTTACGGTGACTTGCGGAACAAATGCAACCTTCTCACCTTCCCGGCCAACGGACAGGTTCGTGACCGCAAAAACCATATTTTTATCGCGACCATCCCAAAGCATCTGCAAATCATCAAATTGCAAATCCAGTTTGGGATATTGTTCCACCAGCACTTCAGAAAGGTACGGGGTCATAAAAGCCAATGACACAGGACCACGGCTTACAGCACCAATGACAACGGCGATGATCACGACTGCCAGAACAACGACACTTAATATCGTGCGAAATAGTATTTTTGACGTTGTTTTTATCAATTCGTGTTATTCACATTTAAAGAACAAGGTTGACCGTTATCAAAGCCCGGTGACTGATCATTGATACATTATGCTATGACCAACTTTTGGATCAATAGATATGCCTGAAATCAAAGAATTTTCATTTCTCACTGAAATTGAGAACCTTCCTCTTCCCTCCAACAACGACTATTTGCGGATTGGGCAGGAAAACTGGGAGGTTCTAGCGCCGGAAATTAATAACTGGTCAGATATAAGATCAGAATTGGGCAATTCTGTGATTGCGAACGATTTGCTTCACGCGATATTCGGGAACAGCCCTTATCTTTCACAGTGCATATTTTCAGATCCGGCCTTCTTCCTCTATCTTCTGCAGAAAGGTAGCGAAAAGGCATTAGAGAAAATCTATGAAGATTTGAAACTCAATGCCGCCCCTGCCCTTGGCATGACCGAGATTATGAAAGCCCTGCGGGTCGCAAAAAAACGTATCGCACTGCTAACAGCCACAGCGGATATTGGTAATGCATGGCCACTACTAAAGATCACCAAAACTCTGTCAGATTTTGCCGGCGCAGCTGTAGACCACTGCCTTGCACATCTATTATTTCACGCCCATCAAAAAGGTGACATTGAACTGAGCAACCCAGATGATCCAACACCCGATTCAGGGGTGATCATTCTTGGCATGGGCAAACTCGGAGCATTTGAGCTCAACTATTCCAGCGATATCGACCTGATCGTTCTCTATGATAGCGAAAAAGTGGTCTATACGGGTCGCAAATTCATGGATGAGTTTTTTATCCGTCTGACACGAAACCTGGTCAAGATGATGCAGGAACGCACTCAGGATGGATATGTTTTCAGGACCGATCTGAGGCTTCGCCCTGATCCCGGGGCCACCCCTCTCGCGCTCCCTTTGGCTGCGGCACACACATATTATGAAAGCCAGGGACAGAACTGGGAACGAGCTGCTATGATTAAGGCACGTCCAATTGCCGGTGACATCAATTGCGGCCATGAGTTTACTGAATTCTTACGCCCCTTTGTATGGCGCAAGTTTCTTGATTTCGCGGCTATTGCGGATATTCAGGCCATCAAATCGCAAATCCATACTCACAAAGGCTTTTCCAAAATCTCCCTTGATGGTCATAACATCAAAATCGGGCGTGGCGGCATTCGGGAAATTGAATTTTTCTGCCAGACCCAGCAACTTATCGAAGGTGGACGAAACCCTTCTCTCAGAAGTTCCTCAACCCTTGGAACGCTGGATCTGCTAACAGAAAACGGAAATATCGAAGGAGATGTGCGGGACGACCTGCACAAGGCGTACATCTTCCTCAGAACTCTTGAACATCGCCTTCAGATGATCAATGACGAGCAAACCCAATTGTTGCCTGATCGGCCGGATGACCTGGATCGTCTAGGTATGTTTATGGGGTATAATGATCCCGCAGAGTTCAGGGAAACTTTGGAAAGCACATTAAAAACCGTTCAGGGGCATTACGATCGCCTCTTCCAATTTGAAGAGACAGAAGGACGCAAAGCAGGTCGCCTTGTTTTCACCGGGTCCGACGACGATCCGGAAACACTTCAATCCATTGCGGAACTTGGCTTTGAAGAGCCCGCAATGGTCTCTCAGACGGTGCGTGAATGGCATCATGGACGGTATCGCGCCACACGGACAACACGTGCGCAACAATTGCTCACGGAGTTGATGCCAAAAATTCTTGAAACGCTTGCTGATACAGCCAGTCCGGATGCGGCCTTCAAACGATTTGATGCGTTCTTGAAAAAACTCCCCGCCGGTGTGCAGTTATTCTCTTTGTTTTCAGCCTATCCCAGCCTCTTGAATCTGGTTGCCAAGATTATGGGAATGGCACCAGAACTTGCGGATCGCCTCTCCACCAACTCAACACTGTTGGACGGCGTCCTCACATCCGACTTCATGGAACCGCTGGAAGACCGGCAAACATTGGCAGATGACCTTGCTGTTATGCTCGCGACTGGACGGGATTTTCAGGATGTTCTGGATATCAGCCGTCGTTGGGCGAAAGACCAGAAATTCCGGGTTGGCGTTCAAATTCTGGATAACATTGATCACGGCACTGAACTTGGAGCAACGGTCGCGGCTGGTGCTTGCCTTACCACCCTGGCTGAGGTCGTCATGCAAGCCCTCCTCCCTCTGGTGGAAGCCGAGTTGGGGGTTCGTCACGGCAGCATCCCAAATGGAAGATTTGCCGTTTTGGCAGCTGGAAAACTTGGTAGCCGAGAAATGACCCCACGCTCAGATGCGGATCTTATATTTATTTATGACACGCCTGAGGAAGGGATCATGACCGATGGGGATAAACCCATTCCAGCGGGTCTTTACTACACGCGCCTTTCCCAACGATTTATCAATGCGATCAGCGCCCTCACAGGTGAAGGGTCGCTTTATGAAGTCGATATGCGCCTTCGGCCACATGGAAATTCAGGCCCCATCGCCCTGCCACTGGACGGATTTGAAAAATACTACATGGAAGAGGCCTGGACATGGGAACATCTTGCCCTTACGAGAGCGAGGCCGATTGCAGGTGACGCGAGTTTGATGAAGCAAGCGGCTGATAAACTGGCTGCCATCCTTCAGACCAAACGTGATACCGAAAAAATCACTGATGATCTTTTGGACATGCGCCGCCGGCTTCAAAAAGAACATGAAGGAAAGCCTTATTGGGCGTTAAAGCACCACGAAGGCGGTTTGATGGATTTGGAATTTATCTGCCAGTACTTAAAATTGCGTCATGGTGCGACCAACCCTGAAATACTGGAACCAAACACAATCAGTGCTTTGGAGAAACTTGGCGACGCAGGGTTAATTGATCCAAAAGATGCACGGGATTTAACCTCTGCAATGAAACTCTATCTCAATCTGCAAGGTCTCATTCGACTGTCTTTGAACGACCGTGTGGTGACAGATGACATCCCGATTGCTTTGAAAGAAGCATTGGCCATCGCAGGTGGACAACCTGACTTCCCAATGCTGTGCGACTATTTGCAAGACAGGCAGTACAAAGTTTCTCAAATTTTTTCCAAACTTGTAAAAGCGTAGCAACGTACAACTTGTTTTAATCAATCCCGGCTGCTACCAAACAGCAAAGACAAACAGTGGAGAGCAAGAATGGAAGAAGGACAAAAAGTCGTCGCTTTTGACATGCCAACGGATACAGTTGGAAACGTTAGCAATGAAAGCCTGATGGGAAGTCCCTACATAATCTACTTCTACCCAAAAGACAGCACACCAGGCTGCACAAATGAAGCAAAGGATTTTACAGCACTGAAATCCGAATTTGATGCTCTTGGTGTTAAAATCATCGGGGTTTCCAAAGACAGCCTAAAGCGTCATGAAAATTTCCGGAATAAACAGGAACTGGATGTCATTCTGGCGAGTGATGAAGGCACTGAGTTTTGCGAAGCTTTCGGCGTTTGGGTCGAGAAAAACATGTATGGCCGCAAATATATGGGTATTGAGCGCGCTACCTTCCTGATTGACGCAGAAGGCACTGTTCGCAATGTCTGGCGCAAAGTGAAGGTGAAAGGCCACGCAGACGCTGTTCTGGAGGCTGCAAAAGCACTTTAATGACCACCCTTTGTGATTTTGCCCTAGAAATCCTGTCCACCAGTGACGCCGCAGAAAAAGCGCGCCTCAGCGAACAATATGCGGAGCGTTGGTGGGCAGACAGCAGTATGGAAGTTGGTAAAGTCACCCCACCGGACCGCCCCGCAAGACCTGAAAAGCCAGAGCTGCTTCCGCCAACAGAGATGCCCAAAAGACGCGGCAAATCTGAAAAGGCACGCGCAACCCTTCTTCATGCCGTTCTTCATATCGAACTCAATGCAATTGATCTGGCTTGGGATGTCATAGCGCGCTTCAGTGACAGTGAAATGCCGCGCGAGTTTTTCGACGATTGGGTAAAAGTGGGCGCAGAAGAAGGAAAGCATTTTCGCCTTCTGTCAGCGCGCGTTGAAAAGCTGGGATATAAATATGGCGACTTCCCCGCCCATAACGGGCTTTGGGAAGCGGCATACGATACCCGCCATGATATCTGCGCCAGACTTGCTGTTGTTCCGATGGTTCTGGAGGCTAGAGGTCTTGATGTGACCCCCGGAATGATCGAGCGATTCGCAAAAATGGAGGATTTTGCGAGCATCGATATCCTTAAAATTATCTTAACAGAGGAAATTGGACATGTTGCTACAGGCAACCGCTGGTTCCATTTCCTTTGCGGAAAGCTGGGTGAAAGCCCACGCGAATATTGGCAAAAACTTGTCCGTGAAAACTTCAGAGGCCTTTTAAAACCACCCTTTAACGAAGAAGCGCGAACTGAAGCCGACCTCACACCTGACTATTATTTACCCTTGAGCGCCAAAAACTAGAGTCAATTCATCCTTAATTTTCATCACTTGCCACGTTGAGTTTTGGCTAAAAATCAGTTTAATAAAGCCCCTGATTTTGAGCCATCAATTTAAGGGTTTTGGGGGAGCGTTGATGAAGAAGATACCTGTTTTAGAACGGGCCTTTTCCGATCGGCAAATTATCATCAGCCAAAACGGAACCCCCACCTATCTTAATTTGGGGAAAAAGAAGCAGATCGCAGCAGCCGTTTGCGGTGTTTCATTGATTGCTCTTGTTGGTACCCTCAGCTTCAAAGTTATCGACCTTTCCGATCAGGTCGATTTTCGGGATCAGCAACTTACCGAGCTCCAGGATAAGGTGAGAAGTGTTTCCTCAAACCTTCTTCACACCAAAGCCAGCCTTAAAATCACTAAAAACGAACTGGATCAACAATATACTCGCTTGGAAGATATTCTGAACCAGCGTCAGAATTTGGAAAAAACACTGCAGGCCGCTACTCAAAACCTGCAAAAGACGGCGACTGACCTGAGCAGCCGTGATCAATATGCCAAAGATCTTGAAGATCGAATTGATATGCTGTCATCCCGCTTACAGCATACTAATCTGCGGAGCGAAGATCTGTCGCTGGAAATCACGCGTGTAACAAAGAAGTTATATCAAACGACAGAAGAGCGGGATCAGCAGGCTGAAGCCAAACTGATCGCCCAGAAAAAACTTACTTCGTTGAAACGCGAACTGCAGATTTTCCAATCTACTAAAGATGAAATCTACAACGAGCTGCAGCAGACGAAACGCAAGCTGACAACATACGATAAAGAACGTCTGGAGAAAGAAAGCACGCTTGAAAACCTTCATAATGAAGTGGCGTCTTTGAAAAATCGTTTGTCAAAAATTTCAACTGAAAACAAAGCGTTAATTGAAAGAGTTCACGCGCAAGCCGAACTTGGTATAGATGCTTTGCATGAAACGATTACTCTTACCGGTCTGGATCCTGACAAAATCCTGGCGCCTGATAACATCGAAGGTATTGGCGGCCCACTGCACGGTGTGTCTCAAACTGGTGAATTGCTGGAGAAAGAACAGCAATATTACGAAGACGCCCAAAAAATGGAAGCGAGCCTCGCCCGCTGGAATACACTCAACAAAATCATGAAGAACATCCCACTCGCCCGCCCAACGGATCGGGGATATGTTTCTTCAAGCTACGGCCAACGCAGTGACCCCGTGACCAAACGCAAAGCGTTCCACTCCGGTATTGATATTAGCGGTCCCAAAAATACGAAAATTCTGGCGACTGCACCGGGTAAGGTGATTAAAGCCGGTCGATATGGCCCTTACGGCCTGATGGTTGAAATCGATCACGGACAAGGCTTCAAAACAAAATACGGCCATATGAAACGTATCCACGTCAAAAAGGGCGATACCGTTAATTTCCGGACAAAAATCGGTACAATGGGATCAAGTGGACGCAGTACCGGACGTCATGTACATTATGAAATCTGGTACAATGACAAGACACTCAATCCAGCGAATTTCTTTAAAGCCGGAAATTACGCGTTTAAAACAGATAGCGTCTCAACTGATTAGTAACTAAACGACGGGGGTATCGATGTTTTCAAGTGGTAATGACAAGAAAAATATGTCTAGCGATACCATGCCCTCCATCATCGCGAAAGGACTGGTTGTTACTGGCGACCTGATCTCAGACGGTGAAGTACAGATTGACGGTATTGTTAAAGGCAATATTCAAGCCACCACAATAACCATTGGTGAAACATCCCATGTGACGGGTGATGTTGATGCAGACAATGTAACGATCCGCGGTAAGGTTGATGGTAACATTACGGGCTGCAACGTTGCAATTAGCGCGACTGCCAGCGTTAAAGGGGACGTTACCAACAGTTCATTGCAAATTGAACCTGGTGCAAAAATTGACGGCCACTGTCGTCACAGCGACACACCAAGAGAAAACCCGGATCTGGTTATAAATTTTGCTGAATCTGCAGAAGCCGCAGCTGAAAAATGAAGTCCAACTGGATTTAAGCACAAAAAAAGGGCCCCGAAGGGCCCTTTTCCAATTCTGCACTTCTAATTATCCAACGATTTCAGCGCCGGAGAAGAAGTAAGCAATTTCGATAGCTGCATTTTCTGCGCTGTCGGAACCGTGTACAGAGTTAGCTTCGATGCTTTCTGCGAAAGTTTTACGAATTGTGCCTTCGTCTGCATCTTCAGGGTTAGTTGCACCCATAACTTCGCGGTTTTTCAGGATCGCATTTTCACCTTCAAGAACCTGCACAACAACAGGACCGGAAATCATAAAGTCTACCAGTTCACCGAAGAAAGGACGTTCTTTGTGAACAGCGTAGAAAGTTTCTGCGTTTTCACGTGTCATCTGGATGCGCTTCTGAGCGACAATACGAAGACCAGCTTCTTCCAGCATTGCGTTAATGCCACCAGTCAGGTTACGACGAGTTGCATCTGGTTTAATAATTGAGAATGTGCGTTCTAGCGCCATGTTAATCACCCTGATTTGGTTGGGAAACAAATGATATTTCGCGCCTTATAACTGTCCTTGGCCCTCGCCGCAACTCATTTGCCATTTTTTTCTTATTTGCACTGTAGTTTTCCTGAGACTGTCATTTAAAAAACTGCTACACGGTGCGCATGCTTCATATCAAAAACATTACATATCGCGTTGCAGGGCGTACGCTGCTGGAAGAGACATCTCTCCACATCCCCGTTGGTCACAAAATTGGCCTGATCGGCAGGAACGGTACAGGCAAGTCTACGCTGCTAAAGCTGATCACCGGGGAAATTCATCCCGAAGGTGGCAGCATCCGTTTGCAAAATGGAGCAAAACTTGGCGTCCTGCCGCAGGAAGCACCCTCTGGACCAGAAAGTCTGCTTGAAACCGTGTTGGATGCGGATATTGAGCGGAAAAACCTGTTGAACGAAGCAGAGACCGCAGAAGACCCACAGCGGATCGCGGAAATCTATACACGCTTGGCCGATATCAATTCTCATACAGCAGAAAGCCGGGCGGCAAAAATCCTGACCGGTTTAGGATTTGATTTTGAAGCTCAGCAGAGGCCATGCTCCTCTTATTCTGGTGGATGGCGAACCCGTGTGGCTCTTGCGGCTACACTATTTGCTGAACCTGACCTCTTACTGCTGGATGAGCCATCCAACTATCTGGATCTGGAGGCAACACTGTGGCTGGAGAACTTTCTAAGAAATTACCCTCGCACTCTGGTCATGGTCAGTCACGACAGAAATCTGTTGAATAATGTGATCGAAACAATTGTTCATTTGGATCAATTAAAACTAGTTAAATACAATGGTAATTACGACTTCTTTGAAAAAACCCGGGCAGAAAAACTGGCACTTGATGCTGCCATGGCGAAAAAACAGGACACGCAACGTAAACATCTGCAATCTTTTGTAGATCGTTTTCGAGCGAAAGCCAGTAAAGCACGTCAGGCGCAAAGCCGCGTTAAGATGCTGGAAAAAATGAAACCAATCGCTTCCGCTATGGAAGAATATTCGGTCAACTTCTCATTTCCCTCTCCTGCACCGCTTTCATCTCCAATTGTTACCATGGAAAATTGCGAAGTTGGATATGAAGCGACAAAACCAATTCTAAAGCGACTCAATCTGCGACTAGATATGGAAGATCGTATTGCGTTGTTAGGGCCAAACGGGAACGGTAAATCAACATTTGCAAAGTTACTGGCTGGCAAGTTGCGCGCAGAAACCGGTCAATTTGCAAAATCGGGTAAATTGAAGATCGGTTTCTTTGGCCAACATACATTGGACGATCTACACCCTGAAGACACAGCCTATCAGCACCTTGTGGAACGCATGGGCAATGGACGGGAAGCAGTCGTACGGTCAAAGTTGGGACAATTTGGATTTTCAAAAGATAAATCTGATGTCGCCGTGAAAAAACTCTCAGGTGGTGAAAAGGCCCGACTAATTTTCTGCCTGCTTTCTATCGATGCGCCACATCTTCTAATTCTCGATGAGCCAACCAACCATTTGGATGTAGACGCCCGTGAAGCACTCATTCAAGGGTTAAACGAATTTGAAGGCGCTGTCATTCTCATCAGCCATGATCCTCACTTGGTAGCCCTTGTTGCTGACAGTTTATGGTTGGTATCTGGTGGAACCGTCACAACCTATGACGGTGATATCGATGACTACAAAAAACAGGTGATTGACCAGGCCAGAAATGGTGGCAGTGGGAACTCCCCATCTGCGGTTAGCGAAGAAAAACAACCTAACTCTGGTAAGGCACGGGGCAACAGCAAAGAGGCCCGTAAAGCGCGCGCCGAAGCTCGTGCACTTCTTGCACCAAAGAAAAAGGCCGTGCAAAAACTCGAGAAACAAATCCAAAGCCTACAGCAGGAAATTGAAAAACTGGAAATTAAGCTAGCGGATCCGACCACATACGAAAAAGGTGCCGATTACCAGGCTAGTGTTTCTACAGAAATTGGAAGATTGAAGGCTGAACAAGAGCAAACAGAAGAAAACTGGCTGATTGCTCTGGAAGAATTGGAAGAACTGGAGAATAGTTAGGCTTTTTGTTGCCATCCTTTTTCAGATTGCTGCCAATAAGTGACTGTACACCCTTGATCTTTAAATAGTTTCCAGCGTGCCCTCGCCTTACCCAATGAAGATTGATCGTTGCCATCAAACATATAGAGGCAACGATCATAGTTTTCCAAATCTGCTGCATCAGTATCTTGAAGCAGAACTAGGACATTCGCATCATTCAAATTTTGATCTACGCTCGTCGAGATCAGTATTGGCTGCGCTTCAGGTGATTTTTCTGAATCTAAACCATGCGGTAAAAAACTATCAGGCTGGTAAGTCCAAAGCAGATTATTAAGGTAATCTGCCATTTCATCTTCTTTCACGCGAATAAGTGCCTTCATGCCCCGCTCAAACACCTTGACGAGGAGTTTGGGCAGAGCCTGTTCAAGCGGTTGCACTTGCAAGTGATAGAAGCTGACCTCAACCATTAAGGGGCTTATTTACCTTCGTATTTTGCACGAACATATTGATCAAGAAGACGCACACCAAAACCGGTACCACCTTTAGGAACTGTTGCGGTGTCTTTCTTGGACCAAGCCATTCCAGCGATATCAAGATGTGCCCAAGGTGTGTCGTTCACAAATTTCTGCAGGAATTCGGCGGCAACAATTGATCCAGCGCCTCTGCCTCCTGTACCGATATTCTGAAGATCAGCGATGGGAGATTTGATCTGGTCTGCATATTCCTTCTGCATCGGAAGGCGCCATACTCCCTCTCCTACTTCTTTACCTGCCGCGAAGATATCTTCAGCAAGTTCATCATTGTTGGAGAATAGGCCTGCATTTTCATGCCCGAGTGAAATAATGATCGCGCCTGTGAGCGTTGCGAGGTCAATCATCACTTCTGGATCAAACCGATCTTGTGTGTACCAAAGCGCATCGGCAAGGACAAGACGCCCTTCTGCATCGGTGTTTAAAATCTCAATAGTTGTCCCGTTCATCGCGGTTACGATATCACCGGGACGTTGTGCGTTGCCATCCGGCATGTTTTCAACAAGCCCAACAACGCCAACAGCATTGACTTTTGCCTTGCGACCCGCAAGAGCTTTCATGAGGCCGGTGACGGTACCGGCACCGCCCATGTCCCATTTCATTTCTTCCATCCCAGGGCCCGGTTTTAAGGAAATTCCGCCAGTATCAAAGCAAACACCTTTACCGACAAAAGCAATAGGCTTCTTGGCGCTTTTCTTTGTTGCACCGTTCCATTGCATAATCGCAATGCGGCTTTCGCGAATGGATCCTTGCCCCACACCAAGAAGCGCCCCCATCCCCAAACGACGCATTTTTTCTTCATCAAGAATTTCAACTTCAACACCAAGCGCAGTCAGCTCTTTGCAGCGTTCCGCAAAACTTTCTGGGTGCAGCACATTCGCTGGCTCACTTACCAGATCGCGGGTCATAAATACACCTTCTGCAATCGCCTCCAAGTCAGCAAAAGACTTGCGGGCACCAGAAGACGCTTTGCACGCTACCGTCATGCGGGTCAGTGACGGCTGGCTTGCGCTGTCTTCTTCACTTGTGGATTTGTACTTTTCAAAACGATAAGTCGCCAGTTTTGCGCCAAAAGCCATATGTGCGGCGGCTTCATTATCTTTAATCTCTTCCAGATCAAGACCATCCAGCATGAAGGTCACTGCGCGCGCACCCGCTGCGTTCAATTTTTTGACCAACGAACCGCCGAGATTTTCAAAATCTGTCAGTTTCAGTTTTTCCGGCTCCCCAAACCCAAGCAAGATGACACGTGACACTTCAACACCAGACGGTGCCAAAACTTCCAGATAGTCACCTTTCTTACCCTTGAAACGACTGGTCTCCAGCGCACGGCTCAATGCACCGCCAGTCAGTTCATTTACTTCCATCGCTGTTGGTGACAGTTCGTTGTCAGCGAAGACTGGAACGGCCAGAGAACTGCGTTTTGGCAGGGAAAGTTCGGTAAATGCGAATTTCATGAGAGACACCTGGTTTCTGAAATTGGGTTAAGTGATATTGCTTTCCTTAATCATTACAGGAGCATTCGCCCCGGTTCAACTGCCAAGCAGTTGTAATTTGCTGAAGATTTGTCTTTTTTTGAACAAAATCCACCTTCTTTATGGCACCCCAGTTTCGTTTAGGTATACTGCCGCCATGCTGAATATGAACCGTTACATAATCAAACAGTTATTGGTCCCGACCCTGTTTATCACTTTTGCACTTACAGGGGTCATTTGGCTTTCGCAGACTTTACAGTTTGTTGAAAAGCTGATCGAGGGGTTGCCAGTTTCTACTTTTCTGACTCTGACGGTTCTGCTGCTTCCGGGCATTCTTAAATATACCCTGCTTTTGGGGCTTTTCTTTGGAACCCTTTTTGCTTTCAATAAGCTCTATTCTGAATCCGAGTTGGTTGTTATGTGGTCCGCTGGCCTTAGTAATCTATCACTTACCAAAGCCGCAGTTTATCTAGCCTTCGTCGTCATGATCATTCTCTATCTTCTCAATTTTTTCTTGACTCCATACGGCCTTAGGACGGTCAGGGAATTAAGAGTGGAATGGCGTGAAAGTTTAGCATCCGTCGTCTTACGCGAAGGTGTTTTCAATGACCTCTCCAGTAACGTCACTGTTTATATCCGCGAGAAAACAAGAAACGGCAGATTACTCGGCATTCTGGTTCATGACGAAACCGTACCGGAAAAACCGGTGACATATATGGCGGAAGAAGGGGCTTTTATTACCACAGATGCTGGCCCTCGCTTCTTTATGAGAAAAGGCAATATTCAAGAAGTCCAGAAAGAAGAAGCGAAACTCAGCATACTGTATTTTGAAGACTACACCCTAGACCTCAGCCAATATGAGAAAGAAACAGGTGCTATCTGGCTGAAACCTTCCACACGTTATTTCAGTGAACTGGTTTGGCCAGAGAATGACAAAACAACGCTGCGCAACATGGATAAGATCAAACAGGAACTCCATCAACGTATGGCGTTACCCTTATATGCCATCTGCTTAACGCTGATCGCTATCGCTGGCGTTATTGGCGGGGAATTTACCAGACGAGGACGTCCGAAACAGCTCCTCGCGGCAGGGGCTTCAGGAATTGTTGCAATGGTTGTTGCCATGGCGTCATTCTCCTTAGGCCCGAAACATGCACTTCTGGTTGCCCTCATTTATATCTGGCCTGTTATTGTTGCCCTTGTTGCTCTGCACTTTATCCGAAAAGGTGGCGGATTCGAGAGTAATTCCCACGCATCCCCTAACCCACATTTGGCAGAAGGGGGCGCGTGATGAAAATTTGGGGAACCCTCTCAATTTATCTTGGAAAGCAGTTCTTAAAAAATATCGGCATCGTGCTTGCCATTCTGATGGCTATTATCTTTCTTGTCGATTTCATTGAACTGCTTCGCCGCTCTACCGGGAAAGAGAACATCACGATCTGGATGCTCGCTAATCTGGCCCTGCTCCGACTACCAAACCTGATCCTAACGTTACTGCCATTTGTCGCGCTGTTTGGCAGTATGCTTGCCTTCTTTAGAATGTCGCGTACCAGTGAACTCACCGTTATCCGCGCATCCGGCGTATCTGCATGGCTATTTCTAATGCCTGCCCTTTTACTTGCCTTTGCTATTGGTGTCTTTACCGTCGGGATTATCAATCCCATTGCTTCAGCCATGTCGGCAAAGGCCTCCCAAATCGAAGCGACCCAACTTCAAAACAGGTCAAGTCTTCTCTTTCTAAGCTCAAATAACCTTTGGCTTCGTCAAACCGACAGAGATGGTTTGTCCGTCATTCACGCCCGCGGTGCCATTAATCAAGGGATCGATCTTACCGACGTCATCATTTTCCGATATGACCTGAAAGAGCAATTCATTGGCCGAATAGAAGCAAAAAGAGCCTTATTGCGCTCGGGTTACTGGGAACTGAAAGACGTTCTGATGACAAGTCCGGAGCAGGCAGCGGTCATAAGGGAAGAAATGACCCTAAAAACCGATTTGACCATTGCGCAAATTCAAGAAAGTTTTTCACCTCCTGCAACACTGTCCTTTTGGGAATTACCAAAATTTATCCGCACTTTGGAAGAAGCAGGCTTTTCTGCACTTAATCATCGTATATACTGGCATAGCTTGATCGCCAGCCCTGTATTGTTAATGGCGATGGTTCTGGTTGCGGCGACCTTTAGTTTAAGAACTACACGCCGAGGTGGGGGGAGTATTCTGATAATGGCGGGAATCACGAGCGGTTTCGTGTTTTATTTCTTCACGGACATCATCCGTGCCCTCGGAATGTCTGGAAACCTGCCTGTCCTGCTGGCAGCATGGATCCCTGCAGTGGCAATAATATTTCTTGGTGTCGCAATGATGTTCCATCTGGAGGACGGCTAATTCATGCGCCGCTTCGCCCACTTTCTTCTTACAACAACCTGTCTTGGTTTTGCTGGTATTGCCAGCAGTTCCGCTATGGCTCAGTCATACGCAAATTCGCAAGACATTTCCTTCGAGAAAGACTCGCTCTTTTCTGCGGATGAAATCCAATATGATCAGCAGTCGGACATCGTTACAGCCAAAGGCAATGTCGAAATAGTACAAGGGGAACGCGTCCTTAAAGCGGATCAGGTTGTCTATAACGTGCGCGCGGACCGTATTACAGCCAGCGGAAATATTGTCTTGGTGGAACCAAGCGGTGAAGTACTTTTTGCAGATCAGATTGAGTTGCAGAATGAACTGAAAACCGGAGCCGTAAACGGGATAAGAATTCTGTTTACAGATAATTCAAGGCTGGCTGCAGGTAGCGCCCAAAAACTGGACGAGAACAGGACACGCCTGAATCAGGCCGTTTACACGACATGTAATCTCTGCAAAGAAGATCGAAATGCTGACCCGTTGTGGCAACTTAAATCGGAGAAGGTAGAACACGATAAAGCTGAGAAAACGATCACATACCGAAATGCGGTATTGGAGTTCTTTGGTGTTCCCGTTTTATACACTCCGTATTTCAGTCATCCAGACCCAACCGTTAAACGGGAAAGTGGTTTTCTTGCCCCAACAGCATTCGATTCCTCTTTTCTGGGGTATGGTGTCAGCCTTCCTTATTATTACGTGATCGATGAAGATAAAGACCTGACCTTCACGCCAACAATTACGACCAAAGAAGGCGTTCAAATCGCAACCGAATACAGGCAAGCCTTTGAAACCGGGGACATGGTGCTGGATGCTTCTCTTACTTATGTCGATGAACGGACATCAAATAACGACAAAACCGGTGATCAAGAGTTTCAAGGACACATACGCGGTGTGGGTCAATTTGACCTGGAGAAAGGCTGGAGTTGGGGTTACGACTTTTTTGCCACCAGTAATGACACCTATCTCGATAAATATGACATCAGTAGTGAAGATACTCTCACGTCGACAGCTTACCTCCAGGCAATTCGCGGACGTAATTTCGGAAAGCTAAGTGCCTATGCGTTTCAGGGCTTGGAAGCAGAAGATGATTCCGGGGAAACTCCCCTTGTCCCAGCGTGGCTTGAATATTCTTATGTAAGTGAGCCAAACAAATACGGCTCTCGATTTAACTTCGACTTAGATGGACTGGTTCTTTTCAGAAGTGAAGGACAGGATACCAATCGCATTTCCGCCTCTGCGGGCTGGCACCTACCTTACACGTCTCCATCTGGACAGCTAATAAATCTGGACGCCAAGCTGAGAGGGGATCTCTATTACACGAGGGACCAGCTTGCTGATCCTTTTGATCCAAATAGTGACACTTCAGATGAGTTTACAGGACGTGTTATCCCCTCCCTTTCGTTAAAATGGAGTTATCCTTTTGTCAGGCAAGCAGGCAAAGTCCGTCAAACAATCGAGCCTATTGTTGAAGCGGTCTGGTCCGAAGCTTTTGGTAGTGATGATACTCCAAATGAAGACAGCCTTAGCTTTGAATTTGACGATACAAACCTGTTTGGTACCAACCGCCATGTTGGACTTGATGAGGTTGAGGAAGGCATCCGCGTAAACTATGGAATGAATTTTGGCTTCTACGGAGAAAACGGTGGCTATACATCGTTGATGATCGGACAAAGTGTATTTGAAAGTAACAACACTGGATTTAGTGAGGGCAGCGGCCTGGAACAGCAGCTATCCGACTATGTCACGCGCCTCGAAATTCAACCCTCCGAGTTTTTCAAATTAACGCACCGTACCCGTATTGATCAGGATGATTTCTCCTTCTCTAGAAATGAAGTCGACCTGTTCTTGGGGACAGATGAAAACTGGCTAAATGTGAGCTATTTGAATCTTGCTGATGATCAAGTTCTTACTGGTATTCAAAGCCAGCATCAAATTGATCTGAAAGGTCGAGTGAAATTTGCCGAATATTGGAGTACATATGGCGGATATATTCGCGATCTTGAAGATGATGGTGGATCCATTGAGGCCCGACTAGGTATTGAATATCTAGATGAGTGCTTCGGCTTTGCCTTAGAAGCCAAGAAAACCTTTACCCGCGATCGCGATGTAGAACCTTCAACATCAATAGGTTTCAAAATCCGATTGTTGCCCTTTAACTAGTGACATGCCATACATTAAGTAATGAGCTGTTGCGAATTTGTATCTGTTTTTTTAAAAAAGCGCTGAGAAATTTTATGTTGTTGAAAAAACTACTAAATATCCTGATGGTCGGCACCATATTGGTCGCCGCCTCAACAGCGGTAAGAGCCCAGGAAGTTCAGAAAATTGTCGCCATTGTTAATGAGGACATTATTTCAGGGTTTGATGTGATTCAACGCATTTCTCTGCGGATCTTCATGGGAGGCTTGCCTGATACCAGAGCGACCCGTGAGCAACTCGTTGCATCGACAATCAATACACTCATCGATGACAGGTTAAAGGCTCAGGAAACAGCCCGTTTTAATATCAGCGCCAGTGATGGTGAGGTTAATAGCGCGATTGAGCGATTTGAACAAAGGTACGGCATACGTCCTGGAATGGCTGAACCGGCCCTAGCCTCCAAGAAAATTGCCCTGGATAGTCTCATTGATCAAATACGCGTCGCTATCGCTTGGGACAAACTGATAAGACGTCGTGTAGTTCCTCGTGTCAATGTTACTGAAGAAGAAGTAAAAGCAGAGCAGCAACATCTTCGCGAGAATAAAGGGAAAAATGAGTACCTGATCAGCGAAATTTTTATGGCTGTGGATATTCCAACAGAAGAAGCGAAAATATCTGATCAAATAACCAGACTATACGAACAGCTGGGTAAGGGCGCAGATTTCGGTCGCGTTGCCACTCAGTTTAGCCAGGGACCAACTGCCTCAAAGGGTGGTGAGATGGGCTGGTTTATGGCAGAAGATTTGGAGCCGTCCATTGGACAAGTGGTCGCTGGTAAGAAAAAGGGGGCTGTTCTCCCTCCAGTTAGAGGACAAGATGGCTATTACATTGTTTCTATCAACGATGTCCGACAAATCCTGAGCGACAAACCGGGAGACAGTCAAATCGATCTCAGCCAGATTGTCATTCCTGTAAAGCTAGCAGAACAAACAGGTAGAACGGACAGCCAAGCTCAACTAGCACAATCCGTAAGCCAGTTTGTCGACAATTGTGAGTATCTACCACAAATGTTCCAAGAGATTTCCAACCCTCAGACGGGTAAAATGGGTCGTGTTCAGTTAAGCAAACTGCCGGATAACATAAAAAATATAGTCGGGAACCTTCAACCGGGGCAAGCCAGTGCACCATTCCTCGATAAAGACGTTTACCGCATCTTCATTGTGTGTGATCGCGTAGATGCCAACACACAGAGTGACAGTGAAGATGCCATTCGTCAGAAACTTGGAGCGCAGCGTATCGAGGCCCGCGTTGTTCGTTACCTTAATGATCTACGCCGCGAAGCTGTAATCGAATCCCGCTAGTGTCCAGCTTGGAGACAGAGTGATGCCTGCACCATTAGCCGTAACAATGGGAGACCCTTTTGGGATCGGCATTGAGATCTGTCTTAAAGCCTGGTTGCAAAGAGAGGTTGCACATCTGGCTCCATTTTTTATTGTCGGAGACGCTGAAACCATAATTGAATACGCCCGCAAAATTGGGCTTGGCGTTCCTATTGAAGTTGTAGAAGATCTAAACGATATCACGCCCCTGTTCTCCAACGCATTGCCTGTGTTGGATCCACAAAAAGGGGCCACAGCACCGGCCCATACAATAGCAGCAATAGATAAGGCCGTTGAACTCTGTCGATCAGGTGCAGCTTCCGCTATGGTAACCGCTCCTATTCAGAAAAAACGACTATATGATGCTGGTTTCAAACAACCTGGTCACACTGAATATCTTGCGGAAATAACCAATTGTTCTGGAAAAGAAGTGATGATGCTTGCCTGCTCAGAACTACGAGTAGTCCCGGCAACAATTCACATTCCCATCGCTGAAGTGCCGAGAAAACTAACCGCTGAACTTCTGGAAAAAGTAATTCTCACGACTTCCAATGATCTGAAATCCCGATTTGGAATTTCAAACCCACGTCTCGCGATCGCTGGTCTCAACCCTCATGCTGGTGAGGGGGGAAGCATCGGTGAGGAGGATGAGAAACTAATCCGGCCTCTTGTGGAACAACTTGCCAATCAGGGAATGGCCTTAAGTGGCCCTCATTCTGCTGACACTTTATTTCACAAAGCTGCGCGCGAGACCTACGATGCTGCGATCTGCATGTATCACGATCAGGCCCTGATCCCCATCAAAACCATCGACTTTGATGGGGGAGTAAATATAACGCTCGGTCTCCCTATCATTCGAACATCCCCCGACCATGGAACAGCCGATGATATTGCCGATATGGGAATTGCCAATCCAGCAAGTATGATCGCTGCAATCAAAATGGCATCGCAGATGGCTGAAGCCTCAGGACATTATAATGAGTAACGGCGAAAACCTCCCTCCCCTTCGGGACGTGATAAATAAATATGGCCTGCGCGCAGAAAAATCACTTGGTCAAAATTTTCTTTTGGATTTAAACCTGACAGGCCGTATCGCCAGATGCGCAGGTAAACTTGAAGGCGAAACGGTGATGGAAGTTGGCCCCGGTCCTGGTGGCTTAACCCGAGCAATTTTATCCGAGGGCGCGGCAAAACTTGTTGCCATTGAAAAAGATACTCGTTGTCTGGAGCTGTTGGCGGAAGTTTCTGCAGACTACGATAATCGCCTTACAGTTCTAAATGAAGATGCACTTGAGATTTCAGAAGAAGACCTTCTGGGTGAGAAAGCACATATTATTGCAAATCTGCCCTATAATGTGGCGACCCCCCTTCTTATTAAGTGGTTGAAAAAACGTCATTTATTTAAATCAATGACGCTGATGTTCCAAAAAGAGGTCGCTGACAGAATTGTTGCAGCACCACGCACCAAAGCCTATGGCCGCCTATCCATCTTAAGTCAGTGGCTATGTGATACGTCCAAGCAATTTGACATATCGCCCAAAGCCTTTACCCCGCCGCCCAAAGTAACCAGCACAGTAATTAAACTGGTCCCATTGGAACAGCCACGGTATGAAGCAAAGCAAGAGATTTTGGAGAAAGTCGTTGCGGCCGCATTTGGTCAACGTCGCAAAATGCTTCGGGCCAGCTTAAAACCACTTGGCGGCAACCCGGAAGAACGGCTTGAAAAAGCAGGTATAAAACCGACAAGCCGCGCAGAAGAACTGGGTGTAGAAGAGTTCTGCGCGCTTGCCCGAGCGTATGAATGAAGGGTTAATACCCTTCTCTCAAGGCATCCACAAACTGCAAAAGGCCAGTACGCCGAATTCGACGGACACGCTCAGCTTTCAAAATTGCCTTCACTTCACCGATGCATCTTTCAAGGTCATCATTGACCACAACATAGTCATACTCAGCCCAATGACTAATTTCCTCTGATGCTTTGGACATCCGGCGCGCAACGACTTCATCGCTATCTTGCGCACGTGTTTTCAAACGTGTCTCCAAAGATTTGGTAGAGGGCGGCAAGATAAAAATACTGACTAGATCATCACCGGCTTTTTGCGCTAGTTGCTGCGTTCCCTGCCAGTCAATGTCAAAAAGGATGTCTTTTCCTTCCGACAATGCATCTTCTACCGGTTTTGAAGGCGTGCCATAATAATTATCGAAGACTTTTGCGTGCTCCAAAAGTTGGCCCTTGTTCACAAGCAGGTTGAAATCGACCGGTTCCATGAAAAAATAGTCTTTTCCATCGACTTCACCCGGGCGCGGCTTTCTGGTTGTGGCAGATACCGACATGGACAATCTGTCATCATTCTCCAACAGAGCTCGAGAAATGGTACTTTTACCAGCTCCGGAAGGAGAGGATAAAACCAACATCAAGCCACGCCGTTTAATCGTGATGGTTTCTGTATTCTGAGACAAAAAACTAGTTCCTATTCGATATTCTGTACTTGTTCCCGCAAGCGATCGATAATCACTTTCATATCCAAACCCACTTGTGTCAGGCTTTTATCATTGGATTTGGAACACAGGGTATTAGCTTCGCGATTAAACTCCTGGCACATAAAATCCAGACGCCGTCCGATCCCGTCTTTATGGCCCCGGTTCAAGATTTCCAGACAACTTGTGACATGCCCTTTCAAGCGATCCAATTCCTCTGAGATATCTGCCTTAGTTGCAATCAGCGCAAGTTCCTGCTCAATACGGCCCTCATCCAACTCCTGTTTGGAAGCGAGCAATATCTCCATTTGCCGATTTATACGCTCCTTAACCGCTTCAGGTCTGAGAGCCGCGCTTTTCTCCGCCTCTGAAATCAGGTTTTGAATTGTTTCAACTTGCTCCTTCAAGACAGGGGTAAGTTGAACGCCTTCATGATCCCGAGCCTCTTTCAAGGCTTCTAGGGCCTGCTCAAAACTATTGAGAAGCTCTGCCTCAAAAACTTCCTGATCTTCCTCATTTAATCGAGACTGTTCTGCCTGTTCGACTACACCTCGAACATTCAACAATCCATCAATTGAAGCGGGTTGAAGATGCTCCGCATTCTCCTGAGCTTTGGCGCATTCAATCAGTTGCTTTAAGAAGATTTCGTTTATCTGGTACTCGGTTTTGCTGCCGCTACGTTGCAATTGTAGATGAATGTTTATTGTTCCTCGTTGGAACATGTGCTTCATCTTTTTTCGAGCGACTTCTTCTACTCTATCCAATCCACCAGGAAGACGGCACCGGATTTCAAGCCCACGCCCATTGACGCTTTTCAACTCCCACAGCCAAGTAAATTCTTCCCACGCGCCAGAAATGCGGGAAAATCCTGTCATGCTTTGTAAGGTCAAAGGGCCCTCGCTCGCCGTAATTAATCGATGTGAGTTTATACTCCCGTTGATTAAGCCAAACAAGGGAACAGCATATTTACAGGTATTTTTCTTGAGAAGATAAGATAGTTTTGTTGAAAAAAGCATAAACCGCAACAAACACAAAACCAATGACATATGATGTAGCAGCCATCAATAAATTTCTTTCAACGTCATCCTGAATTGAAAATGAGCTTACGAATGGGTAGCTCGCTAAGCCTAAAATGCCGCCTGCCGAGCCAAGTATCCAGCTATCTTTAAAGTGAGTTCTGGTAAAAGCCATTTTATGAATTGCCCGCGCAATTCTACATGACTGAAGGGTAAGCGAACCACATCCCGCCCAAAGGAAAAGCAAGGCAAAGAGGACATATTTCCTCTCCTCCCCCCCAAAAGACGCATCGGGCCAATCTGGCAGGAATAAGTCGGCGAAGGTAAATAATGGCAAAATCACCAACATCAATACCGCCGTAAGAAACGCAATACCCCCTAACAATTTGCTACCTCTGATGCTTTGCTCAATGGTATCCCCATTAACACCCGTGGCGGGGTATAAAATGCTGATCACATCCTGATAGGCAACTTTCAGATCCGCATAGGCATTCGCAGGCGTTTCACTATCAGTGCGGACAATTGCCTTGTTCAAGAAATCAGCTTTTGTATCCGGGACAGGTGTAGGATGATGTAATAGAAATCGCGCCACCAGGACTGCATATCGCCGAAGATCTTTTTCTCGGTTATTTCCATGCTCGAAATATTTCGGCTCACCTTCGGCCTGAACATTTTGCTTTTCATCTACCGATTGATGGACTTCAGGCAGATGTTCAGGTTCAGGCTCCGTCTCATGATCTGGCAGGATTACATAACCCGCCCCTAAATTTTCGACATTCAGCGTTCGTTTTTGAATGGGTGGACTTATAGGTTTCTCATTCACTTTTTCTGAGGACTGATCAGATTTTTCAGCCTCTTCTTCCAACTCAGATGTCAATTCAGAAAGCTTCAAATCCTTGAGGGGCGGTGCAGTTGGCATCGGAACTTCATCTGATTGAGCGATATTTTTCTCTACAGTCGCAGCTTTTTTGGGTTTTGCTTCTTCTGAAAAATTATCTGCCTTAATTTTCAGTTGGGAAATCTCGTCTCTCAATTCTTCGAGATACCCGCGTAACTCTCGGCGCTGTTTTAGTAGCGTTTGAATGGAATCCCGTGTGGCCGACATACCAACTCCCCTTAAAGTTGAAGTTCTTCAGCACCAACGTTGGAGAGGAGGAATTTGTGAAAAATCAGTTGGATTTTCGGGCGCGTTCAATCTTACGCCAGGCACGCACGTTGCGATTATGTTCGGCGAGGGTCTTCGCGAAAACATGCCCCCCGGTACCATCAGCCACAAAGTAGAGGTCGTCAGTTTCTTTTGGATTCAAGACAGCTTTGATACTGGCAAGACCGGGGTTACAGATTGGTCCCGGCGGCAAACCCGATATCACATAAGTATTGTAAGGGTTTTCATTTTTCAGATCCGATTTGCGGATAGGCCTGCCAAGATCTTCTTCGCCCTTGGTTATTCCGTAAATCACAGTTGGATCTGACTGAAGGCGCATTTTCTTCTTCAAACGATTGAGAAAGACCCCGGCAACATGCGGTCTCTCTTCTGCTTTCCCTGTCTCTTTCTCAACAATAGACGCAAGGGTAAGCAGTTCATTTTTGTTGCGGATTAGGTCGTTAGGCTTGAAGTCTTTCAAGACTTCTTCCAATGCCTGATCCATTCCCGCTTTCATTCTGGAAATGACCTGATCGCGGCTGTCACCACGGGTAAAATTGTAGGTTTCAGGGAGAATTACCGCTTGCGGGAGAACACCTGAAATATCACCGACCAATTTATCTTCTTTGTTAAGAAGGGCTACAATCTCCCGGCTCTGAAGGCCTTCCGGTATTGTAATGGAATAGGAAATGCTTTTACCTGATACAATGACCTGCATTGCTTCTTCGGGACTTAGACCCGCAGGAAACAGGAACTCTCCGGCTTTCAAACGCTTCTGCTGTTCTTTCAGGCGTACACCAAAGATAAAAGAGAGTTCATTTTCGATGATACCTTCGCTATGCAATTTCGTCGCGATAGACCTCAGCCCCTGCCCCTTCTCTAGGATAAGAACCTTGTCTTCAGCCAAAGGGCCAGGACGCGTAAACAGGTGCCAGCCGTAACCAGCCAGTGCACCTAAGGCGATATTGAAAAGGAGAAAGAGGCCAAGCAGAAAAAGCAGGAACTTTTTCATCTCAGCCCCGTTTTTCTATTAGACCCGCTTCATCACAAGGCTGGCGTTCGTGCCACCAAAGCCAAAGCTGTTGGAGAGAACAGCATCAACCTTCTTCTCTTGAGCCACATTTGGAACCAGATTGATATCCAGACCATCAGATGGGTTTTCGAGGTTGATCGTTGGCGGAAGAATACCTTCATTCATCGCCATGATAGAGAAAATTGCCTCAACACCACCAGCAGCACCTAACAGGTGACCAATTGCAGATTTAGTGGAGGACATCGCCAATGTATCAACATCACTTGCGAACAGGCGCTTTACAGCACCTACTTCGATTTCATCGCCAAGTGGTGTAGATGTGCCATGTGCGTTCACATAACCGATATCTGAAGTATTCAAGCCAGATTTCTTCAGCGCCATCTGCATTGAGCGGAAACCACCATCACCGTCACTTGCCGGGGCTGTAATATGATATGCATCGCCAGAGAGACCATAGCCGATAACTTCAGCGTAGATTTTCGCGCCGCGTTTCTTCGCGTGCTCATATTCTTCCAGAACAACAACGCCGGCGCCCTCACCCATGACAAAACCATCTCGGTCTTTGTCATATGGACGGGACGCTTTTGTAGGATCGTCATGGAAATTTTTGGAGAGTGCCTTTGCGGCAGAGAAGCCTGCATAACCAATGCGGCACATAGCAGCTTCGGCGCCACCTGCAACCATCACATCCGCATCATCACAAGCGATCATGCGCGCAGCGTCACCGATTGAGTGCGCGCCTGTGGAACAGGCAGTAACCACGGCATGGTTTGGACCTTTATAACCGTGGCGGATGGAAACCTGACCTGAAACCAAGTTGATCAACGCACCAGGAATAAAGAAAGGGCTGATCCGGCGTGGGCCCTGCTCATGCAATTTGATAGAATTTTCTTCAATTGATGGCAGACCACCGATGCCAGAGCCAATGGAAACGCCTGTACGGAAGAAATCTTCCTCTGTCTCAGGTTTCCAGCCGGAATCTATGATAGCTTCTTCTGCGGCAGCAATCCCATAGATAATAAAGCTATCTAGCTTCCGTTGCTCTTTCGGGGCCAACACTTCGTCGGCCCGAAAGGCATCTTCAATATTTTCATCAACAGGCACCTCACAACCATATTGTACGGCCAAACCTTCCGTATCAAATTTGGTAATCATTCCTGCACCGGATTCACCGTTAATCAGCCTTTTCCATGATGCCTCAACACCATTTGCCAAAGGGGTAACAAGACCCAGTCCGGTCACAACTACACGTCGCATGTCAGTTCCTATCGATAAATGAAAATCACAAAGAGTTCAGTCGTCGCGCCCTGATAAATTAAGCAGCGTCGATAAATTCGATAGCGTTTTTCACTGTCAGAATTTTTTCAGCAGCGTCATCTGGGATTTCAATGCCGAATTCTTCTTCGAAAGCCATAACCAGCTCAACTGTATCCAGGCTGTCGGCGCCCAGGTCATCAATGAAGCTTGCTTCTAATGTTACTTCCTCTTCTCCAACACCAAGATGTTCGATAACGATTTCCTTAACGCGTTTTGCTGTATCACTCATTCGTTCTGTCCTTAGATCTCGCGGCAGTTAAACTTCAACTTCTTCAATACCCCCGGGGCCGAAATAATACAAGCGGCAACCGACGGTAAAAATATCGTGGCGTTCCTATCACACTTTATCCGCATTGCAAAGCAAAGCTGTTACGATCCGGGAACTGCACGCTAGTTATGTGCAAATTATGTTAGAAACAAGGCCACGACAATAATTAAATCATGGCCATACCACCGTTTACATGCAGGGTCTGACCCGTCACATAAGCGGCTTCATCAGAGGCCAAATATAGAACGGCAGCGGAGATATCTTTAGGGTCTCCTAGGCGTCCAGCAGGCACGTTGCCCAGCAGGTTTTCTTTCTGGTCATCGGACAATTCATCTGTCATGGCAGTTTTAATAAACCCTGGTGCCACACAGTTTACAGTGATGCCGCGACCAGCCACTTCCTGCGCCAGTGATTTAGACATACCGATCATACCGGCTTTGGAGGCTGCATAGTTCATCTGGCCGGGATTACCGGTTACACCCACGATGGATGTGATACCAATGATCCGACCTGACCGACGCTTCATCATGCCACGCAGGCAATTTTTAGACAGTTTGAACGCGGCCTTCAGATTAACATTGAGAACGGAATCCCAATCTTCATCTTTCATGCGCATGGCAAGGCCATCACGTGTCAGACCAGCATTATTCACAAGAATGTCAACTTGTCCCATTGCTTCTTCGGCTGCTTTGATAAGGCCATCAACAGCTTCCATATCAGACAAGTTGCAGGGAACTACATGAACACGCTCCCCAATTTCCTTGGCAACTTCCTGAAGCACTGCTTCACGAGTACCTGACAAAGCAACAGTGGCACCTGCGTCATGCAGGTCTTTTGCGATCTGAGCACCAAGACCGCCAGAAGCACCTGTTACAAGTGCGCACTTACCAGTTAAATCAAACATTTCACTCTCCTGTTCTGTATCGTTCCTTGTCCCGCCTTAGAGCGAGCCCAGGAAAGCCTCAATATCTGCTGGACCCTGAATTGCGGTCCCGTTCATATCTTTATTAATTCGGCGAACCATCTGGGTCAGAACCTTGCCTGTACCGAGTTCAACCAGCTGCTCTACGCCTTGCTCCCCCATATAAAGAACAGACTCGCGCCAGCGCACGCGACCAGTAACCTGCTCAACAAGTTGTTTGCGGATAGTCTCTGGATCACTGACTTGAGAAGCTGTCACATTTGCCACAACAGGCAATGACGGCGGTGTAATTGTCACCTTGGCAAGTTCTTCCGCCATACGATCCGCGGCCGGCTGCATCAGTGGGCAATGGAATGGTGCGCTAACAGGCAGCATCATTGCTTTGCGAACACCTTTTTCTTTGGCGAGTTCAATTGCACGGGCAACGGCATCTTTATCACCAGAAAGAACCACCTGACCAACAGCATTATCATTTGCTGCGACCACAACACCTTCACCGGCTTCTGTTGCTTCTCTTACAAGTTCTTCAACGGGATCAATATCCATGCCCAACAATGCGGCCATCGCGCCTTCACCCACAGGAACCGCCTGCTGCATGGCTTGGCCACGTGCTTTCAACAGCCGCGCCGCATCAGACACGGACAACGCACCAACTGCTGTCAGCGCAGAATATTCACCCAGAGAGTGGCCCGCCACAAAATCAGCTATATCGGCAAGTTTGAAATTCCCTTCGCTTTCCAAAACGCGGGCGACAGCGACACTCGTACCCATCAAGGCGGGCTGTGTGTTTTCTGTTAGGGTGAGATCCTCAATTGGCCCTTCGAACATCAGGCTGGTCAGCTTTTGACCGAGGGCGTCATCAATTTCTTCAAATACTTCTCGTGCTGCTGGAAAGGCATCGGCAAGTTCCTTGCCCATACCAACTGCCTGGCTACCCTGTCCCGGGAAAACGAATGCGCGTTTCATTATATTTTGGGTCCAATCATAGTTAAATTGACCTGACAGTCATATTACGTCAGTTTTTCCTGTCAAGCCCACTTGATTAACTTCAGGAAATATGTATAGTCCGCGGCCTCGATAACTCCTTGCCGGCGGAGGCCGGCTTAGTTTGATCGGTTGGTTATTTTTCCAACTCCAAACATTTATTAGCCATAAGGAGCTTTTACATATGCCTCTATACGAGACAGTTTATATTGCACGTCAGGACATTTCCACTCAACAGGTGGAAGCACTGACAGAACAAATGTCAGCCTTCATTACTGAAGGTGGCGGAACAGTCGCAAAGGTCGAAAACTGGGGCCTGCGCAACCTTGCCTACAAAGTTAAAAAGAACCGTAAGGGTCACTATGTTCTTATGAACATCGATGCCCCAATTCCAGCCGTGAAAGAAATGGAACGTAATCTTCACCTGAACGAAGACATCCTGCGTTACATGACCATTCGCGTAGAAGAGCTGGAAGAAGGCGATTCTGTAATGCTGCAGAGCAAAGGTCGTTCCGGTGGTCGTCGCGACCGTGAAGAAGGTGAAGAAGACAAAGTTGAGACTTCTAAATCCGAAGACGAAACTACTGAAGCCGTTGAAGGAGAAGAATAATGTCTAATACACGTCGTCCTTTTTTCCGTCGCCGTAAAACATGTCCTTTCTCCGGAGAAGGTGCACCAAAGATTGACTATAAAGATGTCAAACTTCTACAGCGCTTTGTTTCCGAACGCGGAAAAATCATGCCAAGCCGTATCACTGCTGTATCTGCAAAGAAACAGCGCGAACTGGCTAAAGCAATCAAACGTTCCCGCAACCTTGCGTTGCTGCCGTTTGTCGTAAAGTAAGTTGCACCTAAGGGCAGGAAACTGCCCTGCCCCTTGGCAGGTCCTATGAGCAAGAATCTGGTGATCAATTTCGTTCTGGGTTTGGTGTGTTTTACATTTCTGTTCTTTGCACTCTCTGAGAATGCCGGACAGGGTGTGAATGCCAATCCTATTCAGGTTATCGGCTTGCTTATTCTGTCGGTGGTTCCCCTCTTTCTCTCCGGATTAGGTTGGGGAATTGTTGGCAGTATCGTAACGGTCCTTACAGTGTCAATTGTAAGCGGCGTTATTCTGGATCCGCTATTTGGCCTGATCTACGCCCTCGTCTGTGGATTGCCTGTGGTTATTTTAACCAGACAGGCTCTTTTGTGGAGAGAGGATCAAGGTCAGATATCCTGGTACCCAGCGTCGAACCTGATGGTGAGCTGGACCATTATCAGTATTGCCCTTTCATGTGCTGCATTGGTTTTAATGTACACGGAAGATGAGTTGAGAGCAGATATGGTGAAGAGATTTGACTTTGCCTTCGAACAACTCGCCAAACAGGGTAATGTGAACACAAACATAAAAGCTGAAGAACTGGTTTGGTTTGTACCTCAGTTTTTTGGTCTTTTCTGGGGTCTTGTTTTTATGGCCGCCGGCAGCCTTGCACAAGGATTGCTGGTACGTTTCAATAAAAACTTACGCCCCACACCTGAGTTGTCCGGCTTTGCACTGCCCAATTGGGCTTCCATCGTCTGGATAGCGGTTTTAGCGATCGGAGTTATCGGAGGGATCGCCAAACCGTTTTTAGGTGCCGTGGCACTGATTTTGGGATTTGCCTTCTTCGTACAGGGGATGGCTGTCATTCACAGGGTATCAATGGCGTGGACCTTTAGAGGCCCGTTATTGGCTGTGGTGTATATAATTGTGATTTTAATGATCTGGCCGGCACTAGTGATTACTGCACTGGGGTTGGTCGATAGTTGGGTTGGATTTAGAGGTCGCCAATTGGTGTCCCCCAATCAGGAGAAAGACTAATGGAAATCATTCTGTTGGAGCGTGTTGAGAAACTCGGCCAAATGGGTGATGTCGTTTCTGTAAAGAACGGCTACGCTCGTAACTTCTTGTTGCCACAAGGTAAAGCCCTTCGTGCCAACAAAGCAAACCTTGAAGTGTTTGAAAACAAACGCGCTCAGCTTGAAGCTGACAACCTGAAACGTAAAGACGACGCAGCTTCTGTTGCAGAACGTCTGGACGGTGAAGTGTTTGTTCTGATCCGTGCGGCTAGTGAAAGCCAGCAACTATACGGTTCAGTGAGCACACAGGACATTGCACGTGTTGTTTCTGAAAATGGTACAACAATCGACCGTAAACAGGTCGTCATGGACAAAGTTCTGAAAACTCTTGGACTGCACGAAGTCCGTGTTCGTCTGCACCCAGAAGTTAGCGTCAACATCACTATCAACATTGCCCGTTCTCAAGACGAAGCTGAAATTCAGGCACGTGGCGAGTCTGTTGAAGCTGTTGCTGAAGCTGCTCTTGATGCACGTGACGAAGCTGTTGCTGATGTTTTTGAATCAACTGCTGATCAGGAAGAAGAAGAAGCATAATCGCTCTTTCTTTTCTGAGAAATTAAATGGCGTCTGGAAACAGGCGCCATTTTTTTATCCCCGCCTCTTTCCCACTGAATCCGCAGACATGCTGCCCTTTTGACAGTTATCCACCTTATTCACAGGCTGTGAATAAATTTATCCACAACATGTGAGTTAAATTCGCCTGATGAAAAACCTAAAATGCGCTGGTGCGTGGGATCAGATTTGATAAACTTGGGATCATGGAAAATACTGTCCCGACCACCGACCTGGAAACAGGCAATGAAGACCTGCCCGCCTATCGTTCAATGCCCCATAATCTGGATGCTGAACGAGACCTTTTGGGCGCGATCCTGATCAACAATGAAGCCGCCGCAAAGGTCAATGCCTTTCTGAAACCAGAACATTTCTTTGAGGGTGTGCATGCCCGCATATACGAGGCAGTATCCATTCTGATTGACCGTGGTGAAATTGCGGATCCAGTCACTCTTAAATCTTATTTCGACCGGGACGAAGCCTTGGCGGATATTGGCGGCGCGCAGTATTTGGCCCGCCTGGCCGCTTCTGCGACGACAATTATCAATGCTGAAAACTACGGCCGCATCATTTATGATCTGGCACTTCGTCGTGAATTGATCAATCTGGGAGAAGATATCGTCAACACCGCCTATGACAGTGAATTGACGGAAACCTCTTCCACGCAAATTGAAAATGCTGAACGCCAACTGTTTGCCCTTGCTGAAACAGGAAGCCATGAAGGCGGCCTCTCACCTGTTCGCAACGCGGTGAGCCAAGCAGTAAAGAGCATCGAAGAGGCATTCCAGCGGGATGGCAACCTGGTAGGTGTCACCACAGGCCTTCGGGATATGGATGCCAAATTGGGTGGCCTTCACAATTCAGACCTGCTGATCCTTGCGGGACGCCCATCCATGGGTAAGACATCCCTTGCCACCAACATTTGTTATAATGCGGCGAAAGCTCATAAAAACAGTGACGGAAAAGAAGGTGCCGCAGTTGCCTTCTTTTCACTTGAAATGTCAGCAGAACAACTTGTCGGTCGTATTCTTGCCGAAGCTACCGAGATCAGCTCTGAGAAGCTCCGCCGCGGCGATCTCACAGATGATGAGTTTGCCAATCGTCTGGTGCCCCAAAGCGCCATGCTGGCGGAACTTCCGCTGTTTATTGACGATACACCGGCCATTTCAATCGCAGCACTTCGTACCCGCGCCCGGCGTCTAAAAAGAAGTCATGGTCTTGGCCTTATTGTTGTCGACTATCTGCAATTGATGAAAGGTAGTGGCCGGACCGATAGCCGTGTTCAGGAAATCTCTGAAGTGACACAGGGCCTGAAAGCCGTGGCTAAGGAGCTGGATATTCCGGTCATCGCGCTTTCTCAGCTTTCCCGTCAGGTAGAAAGCCGCGATGACAAACGCCCGCAGCTTTCTGACCTTCGTGAATCCGGTTCCATTGAGCAGGATGCCGACGTTGTTATGTTCGTGTATCGCGAAGAATATTATGAAGGCCGTAAAGAGCCAACCGAAGGAACCCCAGAACATATTGAATGGCAGGAGCGAATGGCGCGTGTCCACAATATGGCGGAGGTAATCATCGGCAAACAGCGTCACGGTCCCATTGGTAACGTCCGTTTGCAGTTCCAGTCCGAATTTACGCGCTTTGGTGATCTGGCGTTGGATCAGTACTTGCCGGAGCATCATGAATGAGGTCAGAGGATCTTGCCGGAGGTATATTGCGCATTGATCTGGATGCGCTTGTCCAAAACTATGAGATCCTGAACTCTCAGGCCCCAAAAGCAGAATGCGCTGCTGTTGTGAAAGCCAACGCTTACGGTCTGGGCGCCGACCGAATTGGCCCTGCTCTGTGGAATAAGGGATGTCGCACCTTTTTTGTCGCCTTACCCGAGGAAGGGATCAAACTTCGACACAAACTACCCCAAGCGCAGATTTTTATCTTAAACGGGTTATTGGGTTCTGCAGATACTTATACCGAAAATAGCCTGATCCCAGTAATCGGTGATCTTCAATCACTTAAAAAATGGAACGGCTTTGCAAAAAGCAAAGGCCTTAAGCTCCCTGCTCTGCTGCATATAGACACAGGTATCAGCCGACTAGGTTTTGTGGCAAGTGACTTAGAAGCACTTCATGATGTAACCTATTGGGATCATATAGAAATTCTATATGTGATGAGCCATCTGGCCTGCGCCGATGAAGCTCAAAACCCGATGAACTACATCCAAAGAAACAAGTTACAGGAACTTCGGTCTCAACTGCCTGAAAATCTTCAAAATCTGCCCATATCTTTCGCAAATTCCAGCGGGATTTTCTTAGGACAGGATTACCACTTTGATCTACTGCGCCCCGGCGTGGCTCTCTATGGGGCAAACCCGACACCTGACAAAGACAATCCAATGTCCGATGTCATTGAATTAAAAGGAAAAATCTTACAAGTTGATACGCTTGACAAAGGTACAACCGTTGGATACGGTTCGACCTACATAACGCAAGGCAAAGAACGGATTGCCAAGATTGCCATTGGGTATGCCGACGGGTATCCACGTAACCTTGGTGGAATTGCTGAAGTTGGCATTGATGGCGCGCGGGCACCGATTGTGGGGCGCATATCCATGGATATGCTGACTGTCAATATGACGGCGATACCAGAAGAAAAAAGCCGTGCGGGGGAGTATGTGACATTGATCGGTGACGGGATCACCTTGGAGGAAGTTGCGGAAAAATCCGGAACCATTCCTTACGAGATCCTGACGTCTTTAGGGCATAGATATTACCGTGACTATGTCGGCGGGGAGTAAACGGGGCAGAGTTATGGAATGGAATTTTCTTGCCGCAATCGGACGGGTTGCACTTAAATTTATGACCGCAGTCGGTCACTTAAGCCTGTTTACCGTTCAAACAGTCCGCCACATCTTCCTCCCTCCATTTTATCTTAGAATTTTCCTTCGCCAGTTGATGCAGATCGGCTATTTCTCTTTGCCGGTTGTCGGAATGACCGCCCTGTTTACGGGCATGGTGCTTGCCTTGCAGATTTATGTGGGCTCCTCTCGTTTTAACGCAGAAAGTGCTGTGGCGACCATTGTGGTCATTGGTCTGACACGCGAGCTGGCACCGGTGCTATCCGGTTTGATGGTCGCCGGCCGTGTTGGTGCGGCGATCGCTGCGGAAATTGGCACCATGCGGGTTACCGAACAGATTGACGCACTCGTCACTTTATCTACAAACCCGTTCAAATATCTGGTGGCGCCGCGCGTGCTTGCAGGCATGATCACCCTCCCCATCCTTGTATTAGTTGCGGATATTATCGGTGTGTCCGGTGGGTATCTTGTCGCAACTGAATCTCTTGGTTTTAACCCCAGCTCCTACATCAAAAATACCTTTGATTTCCTTGAAACCCGTGATGTTGTTTCTGGTCTGATCAAGGCATCCGTCTTCGGGTTTATTGTCTCTTTGATGGGTTGTTACCACGGATTTAATTCCACTGGTGGCGCGCAAGGAGTTGGACGCGCAACAACAAATGCGGTTGTCTCCTCCTTTATTCTGATCCTTGTCAGTGACTACTTCCTGACCGTTCTTCTGCTGGATTGATTGAATGACGGAAGTACCTGCGATATCCCTTCAGAACGTCTGCAAATCGTTTGGAAATAAACACGTTCTAAATGACCTTTCCCTTGATATCGCGAAGGGTGAGTCGGTCGTCGTCATCGGTGGGTCCGGCACTGGAAAATCCGTCATGCTGAAATGCATTCTGGGCCTTCTTCATCCTGAAAGTGGAGAAATCCACCTCAATGGACAATCGGTTCTCGACTTATCCAAAGAAGACCGGGAAAAAACACTGAATAACACGGGAATGTTGTTTCAATATGCTGCCCTTTTTGACAGCTTACCTGTTTGGGAGAATGTCGCCTTTGGGCTAATACAGGCGCAGGGTATGAAACGCAAAGAAGCCAAGGAAATTGCCATCGAAAAACTGGCACTGGTTGGACTTGGCCCTGAAATGGCAAATAAAAACCCGGCTTCCTTGTCCATCGGCATGCAAAAGCGTGTGGGCCTTGCTCGCGCCATTGCAACAAGCCCTGAAATCATCTTCTTTGATGAACCAACCACTGGCCTCGACCCTATTATGGGGGACGTCATTGATAATCTCATTCGGGATTGTACCGAACATTTGGGCGCGACAACTCTGACCATTTCCCATGATATGGAAAGCGCGCAGAAAATTGCGGATCGCATTGCCCTTATTTACAAAGGGTCGGTTGTTTGGGTAGGCCCTGCTGATCAGATTGAGGATTCTGGCAATCCTTATGTTGAACAGTTCATCAAGGGTGATATAAACGGCCCTATCGAATTGGATATCCTCAAGCCCTGATAGGGATTTTATGGCAAGAGTAACTGAACATTTTTCCTGTCAAAACTGTGGTGCAAGTTACCGCAAATGGCAGGGTAAATGTGACGCCTGCGGCGAATGGAATTCCATTGCAGAAGAAGCCACCAACGAAGCGGTTCCTAAAGGTCTTTCAAGTGGTAAAGGACGAAAACTGGAATTTACGTCCCTTGATACGGTCGCCAAGGAATATAAAAGGGCCAATTGTGGTGTCGCAGAACTAGACCGCGTTTTAGGTGGTGGTTTTGTACCCGGCTCGTCAGTGCTCATCGGTGGTGATCCGGGTATCGGCAAATCCACCATCCTATTGCAGGCCGTTGGGGTGATGGCCAAGCAAGGCTACAAATGCACCTACATCTCTGGGGAGGAGGCAACCACTCAGATATCCATGCGTGCCAAACGCCTTGGATTACAGGACAGCCCTGTAAAACTGGCGGCGGCCAATTCCATCCGGGATATCGTCACAAGCCTTGAAAAGCAGGACGCCCCGGATCTTCTGATTATCGACTCTATCCAGACTATGTATGCAGATAATCTGGATAGCGCCCCTGGCACTGTCTCTCAGGTGCGTGCCTGTTCACAGGAATTGATCCGCCTTGCGAAAAAACTCAACTGCGCTCTGATGCTGGTGGGGCACGTGACCAAGGATGGGCAAATTGCTGGCCCTAGGGTTCTTGAGCATATGGTGGATACGGTTCTCTATTTTGAAGGCGATCGTGGTCATCAGTTCCGAATTTTGCGGGCGGTTAAGAATCGTTTCGGTGCGACCGATGAAATCGGCGTCTTTGAAATGACTGATAAAGGCTTGAAGGAGGTCAGTAACCCTTCTTCTCTTTTTCTGGGCAATCAGGAAAAAGCGATCAGCGGGGCATCTGTTTTTGCAGGTATGGAAGGCACTCGCCCTTTGCTGGTCGAAATACAAGGACTTGTTGCCCCCTCACAGCAAGCAACCCCGCGCCGCGCAGTTGTTGGCTGGGATTCAAGCCGTTTGGCGATGATCCTTGCGGTGCTGGATGCCCGTTGCGGCCTCTCCCTTACAGGTAATGAGGTCTATCTGAACGTTGCTGGTGGTCTCAGAGTCAATGAGCCAGCAGCCGACCTTGCCGTCGCGGCTGCCCTTGTATCATCAATTTCCGATGTCCCTGTTCCCGAAAATAGTATCATTTTTGGTGAGATTGGATTATCAGGTGAAATCAGAGCTGTCGGTCAGACGGATGCCCGTCTGAAGGAAGCCGCGAAATTGGGTTTCACCACTGCCATCATACCGGTTGGCAGTAAAGTGAAAGAAAACTCCATTCGCACGATTGAGATTGAACATTTGTCAGAGATCGTGCGGTTGTTCACGGCAAACACCAACGAGAGTTAGGTTTAAAGGCTAGAGACCGGATTATGCAGGAACTGCCCATCAATATCGTGGACGCTCTTATTCTTGTCATCCTTGTTGTATCAGCAGCATTTGGCTTTCTGCGTGGATTTGTAAAAGAAGTACTGTCCATTTCCGGGTGGATCGGAGCAACCTTCATCGCACTGTATCTTTTCCCGGTCGTACAGCCTTATCCACGCCTCTACATCCCGAACATATTGCTGGCTGATCTGGCAACTGGTGCCGGCTTGTTTATTGTAAGCCTTGTCGCCCTCTCTTTTCTCACCCACGCCGTGTCGGAAAAGGTGAAAGCCTCAGCCCTTGGTGCATTAGATCGCTCATTGGGTATTTTCTTTGGCATCGCGCGCGCCATTGTTGTTGTTGGGATCGCTTGGCTGGTATTTGTCCAGTTCGTTCCCAAAAATGGCCGACCAGAAGCCGTGACAGAAGCCAGGATGCTTCCCATTGCGCAGGCGGCTGGTGAATTTGTTGCCGCACTGACCCCGCCTGATATGCAGGAAAATCTGCGCATCGCGACGGAAGCAGCGGAAGATAGCGCCATAAAGGCGAAAAAAGGTTATGAAAGCATCCCCGAGACGTTGCGTAATGACGTCGAGAAATCGGTGAAAGATGCCATTGAAGATCTGGAGAAGGGATATGATGAAAAATCCCGACAACAGATGGAAAACCTCACTAAAGGTACTCAGGTAAAACCATGACTGAACATGATTATGTCCAAATGACCGGCACACCGTTTGATGATGACAAACTGCATGAAGAATGTGGTGTCTTTGGCATTTATGGTCACGAAGAAGCCGCCGCCCTCGTTGCACTAGGCCTTCATGCGTTGCAACATCGAGGACAGGAAGCTGCGGGCATCGTCAGCCACGATGGTCGCCACTTCCATAGTCATAAAGCAATGGGTAAAGTCGGCGACAACTTCTCAAGTGAAGCTGTCATCAACAGCCTTAAAGGTGACGCAGCAGTTGGCCACAATCGATATGCCACAACAGGTGGCACCGTCCTTAGAAATGTTCAGCCAATTTTTGCTGATCTTGCCAATGGCGGTCTTGCTGTAGCCCATAACGGAAACCTGACTAACGCTGCGACACTTCGCAAGCAGCTGGTTCAGGAAGGCAGCATCTTTCAGTCCACCATGGACACTGAAGTAATCATCCACTTAATCGCAAATAGCAAGAAAATCAAAGTGGTAGATCGCATTGTTGATGCAATGTCGAAAATTAAGGGTGCTTACTCCCTCGTCTCTTTGACCAGTAAGAAGATGATCGGAATGCGCGACCCGTATGGGGTTCGCCCATTGGTTCTTGGTAAACTGGATAGCTCTTACATCTTGGCGTCTGAAACATGCGCATTGGATATCATCGGTGCTGAATTTATTCGGGATGTGGAGCCCGGGGAGGTCGTGATCATCGATGAGGATGGTATCAGTTCCCATTCTCCATTTAATAACCCACCTCGCCGCTTCTGCATTTTCGAACATATCTATTTTGCACGTCCGGACAGTGTTCTTGAAGAACGTTCTGTCTATGACGTACGCAAGGATATTGGGCGTCAACTCGCCTCTGAGAACCCTGTAGAGGCGGATGCAGTTATTCCTGTTCCGGACTCTGGCACTCCAGCGGCTATCGGCTATGCCGAACAATCAGGGATGCCATTTGAGCTTGGTATCATCCGGAACCACTATGTTGGACGGACCTTTATTGAGCCTACGGATCAAATCCGCCACTTAGGTGTTAAACTTAAACACAACGCGAACCAGGCCCTGATTAAAGGAAAACGTGTTGTATTGGTGGATGACAGTATTGTTCGCGGAACCACATCTACCAAGATTGTGCAGATGATGCGCGATGCGGGAGCGACAGAAGTTCATATGCGGATCGCAAGCCCGCCAACAAGTCATTCCTGCTTCTACGGGGTGGACACCCCTACCCGTCAAAAACTACTTGCCGCTCAATATAACATTGATGAAATGTGCAAATTTATCGGTGCAGACAGCCTGAGTTTCATCTCTTTGGATGGCTTATATAAAGCCATGGGTGAAGATGGTCGCAACAATGATCAGCCACAATATTGCGACGCCTGCTTTACTGGCGACTATCCCATTGATCTTACAGATCACGAGACAGGCGAAGACAAAGAATTGACCCTTCTTTCAGAGGGTTCTTAAACGGATAACGACATGAAAAGTTTTGAAGGTAAAACCGCACTGGTCACAGGTGCCTCTCGCGGAATTGGCAGGGCTGTGTCTATTGCCCTCGCAAAAGAAGGCGCACATGTCATCATGATCGCCCGTTCTGTCGGCGGCCTTGAAGAAGTAGACGATGAAATCCAGAAAGCTGGTGGCTCTTCCACACTGGTGCCACTTGATCTGCTGGAAACAAATAACATTGACGGTCTTGCCGCGCCTTTGTTTGAACGCTGGAAAAAGCTGGACATTCTGGTGGGCTCCGCCGCAATGCTTGGCAAACTGACACCACTGCCACAGTATGATCCAAAGCTCTGGGAAGATATCTTCCGCCTGAACGTTCATGCGAACTGGCGCCTTCTTCGCGCTCTGGACCCGCTTCTTCGTGCAAGTGAAGCCGGACGGGCACTATTCCTGACATCAGCCGCTGCACGGGAACACAAACTGTACTGGGGCGGCTACGCTGCAACAAAAGCCGCACTTGAGAGCTTTATTCAGACCTATGCCGGTGAAATTGAACGCACCAATGCAAAAGTGAACCTTCTGGACCCTGGCGCCACGGCGACAAAGTTGCGTCTGTCCGCCTATCCTGGCGAAGACCAAAGCACGCTGCCAACGCCTGAAGAAAAAGCAACTGAAATCCTTAAATACCTGTCTGCTGACTATTCAGGTAATGGTGAGATTATCACCCTCTAATTTGATAGGGCGTTGCAGCCACTCTTCTTAAGCCATATGATGTCCAAAAAAACATTCCAAATAATGGAAGGACATCATATGGAAACTTCAGGCAATGCTGCGATTGAAGCGCAGGCAGAAATTCACCACGCATACCTCCTTGGTTTGCAGCTGATGGTTTCTGCCAATAAATCCCCTGACATTGTTGAAGAATGGATGTTTCGTCTTTTCAGACGGCAACATCTGGAGAAATTCCTGAGCAGCTTTGAAAAGCTCGGCCTCTCAAGAGAGCCAGATGCGGTTGCGTGCGCGAAGTACCATGTCCTATCCAATGCCATCGGCGGTGTCGGTGTTGAATATATGGAAGAGAACAGCAAGAAAGCATGGGTAAGGTTTCGATATCCCCGCTGGATGTATGATGGCCCTACTCTTTGTGGTGTTCCAAAGGAAGTTGGGCGTGGTTTTATGCGCGGCTGGTATGCACATAACGGTGTTTCTCTTAAAAACCCCCGTCTCGGATATGTCTGCGTATCTGAAGACTTAACCGGTGAATTTGGTTTTTGCGGGTATTTTAAAGAATATGATCATGACCTTTCCGACGATGAAAGACTTCAGTTCGCTAAAGGTGAACTACCCCCTCCTTTTAATCCCAACAGCCAGCCTGTACCACCTACCGAGAGCTGGTCGGCAGAACGTCTGGTCAAAGCAAATAGAAACTATGCCATGGAATATATCCGAAATGGCCTCAGCGAACTTTGTCACGTCATTGGTCCTTATGAAACCCGAGAATTGGGTGGCAAAGCTGCTCGTCTGATTGGTCTGCAGTATTTCCCCAAACTTACAGATCTGCTGGGGCTGAAAGAAGGAAATGAGCAAAATGCTTCCCTGTTTCTGCAAACTATCTTTAAAGGTATGGGGGACAATACAACGCCTATCGCAAATACCAACGATACCTGCTTTGAACATACTGGTCTTCGTATCTTGCGTGGCCTAAGCGGCATAGAACGGCAGATCATGCTGGATTGCTGGAAAGAACTTTGGATTGGTACCGTCAGGTCTAACCGCGAAATGTTAGGCCTTGATATGCAGCAGATTAACGAAGAAAAACTCGTCTGGACTGTAAAAAATATTAGATCTTGAATAATAGCGCGCAATATTAAATTATACTTATGGCATAAAACTTAAGGTATATAAATGCGCGCCTTTTTCTTTCTATTCGTCTTCACTTTTATTTGCCGCCCTGTTTGGGCAAATGAAAAACTGACGATTGTTACAGATATCTGGCCGCCATATGTAACAAATGAAAACGGTCAGATCGGTGGCACGTCCACAGATATCGTCAAAAAGACACTTACCCGAAACGGCATTGAATTTCAGATAATTAAGTTGCCGTGGGCGCGCGCCTATGAAATGGCGCTTCAAAAGAAAAACATTGCCATCTACACAATTGTTCGCACAAAAAACCGTGAACATCTTTTTCAATGGATTAGTGAACTCCACCAAAGTGATCCGATTTATTTCTATAGTTTCAAAAAAAGCCAACCCGTTCCAAAAAATCTCAATGAGTTAAAGAACCATAAGATCTCTGTCGTCAGGCAATCCATGTCGCTTGAAGCCTTGCAAAGAAAAGGGTTTCCCCCTGCTAGTATTCTTAAATCTGTAGAAGAATTTGAAGCGATACGATTGGTCACTATGGGTCGGGCTGATTTCGTTGCAACGTCTGAAAAAACATTGAAATCCTTTGAAAAATTATATCCTGGCGTCATCACCTACAGCATTCGAGGCCCGGAACTCCTGAACAGCCGTTTATACATTGCCCTGAACAAGAACAGCAGCACTGAGCTAGTCAGACGACTGAAAGCCGCTTTCACTTCGCTGGAAAACAAAAGCCCCACCAATTAGGTGAGGCTTTCATATTAATCTTTTGCATATGGGTTTTTGCCGGTTCGTGGAGAGATCCTGATCGGTACCGCCGGCATATCAAAATCTTCGCGTAAACCGTTGATCAGGTATCTGATATAAGCCTCAGGCAACTCACCACGGGACGACATAAATAATGAAAAGGTCGGCGGACGTGATTTCACTTGTGTCATATACCGAACTTTCAGACGTCGCCCTTTCACCATTGGCGGCGGATGCCGCTCCAACATACCTTCCAGCCAACGGTTGAGCTGTGCTGTTGAAATACGTTTATTCCACAGTTCGTAAACTCTCAGCACCTGAGGGATCAGTTTTTCAAGACCTCGTCCGGTAAGCGCGGACATGGTTACAACTGGCACACCACGAACCTGAGGCAAAGAAACCTGCAATTTATCGCGGATATGTTGCAACATCGCGTTACGATCTTTCACAATGTCCCATTTGTTCACAGCGACCACAAGCGCCCGGCCTTCATTAATCACATGAGCAGCAATAGTCAGATCCTGCTTCTCAAAAGAAACATCCGCATCAATCACAAGAACAACGACCTCCGCCATTTTGATAACCCTGAGGCTATCGGCGACAGACAGTTTTTCCAGTTTTTTCTGAACCCGGGCTCTACGGCGAATACCTGCTGTGTCCACAAGTTTGATTTTCTGGCCTTCATGTTCCCACTCAACGGAGATAGCGTCACGGGTCACACCCGCTTCCGGGCCAGTAAGCAATCGGTCTTCACCAATGATTTTGTTTACCAGTGTAGATTTACCGGCATTCGGACGACCAACGATGGCAAGCTGCAACGGACGGTCTTTTGCCGGAATGTCTTCTTCTTGTTCCCTCTCATAAGGGAGCAACAGATCAAACAGTTCCCCCATCCCTTCGCCATGTTCTGCCGACACAGCCACAGGATCTCCAAGTCCAAGAGAATAGGCATCGTGAAGTTCAGCGTGTGCATCCTTACCTTCACATTTGTTTGCGCAAAGAATGACGGGAACAGAAGATTTGCGGATCCAATCAGCAAAATGGCTGTCCATAGGGGTAACCCCAAGGCGTGCGTCATATAACATCAGCGCAACATCGGCTTCTTCCAAGGCGCGTTCCGTCTGCTGTCGCATACGCCCTTCAAGGCTATCATCAAAAGCCTCTTCTAATCCCGCCGTATCTATCACACGGAATTTCAAAGACCCAATACGGGCATCCCCCTCGCGCCGGTCACGGGTTACCCCTGGGGTATCATCCACCAGGGCCAACTTCTTACCAACGAGGCGATTAAATAAAGTGGACTTACCCACATTGGGCCGCCCGATAATTGCTACTGTAAATGACATTTAGTTAATCAGCGAAGTGCCACTAAGCGGGCATCGTCCGTTAAGATATATAATATACCCCCGGCGACCACCGGTGGGATGGAAACAGGATCATCCAGCTCCAACTTACCCAGGATCTCTCCATCATAGGGGGAAACAGACACCGCAATACCGTAATTATTAGTCAAAATCAAACGATCACTTACCAAAACAGGTCCATTCCACACAATTAACCCTGATTTGTCCTCAGGATCTTCATATTTACCAAGTGATCTGACCCAACGGATCAATCCTGTTTGTCTGGAAAGGCAAACCAATTCACCGTCCGTTGTGACTGCAAAAATGAAATCGCCGGCAACCCAGGGCGTTTGCAGAGTAGAGATTTCTTGATCCCATTTGCGGTTCCCGCTACGAGTATCAATGCCCACCATATGGCCGGAGAAACTGGCGGCAATAGCAAGCCCACGATCAATCACGGGATTTGCATTAATATCGGCAAGTGACGTCAAAGAGCTGTAACGACGTTTCTTCTGAAGCTGATCACTCCAAGCCTGCTGACCATTATCTGCTCGCAGTGCGTAAAGCTCGCCTGTCGAAAATGGAACAATGACCAACCCGTTATCTACAGCAGCACTTGCGGCTCCTAGAAGACCAGTTGTTTCAATACCACCTTCGTAGTCCCATCGGTTTTCACCGTCTTCAAGTTCCAGTGCAATGACACGGCTGTCTACTGTAATAACAAAGACAGCATCTTCAGCAATGGTGGGCGCTGCCCGAACCGGGGAGCCGACATCCTCTTTCCAGTATTGACGGCCCGTTGCAGGATCCAGCACAAATACTTCACCATAGGACGTTGCTGCGACCAAGCGGTTATAACCTGCAGAAATTCCTCCTCCAACGGTACCGCTTTCCTCACCACGTGGTGTTAAATTCACCCCCCAAAGATATCGACCTGTTGCAGCTTCATACGCCCGCACACGACTACGAGCATCCATGACGAACAACCGACCATCAGCAATAATAGGACGAGTAGGGATACGGATAGTTTCAGAATTACCTTCACCTACATTTCGGCTCCAAACTTCTTCGAGTGGCCCATCAGCCAGCAAATGATGCATTGCATTGTTTGCTGCACCGCCCGATTGAGGCCAGTTTTCATTGGCATATGGAGCCGGTAGCCTTACGGTTACATCGGCCAAACCTTCATCCGGCTCGAGTGATTTTTCCAAAGCCAGAATTGAAATTCGTTCACCAGGAAGTGGCGGTGCCTCAGAGTCGCCAAACCAATTTGGCAAGCTGTCACATGCAGATACCAAGGAAATAGCACCGCAAAGCGCTACCCATTTACCAAATGTGCGGATTGACCGTTTCACCCTAAGCCCCTCTTCCCTGAACTGAATTCAAGTGTCTCTATTACTTTACTGACAGGATTTCCACCAACTGCTCACTTCTTGCTTTAACACCTGCTGGTGCTGCGGCATCTTCCGCAAGAGCTTTCAAAGTGGTGAGCGCGGCGTCTTTCTTTCCGTCTTTAAGATCAGCCAAGGCTAACAATTCTTGTGCATTCGCAGACCAGAGGTCACCTGAACTAGCCAAAGAGGATACACGATCACGCACTTCCGCTGTGGTGCCGTTATCAATCAGATAATATCCAGCAAAAATCCGGGCAGCGTTTTTAAACTCATTATCTGCAGCGGATCCAGCTAGCTCATCATACAAAACGATGGCATCGGCTCCTTTTCCGGCAGCAATCAATGCGGAAGCCTGACGGAGCGTCGAAAGCGCTTTATACCCTTCAGTGCCTGATACAGAAAGCTCACCAAATGTCGCAGCAGATTCATCGAACTTCTGCTCAGTTGCAAGGCGGCTTGCATTTTCGAAAATCGCCCCGTTATCCCGAGCCTGACTCAGTTGGTGTTTTTGCCACGCAACTACACCGGCAGTTGCCGCGATAATTACAACCGCTCCACCAATAACGTATTTTCCGTACTTCGCCCAAAGTTCCAAGGACCGGTCTTTACGGACCTCTTCATCTACTTCGCTAAAAATATCAGCCACTAATCACTCCAGCATCGCTTGAATTTGCGGGTTAAAATAAACTGCATAAAGGTGGAACGCAATTGCTCATGGAGTATATTTGAAAAATAGTCAGAAATAAGGAGAAGAAATGGAAACAGAACAGATAATGAGGCTGATTTATGCGCTCGGTATTCTGATTTTGGTGTGGCCCGCCTATCGGCATTACGCAGGCAAGCAAAAGCTCTCTGGGTTTATGTTGCAAGTTGGTGGGTGGATAGCGATCGCTCTAGTAGCTCTACTTTTATATTCTCTATTCAAAGCATAAAAGTGGACTGGGGACGCAATAAATTTCGTCCACGGCCGATATCCCCGGGGCGTTCGTAACAAGGTGGGCACTGCGCTGGCTCACCACAAGTCACGGGCATTTCTGAATTCAAAGCGCGGCGCCTATATAAAAAGCGTCCGTTTTTCTGTATCCCATTTGCTTGCGGCACTATAAAAATAGACCAGTCGCCATATTCAGGAAGTTTGCAAAGAACTCGTCGGTTAAGCCACTTAACCTACAGTAATCGCTAACACTTTCTAAATTATTGTATATCACCAAAACATAAATTAATCAAGCTAAATCGCCTCAAAAATGCCTAATTACGTCCCTCGTTTCCGCCTCAATTGATGTTTACCTTAAATTAGCATCTAATTGATAACATGCTCACTTATTGAGTAACCTGCTGGGGAGTTAGATTATGGCCAGCCTTGCACTACCGAAACAGAAGCAAGAAATTGCAAACAACCTGATCCGTACCTGCGGTATCGAACGCGCGATCCACGCAGCGAGACAATATGGCTGGCACGACATCGCCCGCGCCATTCGCCAAAGCGAGATTTCTTCGGAAGAAAAACTAAAGCACTAATAGCATTTTAAACCAATATTTATGAGAAAATGCAGTTAGTTGATTTATAGCGGGTCATTCCACGCGATATAGTTACCTGACAATAAAGCCTTGCAAGATATTTTAATGGATTCGAAACATCAAAGCATCCAGAGAGATATCAACTGTATGCTGTTCAACAAAAAAGCGACCCCGTTTAGGGCCGCTTTTTACCAACAATAATATGCTTTATTCCCACTCAATTGTTCCTGGTGGTTTTGAGGTAGTGTCATAGACCACGCGGTTAATGCCTTGTACTTCATTGATAATTCGCGTTGAAACGCGACCAAGGAAATCGTGACTGAACGGATAGTAATCCGCTGTCATACCATCAGTTGACGTCACCGCGCGAAGGGCACAGACATAATCATATGTCCGGTTATCTCCCATCACACCAACGGTACGCACTGGCAGAAGAACAGAGAACGCTTGCCAGATTTCATCATAAAGGCCCGCATTGCGGATTTCTTCAAGATAAATAACATCCGCTTTACGCAAAATATCCAAACGGTCACGGGTAATCTCTCCCGGCACACGAATGGCAAGGCCAGGTCCCGGGAACGGATGACGATCCACAAGATCTTTCGCCATACCAAGCTCACGTCCAAGAGCGCGAACTTCATCCTTGAACAGCTCACGGAATGGCTCCAAAAGCTCAAGATCCATACGCTCCGGCAAGCCACCCACATTGTGGTGAGATTTAATGGTAACACTTGGACCGCCGGAGAAAGACACAGATTCAATCACATCCGGATAAAGCGTACCTTGCGCCAGGAACTTAGCGCCGCCAATTTTGCTAGCTTCTTCATCAAACACATCAATGAAAATGCGCCCGATGGTTTTACGCTTGGTTTCAGGATCTGAAACACCTTCCAGCTCATTCAAGAACAAGTCAGACGCATCACGGTGGATCAACGGGATATTGTAGTGATCCCGGAACAGGCTGACGACCTGCTCGGATTCCCCTGCCCGCATCAGACCATTATCCACATATACGCATGTTAGCTGATCGCCGATGGCTTCATGGATCAGAACCGCAGCAACGGAGCTGTCAACACCGCCAGAAAGACCACAGATAACTTTGCCATCACCAACCTGACGGCGAATGGCATCAATGGCCTGATCTTTAAAGGCTGCCATTGTCCAGTCGCCTGCAAGGCCGCAGATTTTATGGACAAAGTTTGAAATAAGTAGATGACCTTTTGGTGTGTGAACCACCTCAGGGTGGAACTGAACACCATAAAAATGACGATCTGTATCCGCAATCGCAGCGAACGGAGCACCTTTGGAGGTGCCAATCGGATGGAACCCTTCCGGAATGGCGGTCACGTGATCGCCGTGGCTCATCCACACTTGATCGGTATCGCCTTTTGTCCAGAAGCCTTCAAATAGTGGGCTATCTTCCAGAACATCCAACATGGCGCGGCCAAATTCACGATGATCCGGCGCTTCGACGGTACCGCCGAGCTGCGCACACATTGTCTGCTGCCCGTAACAAATGCCTAGCACCGGAACCCCAAGGGAGAATACCTTTTCAGGTGCCCGTGGTGTTTCATCACCGATAACAGAGGCTGGACCACCAGAAAGAATCACACCACTTGGGGAGAACTCATCCAGTTTTTCGGCAGCTTTATTGAAGGGAACGATTTCGCTATATACCCCCGCCTCGCGGACCCGGCGCGCGATAAGCTGGGTGACCTGACTTCCAAAGTCTATGATCAGAATACTGTTTTTCATAGACGGGTTTTAGCGATGAAAAAGGCTAAAGTCCAGTGACTTTCTGGATCATTCAGCCCTTTTTTTGGTTAATTCAGATTATCAGTTTTGCGCGGCTTTGAACTCGGCAACTTTGCGCTTCAACATGGTGTACTCCGCGCAACCAAAAGTGCAGATATCGTCCAGTTTCGCCAAATGCATTTCCGCTTTTTCAAGGTTACCTGTTTTCAGGTAAGCCTCACCGATATATTCGTTGGCACCTTTATGATTAGGATTGATGGCAAGGGCTTCACCATAGGCCTTAAAAGCTGAAGCATAATCACCCATTTGGCGATGCGCATATCCCATATAATTAAAGGCATCCGCGTTTTTTGGGTCTTTCCCGACAACCAGCCTGAAACTCTTCAACGCAGACGGCCAATCTTTCGCATCAATGGCCTGCTTTCCCATATCAAAGTTGGGATCAGCTGCCTTTGCCGCAGGTTGGTCGTTATTACTACTGCCCATCGCGTGCAACAATTGGGCGGAAAGCAACTGAGTTGCCGCCACAAATGTCAGGGCCATCATGAATTTCTTGATCCACATTTCGCGCGTCTCCCCGTCTGGGAATAGATTTTAATTTTGTTAATATACTACGAGAAATATGTGAACACAGACCAGTATAAAAACGAAAATATTGTCCGCGATCACAACTGACGAACAAACATCCCCGTGAGCCAATCAGTTTTTCTGCAAGATCGCTGTGAAAAATCCGTCTGCACCGATTGCATCTGGTGTCAATGTCAACATACCACCATTACAAGCGGAGGCAGGTAAACCCATCTCAGCACCCTTGATGGTTGCCACTTTGAAGTCAGATTGTGTTTTCAAAAAGGCAGAGATCTGCTTTTGATTTTCTTCTTCCAGAATGGAACAGGTCGCGTAAACCAGCTTGCCCCCGGGTTTTACAAATTTATGAGCTTTTTCAAGAATGCTTTTTTGAATGTTGATCAGATCTTTAAAACGCTCTTCAGTCAGTCGCCATTTCTGATCCGGTTGACGCCGCCAGGTGCCAGACCCGCTGCAGGGGGCATCCACGTAAACGCAATCGAAAAGATCCTGCTCCGATGGGGTCTCAGGCAACCCTTGAACGCGGTCCATTTTAACAATGCCAAGCCCTGCCCGCGCCGCGCGCGGTTCGATATCCTGCATCCGGCGACCATCCACATCAAGGGCCAGAAGCCTACCCTCATTTTCCATAAGGGCACCAAGGGCCAGCGTTTTACCACCGCCACCTGCGCAATAATCCATCACCGACTGCCCAGGCTTAACATCTGTCAAAATTGCAGATATCTGGGCGGCTTCATCCTGCGGCTCGATATGCCCATCCCGCATCAATGGATGCGCATTAAGATTGGCACGTCCTGATAAAATAATTCCGTCTGGAGAAATCTCGGTAGCGCGTGCATCAAACCCTTCTTCTTTTAAGGCGGCCAGCACCTGCTCCCGATTTGCTTTCAAGCGGTTCACCCGAAATGTGGTGGGTGCCCCTTCCTGATAGGCTGCTGCAACTTTAGGAAAATGATCCTGATATTGCGTCTTCAGTTTTTCGGAAATCCAGCTTTGGAAATTTAGCTCAGGATCGAATGGAAGCTCCCCTGCTGCCAACGCATCCAGATCACCATCATCAAAGGTGATCGCATGCGGACCTTCCAGATATATCCCTTTAAGGTCCTCAACCGAGATATCTTCCAACTTCAACAACGCAGCAACAGCACGTTTCTCTGAAGTAGTAACAGGATTATTTTTCTCAATAAAATCAACAATCTGCCCCATATTTCTCAAGGATTTATAGAACAGATTGGAAATCCAGCGGCGATCTTTCGACCCCGCATATCTCCGGTTTCGAAAATACGCAGTGACGATTATTTCTGCAGGCTCACGCGCCCCTTGCCATTGATCGAAAAGCTCAACGAGAGCGGCGAGCCGTGCAGATGGTGTCATGAAAGCGCCCCTTAACCCTGACGGTAGTTTGGCGCTTCGCGGGTGATTGCCACGTCATGAACGTGACTTTCTTTAAGGCCTGCATTTGTAATACGTACAAAGTTCGCATTTTTCTGCAATTTTGAAATGCTGTCGCTTCCGGTGTAGCCCATCGCCGCTTTCAGGCCACCCACCAACTGGTGAATGATGGCGTTGGCAGGACCACGGTGTGGCACACGACCTTCAATGCCTTCCGGAACCAGCTTCAGGTTATCGGAAACTTCTTCCTGGAAGTAACGGTCAGCAGAACCGCGGGCCATCGCACCCAAAGATCCCATACCGCGGTAGGATTTAAATGAACGTCCCTGATAAAGGAAAACTTCACCCGGGCTTTCGTCTGTACCGGCCAGCAAGGATCCAACCATGGCACAGTTGGCACCACCGGCCAGCGCTTTGGCAAGGTCGCCGGAAGTCTTGATACCACCGTCCGCGATGACAGGAATACCGGATTTTTCTGCAGCTTCCGCTGCATCCATAATCGCAGTCAGCTGCGGTGTACCCACACCGGCGACAATACGGGTTGTACAGATGGAACCTGGACCAATACCCACTTTCACCGCATCTACACCGGCGTCGATCAACGCCTTGGTACCATCCGCAGTCGCAACGTTACCACCGATGACCTGAACTTGGCTGCTGAGCTTTTTCACACGGCCAACGGCTTCCAATACGCGGGAAGAATGACCATGGGCAGTATCCACAACAAGAACATCAACACCCGCATCAATCAATGCTTCCGCGCGTGCGATCCCATCATCGCCAATACCCACAGCTGCCGCCACACGAAGACGACCCTGTGCATCTTTGGAAGCACTTGGATATAGGGTGGCGCGTTCAATGTCTTTTACCGTAATCAGACCGATACAGCGATAAGCATCATCGACGACCAGGATTTTTTCAATGCGGTGCTTGTGCAGCAGGATCTTCGCATCGTCCTGTGTGGCGCCTTCCTGAACGGTGACCAGATTTTCTTTGGTCATCAGCTCACTTACCGGCTGGGCTTCGTTGGTGGCAAAGCGCACATCACGGTTGGTCAGCATACCCACCAGTTTACCCGTTCCCTGCTCTGTCACAGGAATACCGGAGATTTTATGCACCCGCATGATATTCAAGGCTTCGATCAAGGGGGCTTCCGGGCGAATGGTCAGTGGGTTCACTACCATTCCGGCTTCGAATTTCTTCACCCGCGTCACTTCGGAGGCTTGCTCCTCAATGCCGAGGTTTTTGTGGATCACGCCGATACCACCTGCCTGAGCCATGGCTATGGCCATCTTGGCTTCGGTCACAGTATCCATGGCGCTGGAGATCAGCGGAATACCCAGTTTGATACTGTTTGTCAGCGTAGTTGTAGTGTTGGTTTGTGCAGGGAGAATGTCAGAGGCTGCAGGTTGCAGCAGGACATCGTCAAAAGTGTAGGCTTCACGGATTTTCATGGCAACTCCTTCGGAATTGCAGCGCAATAATAGCGGCAGTTTTTAAAATTCCTAGAGCAAATTTATGACGGTTTGAATTTTTGACCAGCCCCTCAGCCAAAGGGGCGAAATAGGACCTGTTTATTTCAAGAAAACCGCGGCTTTCAGAAATAAAATTTCTCGAACTGCCGAAAGCGCATATCACCTATGCGCAGATGTAGTGGGAAAGATCACTCTCCCCCACGAAATCCTGTTGCAATAACGTAGGCTTCTCTGGAATCAGCGCGGCTGGCTTCGGGCTTGGCGTGACGCACTACCGCGAAGTTTTTCTTCAGCTGATCCAGCAATTCATTCTCTGTGCCGCCTTTTAGAACTTTGGCGATAAAACACCCGCCCGGAGCCAGCACATCAATGGCAAAATGAAGCGCCAGTTCACACATATAGACAATGCGGAGGTGATCCGTCTGCCGATGGCCCGTTGTCGGCGCCGCCATATCGGAAATCACGGCGTTCACTGGACCACCAAGTTCGTTTTTCACCTTCACATCCGCATCTTCTTCTGTGAAGTCGAGCTGCATCACCTTCGCGCCGGCCATTTCCTCCATTTTGAGGATATCAACGGCGAGTACCTGCCCTTTGCCCTTGACCGCGCCCACACGGTCCACAGCAATCTGCGTCCAGCCACCCGGGGCCGCGCCCAGATCCACGACACTATCGCCGGGTTTGAGCAATTTATACCGATCATCAAGCTGCATCAGTTTAAACGCCGCGCGGGAGCGAAGACCACGTGTCTTGGCCTCCACCACATAGGGGTCGTTCAACTGCCGCTCCAGCCAAAGCTTGGACGAATATTTACGTCCCCGTGCGCTTTTCACTTTGGTATGCAGCAAGCGGCCTGTCATTTCCGCACTGCTGCGGCCGCTTGTGTTTTTCTTCTTACGTTCTGTCATTTCGCTACTTCTTTAACAGGGGCATTGCCACGTCCGCGGCGGCGCCTGTTTCTATTTCTATGTCGTGGCCGTTGTGCCTTGGCTTCCTGATCGGCTTCGCGCATCAGGCGTTGAAGCAATCCTTCGCGCACACCCCGATCGGCAACCCGCATACTGCTCACCGGCCAGACATTATGCATGGCCTGCACAATGGCACAGCCGGAGACCACCAGATCTGCCCGCTCCTCACCAATACAAGGCTCCAGCGCCCGCTCTCCGTAATCACTCATGGAAAGCCGCTCGCAAATCTCGATCATCTTCGACGATTTCAGCCAAGCCCCATCGACCCGCTGGCGGTTATACCGCTTCAGGCCAAAATGAACACCCGCTAATGTTGTCACTGTACCGGACGTGCCCAGCATCTGAACCCGACCATCGGCGATGATGTCTGAAATCCCGTGTTCGCGCTCAAATTCATGAATATGCGCGGCCACTTCATCCATCATATTCCGATAGACGCCTGTAGATGCAGATACGTCGCCATGACGTTCTGTCAAGGACACAACGCCATAAGGGATGGACGTCCAGCCAATAATTTCGTTTTTCTGGTCCTTGCCTAGGCGCAGCCAGACAAGTTCCGTACTGCCCCCACCAATATCAAAAACCAGCGCATGGCCGTTCCGATAATCAAGGAGCGGCGAACAGCCATCAAGGGCCAACCCCGCCTCTTCTTCTGTGGTGATGACGTCAAGATCCATGCCAATCTCATCCTTCACACGAGCGACAAACGCCTCCGTGTTATCGGCTTTTCGGCACACTTCGGTTGCAACACATCGCATACGCGACACGCCACGTTTCTTCATTTTATCCGCACAGATGCCAAGTGCATCTATTGTGCGGTTCATTGCGGCATCTGATAACAGGCCGCTTTGACTTACGCCTTCGCCCAAGCGGACAATCCGCGAGAAGCTATCGATCACTCTAAAACCGCCGGAATTTGGCTTGGCCACAAGTAGCCGGCAGTTATTCGTTCCCAGATCCACGGCCCCATATGTGTGGGACCATCTGCCTGTATTTCGTTGTTTGGAACGTGGTCGTCTCAGATATCTCCTTCGTGCGTCTCGTCCCTTGTCAGGCTTGTCTGCTGTTGTCACGCAACTGCCCTCCAGGACAAAATCTACGGGTGGAACACCCTATTTGTCCCTAGACTAACAGTTTTTCATAAAACATTTCAGTAAAAATTATCAACTTTGCGCATTATCGCGTGTTGACAAGGTGATTTTGAATTGTTAGATAGCGCGCCTACCGACAAACCGTCGGTCGCACATCGTGCCTACTGGGGAATCGTCTAATGGTAGGACAGCGGACTCTGACTCCGTCAATCCAGGTTCGAGTCCTGGTTCCCCAGCCAACTTTCCAAAATTCTACGCTTTAGATAAAGTTGGCATTTAGCTTAACGGATATTCCTTTTCACGGTCTTTTTTATTTTCGTCGTCCATCGTGGTGAGGTTTTCGTACAGAAATCAAAGCATCAAATTCTGGCATATACACATAAGTGGCGCCGTACGTATCGTGATTAAATGTGAGTTTTATTTTGTTACTTAGAACAATATTATCGCCAGCTAACACTTGGTGAATGTCTTTATCTCTGGCTATTTTTCTAATGTAATAAATATTTGTTCCAATCCTATTTAGATCTAAAGTCCATTGGTTTTCACTTCCCATTGTAAGAGGAACAACAACATCTTTTCTCATAAGGTTTAGTTTTTGAGAAGAATGACCGTGCCTAGCTAGAAAATTTTCAACCTCTTGTTGATTTGGATTTGATTTTAAATCACCCTTTTTTTTAGCTCTTTTTATAAGTTCTGGCGGGATAACTACGCTCTCATTCACCTCAGATAGGAAATCAACTATCTCGCTACTCTTCTCAAACTGACTTCTAAAATATAGATGTGCCGAAGCTTTAGACATTAAAGCCGAGTAATCTTCAGCTCTACGCATACTGCCATCACCAGACATACTAAATTTGGAATTCCAAACCCACCTCACTTGTTTGAGGAATTGTTGGTTTTCCTTTGATGAGTACTTATAGGTTTCATCAAAACCAGTATCATAATTCACTTGGACATCAAATAAGGGTGCATCGCTGACAGTTGAGGAAACACTAACAACTATTCCATAAATTTCTGGGGACGGATATTGGATCAGATAAGTTGGATTTTCGAGATTGTCTGCGAAAAAGAGCCCGAACCTATCGGCTTCAACTCTCGGCGGTGCCAATCCACGCCTCGGATGACATGCAGATGGAAAGACAAACAAACCTGCACCGTCATGTAATTTCACAACGACAGCATCCAAATGGGAGGTCCAATTCGTGCGACTCACAAATTGCTGATCAGAGTATTCTTCGTAACATCGAATAACTCTTGTTTCGTTATAGTCTCGCCCTTTGTATTGGAATTTAACATGAATTTGATACGGACTTCCTTCGCTCACCGGAAAAATTGTGCTTTCATGATAGCTATCTGTAAAAACTGCAGGCAAAAGCCGAACTGCGATCTGCTGAAATGGCTTCTCCCCAATGAACAGCAGCCCCAGGCCATAAACTACAGCTAAAAGCAGACATATAAAAATGGTGAGAAGCCCCACATAGGAAGAAAAAAAGGACTTCAATTTCTGCCTCACGTCACCTTCCCCCACAATCAACTTCCTACCATCCAACGGCAGCACCAAGCGTGACTTAGATCGTATTCCATTCAACTTTTCAGAGCAACACCGAAAGCAGATGACGCCTTAGAAAATCAGGCGATTTACTTAACTTTGCATCACGTGCTCACACAGCCCAGACAACGTCATCTACTCCGACGAGTTTCTTCATACGGTCCAACTCTGATGTCAGTTTCTGGCGGCGGCTGGTGGGCCATTGGCAGCCTTTTTCGGGCCAGAAATTGATCACGTTTAGAACGGATTTTTTGCGGTCCGCCTTTACTTCGATGCGCCCAACAAACCGGTGACCTTCCAGGATTGGGTAGACATAGTATCCCCAAATGCGTTTATCCGCGGGTACGAACATTTCCACCCGATATTCAAACCCAAACAAACGGGAGAGGCGATCCCGATCGCGAATAACGGGATCAAACGGATTGAGAATACGAAGCCGGCTCGTGGCAGGTTTTAAACCCTCTAGTCTTTCTTCGATGTCCGAAGGCGCAAATGCAACGACCCGGTCTTTTTTCGCCGTTTCGATGTCAACAGTTTGAAGGGTTGCGTTTGAGCGCGCGATCCAGTCGCGCACTTCCTTGGCGCTAAGCGCATCCCAATATCTTTGAATGTCACCGGCGGTCCCAAACCCCATTCGATCCAAGGCGGCGCGACATAACCAATCAATCTGCTCTTCATCGCTCATTTGGGTACGGTGCAAGTCTTCAGGAAAGACACGTTCAGCCAGATCATAGAATTTGGTGAAATTCACTCTGTGACTTGTCGCCAGTTCGCCGCTGTACCACATGTAATCCAGCGCAAGTTTATGCGGTGGGCGGGACCACATCTTCTTCTCTCCGACAACTTTGGTATCAAAGGCGTGGGTCGACAAGGGTCCCTCATCGCGAATGCGCTCCAACACGGCGTTGCGAATAGACTTATCAGGTGGATTTTTAAACCATCCCGGACGATCCATCTGCTCCTTCTTACGGCGGAACTGGCGTTGCCACATGGGAAGGTAGTCCATGGGAATAACGGAGGCATCATGGGTGAAATGCTCGAAAATCGAACGGTCTTGCCCAAGCAACTGATCCAGCATGGGTTCGCGGTAGTTTTGATTGCGGCTCCACAGAATATGATGATGCGCACGCGACACGACCTGTATGGTATCAAGCTGCACAAAGCCTAGTTTCTTTATGATCCCCAGCACATCCAACGGACCAGTTGGCGCCTCCCCCAACCCTTGAGAGGACAGCCAAAGCTGACGTGCTTCTTTATTTGAAATAGATATCGGTTTCACAAAATTCTCAGTTCATGCAGGAGGTGGGCGGTCTTGATAGAATATTATTGATCATTTTGCCCGAAACCACCCCCGCGTTCTATTCGCAAAGGCTACTAGTGACAGCATCACAGGCACCTCAACCAGCACACCAACAACGGTGGTGAGGGCGGCGCCGGAGTTGAGGCCGAAGAGGCTGATGGCGACGGCGACGGCGAGTTCGAAGAAGTTGGAGGTGCCGATCATTGCGCAGGGAGCGGCGACTTTATGGGGGACTTTCCATGCCCATGCCGTAGCGTATGCAAGGGCAAAGATGCTGTATGATTGAGCAAGAAGTGGTGCCGCGATCAGAAGGATAACGGTGGGTTTTTCCAAGATCACATGCCCTTGAAACCCAAACAGGAGAACCACTGTTAATAACAAAGAAAGTACGGAGCCGCTTTTCAGCTTGGCAGTGAAGTCGTGAACACGCGCCTCCCCCACTTCTTTGCTTTGTCCGTTCATGATCACTCGGCGCGTGATAAAACCCGCCACCAGCGGTGTCACTACATACAATACGACGGAGAGGATCAATGTTTCCCACGGGACGGCGATGTCCGTGACACCTAACAGGAACGCCACGATGGGGGCGAAGGCGAAAATCATGATGATGTCATTCACCGACACCTGCACCAGCGTGTAGTTGGGATCCCCCTTAGTCAACTGTGACCAGACGAAAACCATGGCCGTACAAGGCGCCGCACCCAGCAGAATAAGCCCAGCGATATATTCCTGCGCATTTTCAGGGGAAATCAGATCCACAAACAGAATTTCGAAGAAAAGCGTGCCAAACAAGACCATAGAGAAAGGCTTGATCAGCCAGTTCACCACGATGGTGATCACAAGGCCTTTCGGGCGCTCGCCGATTTTGGCGAGGCTTCCAAAATCCACGTTGATCATCATGGGGTAAATCATCCCCCAGATCAGCACCGCCACGACCAGATTAACCGACGCATATTCCCAGGATGCCAAAAGCTGAAACAATTGGGGCAGGAAATTACCAAGAGTGAGCCCCGCGACAATACAAAGCGCCACCCAAAGGGAGAGCCACTTTTCAAAAAAGCCTATGGCAGAGGGTGTCGGCTCATTTGTTGGATTTGTTGTTTCGGTCATGCCCGGTCACTCTTGCAGGATAAAATTACAGCACTGTAATCATAACCCGCATTTGAGCAACAAGGGCAATGTTAAAATTGCGTGTCAGTTAGCCTGCTTTGCGATTGCGGATGGCGGTATAAAGACCACTTAGGACAATAACCGCACTACCGACGAGGGTCAGTGCATCCGGCGTTTCCTGAAACACCAGAATGCCAAGCAGCATGGCAAAGACAAGACGAGTGTAACGATAGGACGCCACCACGGATATTTCGCCGATCCGCATGGAAAGTGTGAGCGCCAGATAGGCCAGCACACCGATTGTGGATGCCCCCAACAAATACAGCAGGCTGTTCCCTTCCGGGAAAGTACCTTCTGGGTTGAAATAAAGGATAATCAGTCCCGCAAAAACGATATTGGCAAAACCATATACCCCAAGCTGACGTGATGACATGCTGGGTGGGCTGGCGCGCGTGGCAAGATCACGCCCGGCAAAGCCGATGGTTGCGAGAACTGCAAAGATGGAGGTTGCCTCAAACCCATCAAGGCCGGGACGCAAAATCAAAAGAACCCCAACAAATCCGATCCCAATGGCAAGCCAACGCCGCCAACCAACGCGTTCGGCAAAGAAGATCACAGCACCAAGTGCCACGACCAATGGTGTGGCCTGCAAAATGGCGGAAGCGGTGGATAGAGGCGTCAAGGCGAGCGCAAGAGCGAAGAAGAGCCTACCGCCCAATTCAAAAATGGTTCTGACGATCAGTGCACGGGATTTAAGGCCTGGATGGAAGATAACCTCCCCTGCCCGCCACGTAAGGCCTAAGAAGATCACAAGGCCGCCAAGACCAAACAGGATCACGGAATACGCAATAGAGGCATGCTCGGTCGCCGCCTTGAAAAGCATGTCTTCAAGGGCAAACGCCGCCATGGCCAGCACCATATAAAGGCTGCCTTTTAAGTTATCCACGTGTCCCCCTTAAATCTTGGGATGGATCAGAGTTTGGAAAAAGGCAGCACAGACATGTGCAGCCCGCATTTAAGAATGAGGGATGCTATCAGCCAAAAGGCGTTAAGAAAAGATCTGAGTTCAGTTTTTGCGGGAGCGACGACCCAAGTTTTCGACGATGCCAGTAATTTCGTGAAGCTCACGAGAAATACCGTGAAGATCACGGGCTTTCTTGGACAGGCTATCGGTGTTTTTCTCGGCAACGGTTTCTGCCAGCATGTCTAACGCGGCGAGATTGGCAATATTGGCGCGGTCCGCAACATTCTTGCGGCTGGCTTTCGTTGATTTGGAAACATCAGCTTTAAAATCAGAAACCAGAGAGTGCAGTTCAACCTGACGCATGTTCTTGACCTTTCAAGATCTGCTATTTGCAGACACAATATACCACATATTAGAAAAGTTATCTCTCTTTTCTAAAGAATTTGTTAACTTTGACGCATAAGTCAAATTCAGAAGTTTTTTCAGAAAAATTTATATTTTCTACCTCGTGACAACAGGTTCTTAACTATTTCCGGCGACTATCCTGCCCAAAGAGTACGGTGTGGATTGTCAATTCGGGCTTTTAGAATAAACAGCCCTGTTGGGGGAATAAATGGAAACTACGTCTACTACTAATCGTCGCCAGCACAAGCGTATCCTCGTGTCTAGCCCGACCAAAGTGCAAAGTGGAGACAACGAATATTCAGGCCGTATCCTGAACATTTCTGCAGGTGGTGCAGGCATTCAGATGGATGTTCAGCTGCACGATAACAGCCAGATCACAGTCAATATCGACGATGTGGGGATGATTCCTGCCAAAGTGGTTCGCAATCTGCAGGATGGTGTTGCTGTGAAATTCATGTTGAGTGAAGAAAAAGAACAGCAATTCATTAGAATGGTTGAAGGCATTGTCGCGAAATCTCGTGGCTCAGCCGAGGAAAAAGCTGCAAGCTGATCAACATTGCAGAAATGTGAAATCTGCATGACATTTTTGCTACCACGCTTATAATGCGCTTCCAAAATCCTTAATAAACGAGATTTTGGGGGCGTTTTTTATGGACATTTCAGGGCAGAGTTTTCACGGCACGACATCGTCTACAACACTGGGGATGACCCCACCTGTTTGGCTTTGGCTCTACTTTCCGCCGGTAATGATCATCTTTGCGCTGGCCATGCGCCTTCTCGCACCCGAATTTTATGACAATTACGTCTATGGGGAACTTGGGATTGTTGAAAATGCAACGGTTCTTTTCCTGATCCCAGCGGTTATTCTTGGGGTTGTCACCATTAGAAATGCTCGCATTTTGCAGTTTCCTCTCCTTACCGCCTGGCTTGTTATCCAGACCCTTGGCATGTTCTACTTTATGGGAGAAGAAGCGAGCTGGGGCCAGCATTGGTTTGGCTGGTCTAACGAAGGAATATTTGAAAATCATCCACGAGGTGAGACGAATATCCACAATACAAACCATTGGTTTGACCAAAAGCCTAAGGTACTGGTTGAAATCTGGACGATCATAGGCGGAATTATTGTCCCACTGCTTTTAAAATATCGAGGTAAGGCAAATACTGTAGATTTCCGATCCATCTGGTACTGGGCCTGGCCAACCATGATCTGCTTGCCAACCGCGGTCACGGGCCTCATTGTTAAGAATGTCGAACGTATACGTGAGGCGATGGGCGTCAATTTTCCCTCTCCTTTTGATATTCGGTTTAGTGAACCGCAAGAGTATTATTTCGCCCTGTTCTTCTTTCTCTATATGTTCTCGCTATACCTGCGGGTAGAAGCCGCGAAAGAACAAGTTTAAAACAAAGGGGGACCTTATCCCCCTTGTCTTCCCGCATACAGAAACTGCCGCGCATCACGATAGAAATCTTCTGCGGAATCCAGTTCGGCTTTTAAGTCCGCCAAAGATTTTTTAGCATCTTCCTCGCTCAAGCCCGGCGCCAGTGCAAATTCTGCCAGTTCAGAAACACCGGAGTTAGCTGCAAGAGAAAATCCTTTCACCAAATATGCATTACGACGATCTTCAATCCACTTCTCCAGAGCGTCGATCTGGCTTTGATGCAATTGCATTCCAAATTTTCTCCATTTTTTTCTCTGCAAGTGTTTAATCGAAACGAACTTTTAACCTTGCACGCGTATTAAATTTTAAACGTAATTAAAACTAATTTGATAGGCGGTAAGCCCTAACAGATGTAGGGTGGATTTTATCCACAAAGTATTGGGAAAAGGTTACTGGATGAAAACCCTAACTCCGCAAGAACTAATAAAAAAGCTGGAGCTGCACGCGAAATGGCTAAAGAACCCGAAAGAGGGTGAACAAGCCATTTTGAAGCACATGGATTTGTCTGGTGCCAATCTTGAAGGTGCCAAATTACAAAAATCAGTCCTTTCAGGTAGCCGCTTATCCCGCGCTATTTTGCGTGGGGCTAATCTAATGGCAACCGATCTGTTTGCCGTGGATTTCACAAAAGCCGACCTTACCAATGCGTTACTCATTCGCGCAGATCTTCGCGGCGCAGAACTTAAAGGTGCCAAACTCAATGGCGCGAACCTGCAAGAAGCGGATTTCCGTGGCGGTTCCATGATCCTTGCTGGCGGGGAGACTGTAACCTTCCAGTCAACTGATCTTAGTGATTCCGAGATGGAAGATGTTGTTGCTGAAAAAGCAAATCTTTCGGGTGCAAACCTGTCTGGGGCCCACTTAGCCAACGCCAACCTCGCTTACTCGCAGCTGAACGGCGCCGATCTTTCCGGAGCAAAACTTGAAAATGCGGCACTCCTTGGTGCAAACCTTGAAGGGTGCGATCTGAGTGGTTCAGATCTTTCCGGGGCGGATCTTTCTGACGCCAATCTGTCAGGTGCCAGTATTGATGGGTGTAATCTTGAGGCGGCGAACCTCGCTGGCGCAAACCTTGAAGGGATTGAACTCAATGACCTTCAAAAAGCTGCTGTTCCAAAATCAACCAAAGAGACTATTTCTGTCATTTCGCCAAACCTCAAGGCGATCCTGGAAAAACACTATGTCTGGGTGGAAACCAATGGGCGTGAAGGAATACGTGCAGACCTGCATGAAATGGATCTTTCGAACATGGACTTTGCCGGAAAACCGCTTAGCGGTGCCAATATGCGTGGAGCAAATCTCAGTGGGGCTAACCTTCAAGGTGCCTTACTTGTCATGACGGATATGTCCCACTGTAAACTCGCCAATATCAACCTGCAGGACGCCGTAATGGAAGGTGTAAACCTCACGCGTTCCAACTTGTCCAATGCCGATCTCTCCCGTGCTCAGATTACGGCAGTCGACCTGAAAGGCCCTGATGGGAAACCAATGGGTAAGAAATGGCCAGCGAACCTTGCTGCTGCGACCTTTAAAGGAGCGAAACTTGTGGGGACTGATCTAACTGAAGCGAACCTTATCGACGCCAATTTTATCGGGGCCGATCTTACTGAGGTCAAACTTAAAAATGCGGTACTGGAAGATGCCCGTTTCGATCCGGATTTCAAGGTACCCGTTTCAGCAGATTAGTGAATTTTTGTATCATCTAAGCCCGGCCTGACTTCGTAGATATGAACGAAATACCCCGCCATCGGATTTCGGTTCAGGTACTCGATCAAATAATCCCTGCAAGGCTGGCTTGCATCCCGAATATAATACTGCCATAGGGGTTCCATCTGACTGGTATGGGTGTCACGATGAGGAATGCTAATGGATCCCCCCCATTCCACTTGAAATCCCGCAAGATAGTTTTCAGCATAATGACGGAAGACAGACGCTTCATCGATTTTGACGCCTGATTTATTTTCAAAACAGAGACGAATATCCATGGTGACAATCCTGTTGATTGCTGAAAGTAGATCAAGTGTCCAGTAATTTACGTGGCAAGTAAAGCTGAACCTCTGTTCCCTCACCTTCTTTACTGTCGATCCACATGCTGCCACCTGACCGTTTTACAAAGCCATACACAGTTGACAGTCCAAGCCCGGTTCCCTTACCTCGCTCTTTCGTGGAAAAGAAGGGCTCAATTACGTCTTTGATATATTTTCTGGGAATACCGCAGCCGGTATCTTTGACTTTGAGCACGACATATTCACCGCGCTTCAAATCCGTACGTCGATCTCCCATCAGCACATGGACGTTTCTGGCTGCGATTTGCAGGTTTCCTGCCCCGCTCATCGCGTCTTTGGCATTGATGGACATGTTGAGGATGGCATTAAACAATTGATCCTCATCTACAAATACAGGCCAGAGATGCTTATCGGAAATACATTCTACTTTCACTGCAGAGCCAACACTGCTTTGTATGATGTCCCGCATTCTTGCTAATTCACTGTCGAGATGCAATATTTTTGGCGTCAAAGATTGCTTGCGAGAGAAACTGAGAAGTTGACTGGTAATTCCTGATCCGCGCTGAGCTGCAAAAAGAATATTATCGATGCGATCCAGTTTTTCACCCTCAACACTCTCTTCTTCAAGAGCTTCTCGAAGAAGTTCAGCATTCCCATGGATGATACCCAGCAAGTTGTTGAAATCGTGAGCAACGCCGCCAGTCAGATGGCCCACAACTTCCATTTTTTGTGAATGACGCAGTTGTTCTTCCAAAATGGCCGCTTCAGTTACATCCTTGCCGACACCACGATACCCCAAGAACTCCCCTTCTTCAGAGAAATAGGGTTTACCGGAAATCTGCCACTGCCGCACAACTCCGTCTTTGCGAACAAACGAATAACTGAAATCCTGAAACGGTCGATGGGCGCGCAAATCTTCAAGATGCCCGCTCCAGTGCTCCCGGTCTTCATCGGTTGTCACTAACTCTTCACGGCTCATCCCCAACATATCGGCACGCTTCATTCCTGCATTTTCGCAAGCTGCATCCGACACATAGGTGAAACGCAAATTCTCATCCATCTCCCAGTACCAGTCAGAAGCTGCTTCTGCATAGCCTTTGAAACGTGCTTCACTATCTTTAAGCGCTTTTTGCGCATCTACTTCTGAGGTTACATCCTGTTGAATGGCGATGAAATTTGAAATGACTCCGTCTTTTCGTACAACTGGAGAAACACTTTCCCGACACCAGAAAATTTCACCATTCTTACGCCGATTGCGTATGGTACCGACCCAACTTTGTCCTTTTTTCAGAGTTCCCCAGAAATTCTGATAGAATTCCGGACTATTGACACCTGCGTTCAAAATTTTAGGCGTTTTTCCATATACTTCCTTTTGTTCGTAACCAGAGATTTTTGAAAACCCCGGGTTGGCGTAGATGATTACGCCATTTTGGTCTGTCACAAGTACGCCATTGGGAGAATGCTCGATCGCCATTAACAGAGTTTTATTCTGCATGGAACCTTCCGTGTGCATAAACTCCTGAATCTCCATACGCCCGGCGCCACGATATCCAGTAAACCGTCCGGATGCGTTTCTGAGCACCTTAGCCGATAAAATCAGCTTTAAAGTCTGACCGTATTCCAGCGCGATCGAAAATGCCAACTCCATGACATCTTGACGCTCTCGCATGAGTTTAGCGAGCTGAATAAGCTGCTGCCGGTTCTTAGGGTTACTGGCATCGGTAAAAGTCGAAATCATGTCAGTGAGTGTTTGCTGAGTTTGTGTCGCAGAAGGTTGACCGAATTGTCGTTCGAGCTTTCCGTTGGAGTATGTAAACATGCCAGATGCGTCGATTTTCCACAACCAGTCGAAAATCAAGTCATCAAATTCTCCGGCAGAGCCGGATATGGTGTTTTCCAGTGCACTCACTTTTCTTTCTCCATCACGGAAATACATCGTACTCGTCCGTGACTGCCCCCCCCCAAAGAACAAGATTTACTGTACCATTGAAGGCTTCCAATTCATAAAAATTGGTTAATTTTTATTCGTTTTTTTTTGAGAAAATTTAAAAATATCAAAATCTTAGGCATAGAAAGCCATATACTTCTATACCAAACGAACTAGTTTTATTACTAAAAGAATAGAACTTATTTCATATTTTCATATTCAAGATTTTGAAAGAAAATTACCCAGCAGAATCATGTTGAGAAAAGATTTAGTCTGCGCTTGGAAATGGAAGGTGGCATCCCCTAGGGGAGTCGAACCCCTGTTTCCAGAATGAAAATCTGGCGTCCTAACCACTAGACGAAGGGGACACAATACAGCCTTCAGAAATAAAAAAAGCACTCAGCTGAGTGCCTTTCTGAATGCGACCTTAAAAAAGGTGGCATCCCCTAGGGGAGTCGAACCCCTGTTTCCAGAATGAAAATCTGGCGTCCTAACCACTAGACGAAGGGGACACATTGTGTCGCTGGAGAGGCTTTTAAGGCTGTTACGGCCTCTTTGCAAGAAAAAAAGTACAACTTTTTAATTTTTTTTGCCCCTGTTTTGGCAAGCCCGCAGAAATCCAAACTTATCAGGAAAGCCGGTATGCATCCTCGATCAGGATCTGTGCTGAAGACTGCCCTCTCCATGTGTTTTTTCTTAAATATCCAGCAACGTGAAACGAGCTACCGCGATGATTTAAAAGTGCTTCTCCCAAATCAGTTTCCAGACTTTTAAAACAGATGCCGCTGATCCGCCCACGGTTCCCCGCACCTGTTAAAATGACACGGACGTGGTTTTCCCCAACAATATCGGCTTTAACAATTTTGGCGTGACCTAAGACAAATCTGGGTTCTGGATTACCTGCCCCATATGGCCCTGCAAGCTCAAGTTTCTCAATGAGGTCCAAAGACGCCCCTTCAACTCCTACTACACCATCAAGGCCCAGACTTGCTGTTTTAACGGCCTCCTCTACATGAGAGGAAAGCCGGTCATTCAGAAAATTCCGAAACTCATCAATCTTGTTTTCTTTTATGGTCAAGCCTGCTGCCATGGCATGGCCCCCGCCGGCGTCCAGAATTTCCAGATGACGTGCAGCGCCAATAGCGGCTCCCAAGTCTACGCCAGCGATAGAACGTCCCGACCCTTTACCAATGCCATTATCCAGACCAATGACAATAGCAGGCCTCTGGAAAGCTTCTTTCAGGCGGCTGGCGACGATACCGATAACGCCTGGATGCCACCCTTCCCCTGAAACAACAAGAACACCATCACTGTCTGACTGCTTTTCTGCAATCGCCTGCGCTTCTTCCGTCACCTGCGTTTCAATGGCTTTACGTTCAAGATTGTATTCATCTAAAACACGAGCGAGCTCCGCACACTCCTCACGGTTTTGGGAAGAGAGGAGTTTGGGACCATAGTCCGCCTTACCAACCCGGCCACCTGCATTGACCCGCGGCCCCATTATATACCCCAGATGATATGTGCCGGGAGCTTCATCAAGCCCTGCCACATCCGCAAGAGCCACAAGCCCCGGATTACGCCGCTGCGCCATGACTTTCAGACCCTGCGCGACAAATGCCCTGTTTAACCCCACAAGAGGCACCACGTCACATACAGTCCCAAGCGCTACGAGATCCAGCAATCCGATTAGGTCTGGTGCTTTGCGGTCTCCATACCAGCCACTGTCTCTAAGCTCTCTATTGATCGCAACGAGCAGAATAAAGGCGACCCCAACAGCCGCCAGGTAGGTGAACTCCTGATTTTCATCATGTCGCTTCGGATTAACAACTGCGATGGCTTCCGGAAGGCGTGTTTCCGCCTGATGGTGGTCCACGATGATCAGGTCAAGTCCTATCTCCTTTGCCGCATCAGCCTCAGCAAAAGAAACAATCCCGCAATCAACCGTTATTACGAGATCGGCCCCCTCACCTTTTAAGGTCTGCAAAGCAGGTGTATTAAGGCCATACCCCTCGCTCATGCGATCAGGAATATAGATCCGCAAAGGCACACCGATTTGATCAAAGAAACACTTCAGTAACCCGCTTGAGGTTGCTCCGTCCACATCATAATCACCAAATACAGCAATATTCTCGCCGTTTCTAATGGCATGGGCAATACGAGACGCGGCTACATCCATATCCTTAAACGTTGAAGGATTGGGAAGAAGGTCTTTTAGGGTGGGGTTTAAATATCTCTCCGCCTCATCAAGCGGAACATCACGACCAGCAAGAACACGCCCAACTATTTCGGGAACATCAAGTCGCTGCGCAATGGTGAGGGCCTTGCGGTCATCTTCTGACCGCAAGCGCCATTTTCTACCTTTGAGTGATTGCTCCACCCCCAGGAATGCGGGCTTTTCCAAATCACTCATGGTCAATTACTTTGCGCGGTGGTTGCCGCGGATGTAACGCACTGTTCCTGACTTGGAACGCATTACAATTGTTTCTGTATGAACGCGATCACCAATCTGGCGAACACCGCGTAGCATAGACCCGTCTGTTACACCGGTAGCGGCGAAAATAACATTGCCGGAGGCCAGTTCTTCCAGAGAGTAGATTTTATCAAAATCTTCCACACCCCATTTGATTGCCCGTTTTTTCTCATCTTCATTACGGAAAACCAAACGACCTTGCATCTGACCACCAATACAACGAAGCGCAGCCGCCGCCAGAACACCTTCAGGGGCACCACCAGTACCGATATAGATATCAACACCACTGTCCGGGTTGGATGTCGCCATCACACCGGCAACGTCCCCGTCAGAGATCAGCTTGATGCGCGCACCTGTTTCACGAATAGAAGAAATAATCTCTGAGTGACGCGGGCGGTCCAGAACACATGCAGTGATCTGATTCACAGGAACACCTTTTGCTTCAGCGACGGCACGAACATTATCACCGGCCGCTTTATCAAGATCAATCACACCTTCAGGAAGGCCGCCGCCAACTGCGATTTTCTCCATGTAAGTATCTGGAGCGTGCAAGAAGTTACCGGATTCAGCAAAAGCAATAACTGCCAATGCATTTGGACCGCCTTTAGCTGTCAGTGTTGTGCCTTCAAGTGGGTCCAGAGCGATATCGATCTTTGGACCTTCACCGCTACCGACTTTCTCACCGATGTAGAGCATTGGCGCTTCATCGCGCTCACCTTCACCAATAACGATCGTACCATCGATATCCAGCGCATTCAAAGCCGTGCGCATTGCATCAACAGCGGCTTGGTCAGCAGCTTTTTCATCGCCCAGACCAACCAGATTACACGCAGCGCGAGCGGCGGCTTCTGTGACACGCACGATTTCGAGCGTGAGTTTGCGATCCATTGTAGTCATTTCAAATTCTCTCATTCATCCAAATAATGACGGTGCGGCCCTTACAGTTTTGCAATTCTGATCATGCGTGGGGCCGCCACGTTGTGATCAAAGTTTTCGATCCGGCCGAGAGCGCGTACCAGCGCCTCTTCCTGAACCTCGTGTGTTGTCAGTACGACGGAAACCGATTGCTCTGGATCCCGGCCACGTTGCAGCAGACTTTCGATGGACACCTGCTCATCGCGGAAAGCCGCAGAAATATCAGCAATAACACCAGGCTGATCAAGAACTGTCAGGCGCACATAGTAGCAGCCAACATGTTCTTTAACTGGCACCTTGGGCAGGTCTGTCAGCTTGTTTGCCGGAATACCAAAAGTCGGTGACGTTCTACCTGATGTGATATCAATAACATCAGCCATAACCGCAGAAGCTGTCGGTCCCTCACCCGCGCCCCGGCCCTCATATACTGTACTGTCAACAAAGTCACCCTCTGCAACAACAGCATTGAAAACACCCGAGACGTTCGCAATGGCAGTTTCACGTTTGACCATGCAGGGATGAACCCGCTGCTCAATTCCTTTTTCAGTTTGGCGCGCAACACCCAGCAAACGAATGCGATAGCCAAATTCCTGCGCAAACTGGATATCCAGTGCAGTTACTTCGCGGATACCTTCAATATAAACGCTGTCAAAATCCACTGGTGTACCAAAGGCAAGGCTGGTCAGGATCGCCAGCTTATGTGCGGCATCGACACCATCCACATCGAAGCTTGGATCTGCTTCGGCATATCCCAGTTTCTGCGCATCCGCCAGAATATCTCCAAAATCGCCACCAGTTTCTTCCATCTCAGTCAGGATGTAGTTACAGGTGCCGTTCAAGATGCCATATACGCGTGTGAACACGTTTCCTGCCAGGCCTTCGCGGATGGCTTTCACAATCGGGATGCCGCCCGCAACAGCCGCTTCATAAGCCAAAGAAGTGTTGTTCTGCTCAGCCAGTGTTGCTAGCTCTGTTCCGTGCACCGCGAGCAGCGCCTTATTCGCAGTTACGACAGGCTTTCCAGCTTCCAGTGCTTTCGTACACAGCTCGCGCGCAACACCTTCACTACCGCCAATAAGTTCAAGAACCATATCCACATTAGGATCAGAGGCAAGATCTACAGCATTATCATACCACGTCATGCCATCCAGATTGACCCCACGATCTTTCGTGCGATCCCGCCCCGAAACCGCAACCACTTCGATCGGTTCGCCACAACGATTTGCAAGCAATTCACCGTGTTTTTCAACAATCTTGATGACACCGACACCAACGGTACCGATACCGGCAATACCTAATCTCATTTTCCCAACTTCTCTGCTTTATAAGCTGCCAGATGCGCATCAGCTTCCGACATGAATTTTTTGATATTTCTTGCGGCCTGGCGAATACGCTGTTCATTCTCAACAATGGCAATACGGACAAACTTATCGCCATGCTCACCAAAGCCAAGACCAGGTGCAACAGCAACTTGCGCTTTTTGAAGGAGCAATTTCGAGAACTCGAGACTGCCAAGCTCAGTAAACGGTTCTGGAATTGGGGCCCAGGCAAACATGGTAGCTTCTGGGGAGGGGATGTCCCACCCTGCTGCTTTCATGCTGCTAATCATAACATCACGGCGCACCCGGTACATATCGCGAACTTCCTGCACACAATCCTGTGGCCCGTTCAGGGCGGCAGTTGCGGCCACCTGAATAGGTGTAAACGCACCATAATCCAGATAAGATTTAATCCGTGTAAGCGCGCCAATCAGTTCTTTATTGCCTGTTGCGAAGCCCATACGCCAACCAGGCATGGAGTAGGTCTTGGACAGTGATGTAAATTCAACGGCAACGTCACGCGCCCCTTCGACCTGCAAAATTGAAGGCGGTGGTGTATCGCCGAAATAGATTTCGGCATATGCAAGGTCCGACAAGATATACATCTTGTGCTCTTTCGCAAAATCCACGACCCGCTTGTAGAAATCCAGATCCACCGTCATCGCCGTTGGGTTGGACGGGAAGTTAAGGATCAAGCATGTAGGAGTTGGGAAACAGTGATGCATCCCTTTCTCCAAACTCTCGAAGAAATCAATATGCGGCCCAACCTCAAAATGGCGAACAACCGCACCAGCAATGATAAACCCATAGGGGTGGATCGGGTAACTAGGGTTTGGAGACAGGATCACATCACCCGGCGTTGTAATCGCCATGGCAAGGTTTGCGAGACCTTCTTTAGAGCCCAATGTTGCAATTGTTTCAGTCTCAGGATCAATATCCACACCAAAGCGGCGCTTGTAATATGCCGCGTTCGCGCGGCGAAGGCCCGGAATACCTCGGCTTGTGGAATAGCGATGAGTACGTCCATCCTTAACCGTTTCGACCATTTTATCCACGATATGCTGTGGGGTCGGCGTATCAGGATTACCCATCCCAAGGTCAATGATGTCCTCCCCGGCCGCTCGCGCGGCTGCTTTCATACGGTTCACTTCTTCGAAAACGTATGGGGGCAATCGCTTAATGCGGTGAAAATCGGAATTCATCGGCCTTCTCTACTATTAATTTTGAATTTTGTTTATACGATTTGCGCCCGAAAGTCGCTAGGACAATCAGACGCAAATTGGTGAATTTGAACTGTGTTTAAAGGAAACCCGTTCAATTGACGAGGAAGATTTCCGTCCTGCGGTTTTTTGCTTCCTCGCTTGGCATGGACTCCCGTGTGACAGGGTTGCTGTCACTCACGGATTCCACAGTAATTTTCTGAGGGCTCACACCCTTGCTGATCAGTGCTTTTACCACAGCACTCGAACGTTCCTGTGACATGCGTAAGTTGACCATCTTGTGACGATCTACCGGAAGCTGACGCGTACGGCTTGATGCATGTCCGACAACTTTGACCATGGCACCCGTTTGTTTCTGCTGTGTGGCCAATGCTGCGATTTTACTCATATCACCAGCCCCCACGCGGGAGGATCCAACGTCAAAGTAAATAACGGCATTTGGTTTGCCTGTCAGCCCCACGGCACCGTAACCCGGCTGGCCAATGGCAGCGCCATATCCCAATTGAGTGGGCTGGTTATAAACATCTCGAACAATCGGCGCGACAGACACCGCAGAATTTCCAAGCGGTACAGGTTGCAATGATTGGAACTGAGTATTTGCTGGCAACGTAGTTGTCGTCGCAGAGGAAGCCATAAGCTGCTTCTGCATCACATCCTGAGCACTTGTTCCGGAAATGAGCACGGTACCCGTTCCAGGGATTTGACGTGCATAGGCTTCCTGCGGAGATGTTACCGGTGCTGCATTCGGCATCAATTTTTGTCCGGTCTGCACTTGAGTTTGAGGGAACTGCTGACCTGGCGCGCCAAGTTGGTTCGCACTCACGTTGGTTGATGGCGATGGGGTAACAGCTGGACCAACCTGCTGAACAGGCTTTACAGAAGCGGGTACAGCCGGAGTTGGGGCTGGTGGCTGGGCAGACGTCTCTGCACGAAGCTGCTGGTCGGTATATTGCGCATTTGTGCGATCCGCCTGCAGGCCTTCCTTGATATTTTCAGCATCCTGAATGGACACAGTGGTTCCAGCTTTGTCTGGAACGGATCCGAGTTTTGGATATTCACCGGTTGCAGCAGTCTCTACCGCAGCTTCTTCCTCATCGTCTCCCCACCAGTTCAGAGGGTTTACCCAATCAGGAGTGGAGGAACATCCGGACACGACCAGCAAGGAAGCGATAATTGCCGCCCGCGATATCCCTTTTTTGATGCCATCCAAATCCATATCCGAAAGAAAAACCTGTGTTACCATTCTCGCCGCCTGTTGCTGCCCCTGTTATACGGGTTATATCCCCAAAACCAGTATTTGCCTGCTTCAATCTCTTTCAGTTGAAGTGTGCAGTACAACTTAAACCACATGAAAGACATTTCCGCAATATTTTCGGCACATACTCTATGAAATTAAAGTGACATTACATTTTTTAGATGTAAGTGGGTTTCCCTATCTGATAAAGTTTCGAGAATGGGACAAGGCAAGACAAAACAGACAGGGGTGCAGATGTCCGAACGAAAAGAAAGCCAATTTCCAAATACCCTTCCAGAAGGCTCCGCAGAATTTGCCGAAAACTTCGCCAAGATTTCCGAGAAAAGTATGGAATTGGTGAATAATTTCTACGAACAACAAAGCAAGCAGGTCGACTTCGACCCCGACCCCTTCAATATTGGCGGCGCTTTCATGGAGCTTAGCCAGAAAATGATGTCGGACCCTGCCAAACTGATTGAGGCTCAAGCAGAGCTTTGGAAGGGCTATATGGATATCTGGCAGAATATGGCGCTCGCCGCGTCTGGCCAGAAATCAGAACCTGTCGTTGAACCAGCAAAAGGTGACAAACGCTTCCGCTCCGATGAATGGACACAAAATCAGATATTTGACTATATCAAGCAAAGTTACCTGCTGACATCCAACTGGGTGAATGACGTGGTTGCGTCAGTTGACGGATTGGATGAAGAAAGCCGCAAAAAAGTGGATTTCTACACCAAGCAAATGACGGACGCCATGTCACCGACCAACTTCTTCTGGTCCAACCCGGATGTCCTTAAGGCCACCTTGGAAAGCAAAGGTGAGAACCTGATCAAAGGCCTTGAAAATCTGCTGGAAGACATGCAAGCAGGTCAGGGCCAGCTCAATCCACGCATGGTCCCTGAAGGCGCGTTTGAAGTTGGCAAAAACGTTGCGGTCACACCGGGTAAGGTCGTCTTCCAGAACGAGATGATGCAACTGATCCAGTACACTCCGACAACGGAAAAGGTGTATAAAAAACCACTTCTGATCACCCCGCCCTGGATCAACAAATTTTACATTCTTGACCTGCGTCAGGATAATTCCTTCATCAAATGGTGCGTCGACAAAGGCTATACGGTTTTTGTGATTTCATGGGTAAACCCGGATGAGCGTCATATTGATCGAACCTTCGAAAGTTACATGTCCGAAGGTATTCTCGCCGCGCTCGACGCCATTGAAGAAACCGTTGGGGAAAAAGAAGTCACCACAATCGGTTACTGTATTGGCGGCACGCTTATGTCGGCAACGCTCGCATATCTAGCGGCGATCGGTGAAAAGCGTATTGCCGCCAGCACTTTCTTTGCTGCCCAGACAGATTTCGATGATGCGGGTGATCTCTTGCTCTTCACCGATGAAGAGCAGGTGCAGATGATTGAGCGAAAAATGAAAGCCGCCGGCTTCCTTGAAGGGAAGAATATGGCGACTACGTTCAACATGTTGCGCTCCAACGACCTCATTTGGTCTTTCGTGATCAACAACTACTTGTTGGGCAAAGATCCGTTCCCGTTTGATCTGTTATTCTGGAACTGCGACACAACAAATATGCCGCCACAGATGCATAGTTTCTATCTTCGGAACATGTACCAGAAGAACCTGCTGAGCAAGCCGGGCGGTCTGACATTGGGCGGTCAACCGATTGACTTATCAAAAGTTGAAGTTCCGATTTTTGTTCAAGCGAGCAAGGAAGACCATATTGCACCATATACTTCCGTGTTCAAGGCCACCAAACTGATGAGCGGCCCGGCCGAATTTATGCTGGCGGGATCGGGACATATTGCTGGTGTGATCAATCACCCGGACGCGAAGAAATATCAGCACTGGACAAATTCGAGCAAGAAAAAATACGAGACTGCTGATGAATGGCTTGCTGACGCAACAGAACATCCGGGGTCATGGTGGCCGCACTGGCACAAATGGCTTTCAAAGAAATCCGGACCGAAGGTTGATGCCCGCGATCCGGAAAAAGGTAAGCTAAAACCAATTGAAGATGCGCCAGGGTCTTACGTTAAGGCTAAGGCGAAAGCCGGAAAACAAGGGGCGAAGGACTAGCCCCTATTCCAACTCATCTTTGTAGACTTTCGCAAGTTCGGCGTAATGCTCTGCGCCACTTGTGAGATTTTCCTGCTGCTCTGGTGTCAGATCGCGAAGGTATTTTGCCGGTGAGCCACCCCACAACTGACCTGAGGGGACTACTTTGCCCGGAGTCAGTAATGCGCCTGCCGCCAGCATGCCGCCACTTTCAACAACGGCACCATCCAGTACAGTGGTACCCATACCGACAAAGCTGCCATTTTCCAACGTGCATCCGTGAATAATACAGTTATGACCAACCAAAACGTCATCCCCGACGTTAGCGGGGTGCGTCCCGTTGGAGACATGGATAACCGTTCCGTCTTGAATGTTGCTGCGTTTACCGATGCGGATAGTATTAACATCCCCACGCACAACACAGTTAAACCAGATGCTGGAACCTTCACCAATGACAACATCGCCGATCACATCCGCAGAGGGCGCGACAAACGCTGTTTCATGAATTTCTGGCGTTATGCCTTTGAAATTTATAATATTTTTGGTCATTTTCCAGCATCCTTTTTTTTATTTATTATGGGAAGAGCGCAACCTGTTCCAAACCTAGTGTTTCTCCAAAACCGAACATCAGGTTCATGTTTTGAATGGCCTGACCGCTTGATCCTTTTACAAGGTTATCAATGGCAGCAATTACCGTAGCCCGACCCGGAATACGATCTTCAAAAACATTTACGACGCAGTGATTAGATCCCCGCACCATTTGCGTTTGCGGGATCGCGGAGCCATCCAGCAAACGCACAAAAGGTTCATCCTTGAACAGTGCTGAATACTCATCCCGAATATCCTGAACTGTTTTTCCATCGGTCAACTTCACATGACATGTGACCAGTTCGCCCCGGCTCATAGGAATAAGATGCGGCACAAAATTCACCCGAACATCATCAGCCTTCAGTCCCGCAAAAGCCGCGACTTCCTGTTCGATTTCAGGAGCATGCCGGTGCTTTGACACACTGTAAGGACTTAGCCCCTCACCGGCTTCACTAAATAGTGTGTTTTGCTTCAAGCCCCGACCTGCGCCAGTGATGCCTGACTTTGCATCAATAACCAAGTCTTTCGGGTCCACAAGACCAGCCCGTACCAAAGGCAGCAATGCAATCAGGGTCGCTGTTGGATAACAGCCAGGACAGGCCACAAGCCGTGCTTCTTTGACATCTTCCCGATAAAATTCGGTAAGGCCGTACACTGCTTCTTTCTGCAAATCCAGCGCCTGATGAGCATGACCATACCATTCCGCATAAGTCTCGGGGTTCCGAAGACGGAAATCAGCTGAAAGGTCGACCACCTTCACCTCTTTTGGAAGGGTTGCGATAATTTCTTGTGTTGTGCCATGAGGCAACCCGCAGAATACAACGTCTACAGATGACCAGTCCGCATCTTCTACTGACACCATATCAGGCAGGCCATAGCCGCCAAGATGCGGATAAACTTCTTCTACTGATTGTCCGGCTTTCCGATCGGCCGTCAATAATGTGAGTTCCACATTTGGGTGACGTAGCAACAGCCGCATGGCTTCTGCCCCTGTATACCCACTGGCGCCGAGAATGCCGGCTTTGATCACTTTATTTTGTTTTTCCATTTCCTATTCGGGGCAGCGGCTAATCGCGCCCGCCTTTCATGTTTTATTTTGCAAGATATTCAGCGTGCTCGCCCTTAAGTGCTTTATCTGCAAACCAGATCAACACATTAAGATCAAACACTTCGAGGGCTTCTTCGTTCATTCGTCGTCGCCCGCGTTTTAAACCTGACAAAATCTCTTTCTGAGCTTTACGCAGAAGGGCGTTTCGCACGGATCCGCGTACATCCAGCTGATCCTTCATTTCAGCCAACAGTTCTTCTTCACTCAGAGAGTGGACATATTCCTTGATTTGAATGTCAAAACGACCTTCACCATCCAAGGTGATATTGAGATCGGCGGCACTCACTTCGTCCATATTTTTAATAGGATAGTCCATTACATTTTCCGGAAATTTATCGACTTAACTGCGGCTTCATACACCAATTACGGCTCAGGGCAAAGTCTTCTCATAGTAATACTCAACGGATTTGCTCAAATCGTGCAATTCGCGCGTTTCCGTTTTGCCCACAAACCCACGGCGTTCATAAAGGCTGTGGGCTTCATGAAAACGCGTGTCCGTCCACAATACAATTTTCTCACACTTCCGTTTGACGGCAGCTTCTTCAACCAGATCACAAAGGGTTGTCCCTAACCCCTGACGCCGAATATCACCATCCACGTATAGATGTTTGATCTCTACGCCTCCCTCTACCGGTTTGTATCCGATACAGCCGACAACGTTCCCCTCTTTTTCAGCAACCCAGAACTCTCCACCCAGACCTTCAAAGTAGGTCTTGATATGGCGTAACTGTGGCTCTTCATTATCCACATCCAACACGCAGCCCTCATACCCTGCGTAACATTTTTCAATAAGGGTGATTAATCCCTCTGCGTCATCATCACGTCCGCGTCGATAGTCAATTGTCATCTACGTTACTCATACATTCAGAATTTTGACCTATTGCATTGGACATACAGGAAAGATAACGTTCTGGCAAAACTACAAATGGATATTTTTATGCTTCCTGAAGTCTCAACCATTTTTTTGTTTATTACATCTGCTTCGCTCCTCACCATCGCGCCGGGACCTGACAATGTTTATGTCGCCATTCGTGGGCTGGCTCAGGGTTGGAAAGCGGGCCTGGTTGCGGCATTAGGGCTTATAACAGGCTTGTTTGTTCACATCTTGTTGGCGGCCCTGGGATTGTCAGCCGTACTGGCGAGCTCTCCTATTTTGTTCGCCACTGTCAAATATGCAGGAGCCGCCTACATCCTGTATGTGGGCTGGCAGATCTATAAATCCGGCCCCGTCTCTCTCACTACAGACACGCCAGCCTCTCCGCTTTGGGCCATCTACCGTCAAACCATTATGATGAATATCCTGAACCCGAAAGTCGCACTATTCTTCCTTGCCTTCCTTCCTCAGTTTGTCGATATCAACAGTGAGTACGCCACCCATCAGTTTGTGATCTTTGGTTTTCTTTTTCAGGCCGTTGCTCTGGTTATTATGGGCGGTATTGGTCTTTTCGCCGGAATAGCCTCCGCACGGTTTGCTGCCGCGGGAAGTGGCCAGAACTGGCTTCCGAAATTTGCAGGCTCCATGGTCATGTTATTGGGGGCTTACATTCCCGGGAAAGACCTGTGGTCCGCACTTAGTGAGATTTAAAATGAAGGAAATTAATCTCAATAGCTGGTCTAGGCGACCCGCATATGAGTTATTCAGGAGAAGCCAACAACCTCATTTCAATGTGACAGCACCGGTTGATGTGACAGGAATGATGCAGCATATTAAGCCGACGGGCGTCTCTGTCTTTAACTACACTCTGTATGCTATTATGAAAGCTGTGAACGACGTTCCGGAGCTTCGTTTACGGTTTGATGGGGACAGAGTTTTCGAACTGGATGTGACCCACCCCTCCTACACAGTCCCCATCGCTGACAATAATTTTGCATTTTGCCAAACTGAGTTTTCCGACGATTGGCAAAGGTTTAACAACAATTGCGCTGCTTCAATCGAAGAGGCAAAAAAACAAACCAAGCTGAAAGAAGAAGCGGATCATTTCAAGTGGACCTACCTAACATGCGCCCCCTGGCTTAGTTTTACAGGCATGACCCATCCAGTTGCCGGCCCAGACGATTGCATACCGCGCATCGCCTGGGGAAAGATCACAAAGTCAGATCAGGGTTACAACATGCCACTCAATATCCAAATGCACCACGCTTTGGCAGATGGCTTCCACATCTCCCAATTTTTTCAAAAAGTTGAAGAGAATCTGGCAACCGCTTCTGATCTATAGAAATGAGCTATACTCACTCGCCTCTTTTTTGTATGTGGATTTCCTAGGGATAACCGCATCGTCTGCAGGATGCCCCGTCACAAGAATGAGGAACGGCTTTTCATTATCAGGTCGTCCACAAATCTCGTTCAAGAACTTCATTGGATTTGGCGTGTGCGTCAATGTTGCAAGACCTGAGTCATGCAGCGCATTGATCAAAAAGCCAGTCGCAATTCCCACAGATTCATTCACATAATAATTCTTGTAATTCTCACCTTCTTCGGTGACACCGTAGCGCTCTGCAAAAACGATGATCAAATAAGGAGCAATTTCAAGGAAGGGCTTATCGGTATCTGTACCAAGACCTGATAAAGCCGAAAGCCATTCATCCGCTGCACGTCCACCATAAAAGGCGCGTTCTTCTTCTTCAGCTGCTTCACGAATTTTTGCTTTTAATTCCGCTGTTTCTATAACGCAAAAATGCCATGGTTGATGATTGGCACCGCTGGGTGCGGTCGATGCAGCTTTTAGGCAGTTTTCGATTACTTCACGGGGCACCGGCTTGCCGGAAAACTCTCGTGTAGAATGCCGTTTTTGGATATTCGTGCAAAACTCGGATGATTTCTCAATCATTACCTGATCAGAGTAATCCCTGCGATCGGGATAACTAATTGGATCATACACTTCCCCTGGATTGAATACTTTTACCATTGATTTCCCACCTGTCGTTTTCCCTGATTGGATATCAGGGTTTGTCATTTTTTAGCAGGAATTAGAGGTTAGCTGAAACATTTTTATACGGGCATAAGCTTTCTCAATGAGAGTTCTAGCTTTGATTTCAGATGTATATGTTTTTTATGGATATAATGGTAGACCTCAGCGGGTTCAAAGGGGCCATCACGAATTTCCAAACCAGGAAATCGGTCTATCAGTTTTCGAGCCGTCAGAAGTGGCATAAAACCAAAATCAATGCGCTTGCCTTCAAGCATTAACAAAATTTCATGATCGTCAGTAATTTCCCAGCTATTCTCGCCCTTCAGACGGCGTTTTAAATACTCAATCCCTCTTGGGTATGCGAGTTTAACATCGCCTACACTCGACCTGTCAAAAGGGACCTTAGGAGTACCTTTTCTAACGATCATGGCAAATCTGATACTGAATATCGGCACATCTACACGAACGAGATTTTCGTAGATCAGGTTTATCCCCATAATCCGACCAAGTTCCGCGTCATGTGCCCCACGGTTCACCAAATTCAGGCTTCGACTTCCGCGGTAATATTTGAACACTGGATATACACCAATCGCCTTATATGCAGCGCGAATAATGGGTTTGATCACAAGTGACTCTTCCGTCGCTTGCCCGGAAATGATGTAAAGCTCCTGCGCCTGTATTTGCTTTTCCTGCGAAAGCAGTAAAAAGAAAAGTGTCAGGGCGATCCATTTGACTAATTTACCCATAAACTACTCAATACAATCAGTGTATTAGCGAATAAAAAACGCTACCATAATAGCATAACCATAACAATTTACTAATAAACCGATATCAATGGACGTTTATTGAGTTGATCCCCACACCATTGCTCAAACCAGAAACCTACATTTATCAGATCATTTAAGCCTCATAATGGTGTACCCAGCAGTCAACCAAATACTTTTGCATTTCACTTGGAATATGCGCCTCGCCCCACTTTTCTCCCAGGAAATCAATCAGATCCGTCTTACTTTTCCACCTTGAAATCATCGTATATTCATCTGGCGCCTGATCTGTAGGGAATCCTATTTCAGCAGAAATAAATCCGACCTGCCCCTCAATAGATTGAACAGATGCAGTTTTAAACTTTCCTTCAAACTCTTCCCTGAGCTCAGGTTTAATTTGAACTCTGAAAATTCTGATAATCATCTTTAAGCCTTTGCCCAATGGTTTTTGAAATTTCCAAGTACTTGAGACATAAAAAAAGCCGCTTCCAAAGAAGCGGCTTTCTGAATTCGGAAAAACGTTCGATTAACGTTTTGAGAACTGGAAGCTACGACGGGCTTTCGCACGGCCGTATTTCTTACGTTCAACAACACGGCTATCGCGTGTCAGGAAGCCAGCTGCTTTCAGTGAACGACGCAGAGCTGGTTCGTAGTATGTCAGTGCTTTGGAAATACCGTGACGTACCGCACCGGCCTGACCAGAAAGGCCACCACCTTTAACAGTACAAACAACGTCGAACTGATCAACGCGGTCGGCAATTTCAAAAGCCTGTGCAACAACCATGCGCAACACTGGACGTGCGAAGTATACTTCCTGGTCACGACCGTTCACTGTGATCTTACCAGAACCTGGCTTGATCCAAACGCGTGCGATCGCATCTTTACGCTTACCAGTCGCATAAGAGCGGCCCAGTTCGTCGATTTTTGGCTCTGCCAGAGGGGCATCGATAACTTCAGCAGCTTCGATAACTTCGGCGCCTTCGGCTGCCGCACCGCTTGTCAGATTCTTCAAATCTTCGAGTGTGTTTGCTTCATCAGCCATTCTTAGATGCTCCTTGAGTTTTTGGAGTTCATGGCAGCAACGTCCAGAACTTCTGGCTTCTGTGCTTCATGTGGATGCTCGGAACCAGCATAGACACGCAGTTTTTTCAGCTGCGCACGGCCTAGAGGACCTTTTGGAACCATACGCTGAACGGCTTTTTCAATAACACGCTCCGGATAATCACCACCTAGGCGTTTTTCCATTGTCTGGCTTTTGATACCGCCTGGATGACCTGTGTGCCAGTAGAAGACTTTGTCAGTCATTTTCTTACCGGTCAGTGCAACCTTCTCAGCGTTGATCACAACTACATGGTCGCCACAATCGATATGTGGGGTGTACATTGGTTTATGCTTACCGCGCAGGCGGTTTGCAATGATGGTTGCCAGCCGACCGAGAACGAGCCCTTCAGCGTCGATAATCAGCCATTTGCTTTCAACCTCAGTAGGTTTTGCAGAATAGGTTTTCATTAAAATTCAGCCTTCGCTTATGCGTGCCAAAACAAAAGAAAGGGACCACGAGGGCCCCTCAAACTTGATGCGGGTTATAAATTCACTTATGCCGCATGTCAAACGAAAAAATGCAATAAAATCACCAGATTAAGAATGCGGTATTATATTACCGCACTTTTCACTTCCAGGATCCTCTCCCCTCTTTACCGTTTTGGTGGGATTGAATAAGTGGTTGTTACATGCGCAACAGGGCCTTCAATATTTCCAGAATATATTGAAATATCCCCGACCGCCAAAGAGCGCCCTAATTTCAACAGCTTACCCTCTGCCTTCAATACGCCGGGTTCCGGTTTCCTCAGAAAATTGATGTTCAGGTTAGTTGTCACGGCGAGCGCAACTGGACCGATCTGCGCCAAAAGAAGAAAATACATAGTGAGATCGGCAAATTCCATCATTGTGGGGCCAGACACAGTACCGCCGGGACGCAGATGTCGCTCTCCTGTCTCCATGTGTAATGAAATATGCTCATCGCTGATCTCATCCACCACGATATTCATATCTACAGTTTGCGGGAATTCCCTTTTCTGGAACTCCAGCAGATCCTCACCTGTCATCAAAGGCATTTTTCTTCTTTCTTATTAAGATGTGTAACACCTTTTATATCTGGACAGGCTCCTCTATCTCAAGAAAAGTTTGAAAGCAAAGCGACGGAAGATTGCACATATACCATTTTCAGGTAATCTAGGGGAAAAAGCAGTAGCGATAAGTAACATACGTTCAAGTAGAGGAAACTCCCATGTCAGCCCAGCCCTCCGTGCAAAATGGCACCCCAAATCTGATCGAGATATCAGTCGTGGACAGGATTGCATCTTTTAAACTTAATGATGCAAAGACCAGGAACGCATTGTCGTCAGAGATGATGGGGCTCATTGAAAAGAACATGCTGGAACTTGGAGAGCGCAAGGATGTTTCCGTCATTGTGCTTGAAGCAGATGGGCCCGTATTCAGCTCTGGTCACAACCTGAAAGAAGTCATGAGTGATCACCGCAAACAGGCGATGATGGATCTGTTCAACCAGTGTAGCCAAATGATGCAGACGATTGTGAACCTGCCAAAACCTGTGATCGCCAAAGTAAATGGCGTGGCAACAGCAGCTGGGTGCCAATTGGTGGCAAGTGCAGATCTTGCCTTTGCCAGCACTTCGTCAAAATTCGCGACCCCGGGCGTTAATCTGGGTCTCTTCTGCTCCACTCCTATGGTAGCACTTAGCCGGAACGTATCGCCTAAGCATGCAATGGAAATGCTTCTGGGCGGTGAATTTATAGACGCCGATCATGCTGCTCGTATTGGGTTGATCAACCGCGCTGTAGCAGAGGAAGAACTTGATGCGGTCGTGCATGAATTTGCCGCGCGTATTGCCTCGAAATCACCGCTTACAGTCAAAACCGGTAAAACCGCTTTCTATCAGCAACTGCCAATGTCCCTGAAAGATGCCTACGACTACGCATCTGAGGTTATGGCCGATAACATGCAAACGCATGATGCTCAGGAAGGTATCGGTGCTTTCCTGGAAAAACGTGATCCCAAATGGACTGGGGAATAGGAAACAGGTCTGATGGATCACGAAAATTACAGTGATGAATATATCGGCGACATTCTGGCCGAAACAAAAACCATTGCCGTGGTGGGAGCAAGCGACAATGTCGTGCGCCCCTCTTACATGGTGATGAAATACCTTAAACGAAAAGGGTATCGCGTTATTCCGGTTAATCCGGGAAAAGCAGGCAATGAGCTGTTGGGAGAGACAGTTTACGCCTCACTTAAAGACATCAAGGATCCTGTGGATATGGTGGATTGCTTTCGGGCATCCGATGCCATTCCGGGAATTGTAGAGGAAGCCAAGGCCATTAAGGCCAAGGTGATCTGGACACAACTTGGTGTATTCCATTCCGAAGCGGCTAGGGACGCGGAGGAAGCGGGCATGAAGGTTGTTATGAACCGCTGCCCAAAAATCGAGTTTGGTCGCCTTTCGGGGGAAATTGCGTATATGGGCGGCACATCTCGGATCATCTCATCAAAACGAAATAAACTACTGGGGAAACGCAATGAGCGAACCTAAATTTGAGACACTCTCCATCCATGCAGGGGCAGCACCGGATCCAACGACAGGGGCCAGAACAACACCGATCTATCAAACAGCATCTTACGTCTTTGACGATGCCGATCACGCGGCGGAGCTGTTTAACCTTCAGGCGTTCGGAAATATCTATTCCCGACTGACGAACCCTACAAATGCAGTTCTGGAAGAACGCGTTGCTACATTGGAAGGCGGCGCGACGGCATTGGCAGTGGCGTCGGGCCATGCGGCGCAACTTATCACCTTTCACACACTGATGGAGCCAGGTGATGAGTTTCTAGCATCCACGCGTCTATATGGCGGATCCATCACACAGTTCAGTCAGTCTTTTAAGAAGTTCGACTGGAATGCCATTTTTGTGGATCCTGCCGATCCGGAAAACTTCCGTAAAGCCCTGACACCAAAATGTAAGGCGATCTTTATCGAAAGCCTGGCGAACCCAGGCGGTGTCGTAACCGATATCGAACCAATTGCCAAAATTGCTCATGAAGCAGGTATCCCGCTGATCGTAGACAACACCATGGCAAGTCCATATCTGTGTCGCCCGATTGAATGGGGCGCGGATATTGTTCTGCATTCCGCAACGAAGTTCTTAGGCGGTCATGGTAATTCTGTTGGTGGTCTTATCGTCGACAGCGGTAAGTTTGACTGGAGCGCATCAAACAAATTCCCAACTTTAAGCCAGCCGAACCCATCTTACCACGGTCTCAAATTCCATGAGACATTTGGAGAGCTTGCTTTTGGTATTGCCTGCCGTGCGCTTGGTCTGCGCGACTTGGGCCCTGCCCTGTCTCCGTTCAATGCGTTTCTGATCGTTACGGGTATAGAAACCCTGCCCCTCCGTATGAAGCAGCATAGCGAAAATGCGCTGAAGGTAGCTGAATATCTGTCATCCCACGAAAAAGTGGCTTGGGTATCTCAGGCCGCGTTGCCAAACGATCCGTATAATGCTCTTGCCAAGAAATATATGCGTGACGGCCATGGTGGTGCGGTGATGACATTTGGCGTTAAAGGAGGATATGAAGCCGGCGTTAAGGTTGTTGAAAGCGTCGATCTTTTTTCCCACCTTGCCAACATTGGCGACACACGCAGCCTGATCATCCACCCGGCATCCACCACTCACCGTCAATTGGGTGAAGAGCAGCAAATCGCCGCGGGTGCAGGCCCTGACGTTGTCCGTCTGTCCATTGGTATTGAAAATGTGGATGATATTATCGCAGATCTGGAACAGGCACTGGCCCAGGTCTAATGATCAATTGTCGTAAACGGACAATTCGATAAGGTTGCGATCGGGATCTCTTACATAAAGAGATGTAATGGTTCCGGTCGCACCCGTTCTTTTTACTGGCCCCTCCAAAACTGGAACTCCGCCTTCCTTCAGCTTTGCAGCGCACCCCTCTATTGTCCCGTCAATGATAAAACAGAGATCCGCAGTTCCAGGAAGGGCGACATCAGCTTTGGGTTCCAGCTCTTTCCCTTTGATATGAAGGTTTATCTTCTGCTCCCCAAAATGAAGGGCTTGCCGTCCTTCACCAAAAGGCTCAAACGTCATCCCGAGCACATCACAATAGAAATGCTTTGTCGCCTCCAAATCCGCGACGGTTAGCACCAAATGATCCAATTTACCTATCATTGTCTTCCAAAACCTCCAGATTCCATATCATAGTATATTAACTCTTCATTAATCATTGAAGAAGATTTGGGCCTTTCCAATCTCTGCCTCCTCACACAGGAGGACTGAAAAGTGAAACTCTCGAAAATTCTATTGATGTCGTTGCTGGGATATTCAGCAACCCTCTCCCCTGCGGGAGCGGAACGCCTCAGCGCAAGTCAGGTCTGGTTTGACAGTCCGGGGAACAAATCAGCCTACGAGCGGCAAATCACCGCTTACCTTGCTGGCGAAATGTTAAAAGCCAAGAACGGTTATTACGACAAGCCAATTTACCATTCATCAAGTGCAACTTATTTGAACATCGGTTCTTACGTTCAGATCACTGACAGCACTGTTGCAGATGGTGCTGTGATTTACTCATACAATTGCGGCAGCACCACACAACAGGTTACGCACAGCAGCGATAGCGGCAGCAGCAGTTCCACACAAGATACAAGTTGCAAGAAATATGTAGGAACGGGAGGTGGTTATGAATAAGTTTCTCGCAAGCCTTATCATAAGCGCTCCTCTCTTCGCGACAGGGTGTGTTGCGACATCCTCCCAGAATATCTCATTGGAACAAGGGCCTCCTGTCCAGACAGTAAGCACCCCATACCAAAATTTGATGGGATGTATTGCAGATCAGAAAGCCATGCGCGGTGCGTGGGCAGTGGGCGAGATTGTGGATGCAACGGGCAAGGTTTCCACCGATGTGAACGGCACAGGCCGATTTGTGTCCCAAGGTGCCGGTGACATGATGCAAACCATGTTGCTTCATGCAGGCGCTGAGAAGGTTCTCAACCGCCGCGATCCACGTCCTGTTGTTCTCGAAGCAAACTGGGGTAAACGTACTCTGAGAACCGCAGGGACAATGGACTATTACCTAACAGGTTCCATCAACACCCTTGATTTCATTCCGGGCGCATCAGCGGAAGTAACCGTTGCTGGGATCGGTCCTCGCTACCGCCAAAGCCGTGCTCTTGTCGGATTGGACCTTCATCTTACCCGTGCAGACACCACCGAGGTCGTAGGCGCAGTGAATATCTCAAAACAGATTTTTGCAGAAGAGCTGGGCTTTGGAATCGGTCGCTTCTTCGGCACCACATTGGTCGATTTTGACCTGGGATCCGGCAACCGCGAACCATTGCAACTCTCCCTTCGCTCCATGCTCCAGTACGGCCTGTTTGAAATCCTGAAGCAAGTTGAGCCAGATCTGGAATCCAAATGCCAACCCATCGTAGATCGGGTTGAAGGTGTTCAGGAAACTGAAGCCACATAAGAATTACCAAGTAGTTGATTTAAATAAATTTATTAGGAGAATTTATATGAAAAAAGCTATCATTGCTTCCGCTGTTGCCCTGATCGCCATGTCTTCCACTGCATTTGCCGAGGCAGATTCAGGTTCAAAATCTTTCGGCATCAATATTTCCAACGGTGATACAAGTGCTGATATTTCCATTAATGGTGTGATGACAGATCCATCACTATTGCCATCTTCCGCAGCCTTCTACGGTGCCATTAACGTTGGTCCAACTGTTCAGGCAACGAACTATCGTTCAATGAACTTCCTACCAATCGAATTTCAGGCACCAAACGAGAAAGACGGAAGCGAAGATGGGGCAGCTGCACCAGTTTTCTATAATGTTGGTGTCCAATATACACCAACTTTCGAATACCCGGAGAAAGTCATTAATGCTGATCTCTCAGTTCAATTAGATGGGACAATTAATACTGATACGAACGAAGACCAGACAGAAATTATTTTAGGTCGTATCTATCATCTTCTAATTGATACATTCAAAAAACAACCAGAGTAATTACTTATCCGATACTGAAACGGGGATTATTCCCCGTTTCTTTATCGGCTGAGGCGATGCAGCAAAAAGACGGATGCACCCAACACCATCAACCCGCCCGCCTGATGCAGTGCGCCCAGGGACACAGGCACAACAGCAAGCAAAGTCCAGATCCCAATCAGAATTTGCAGGATTACTGTTGCAGCCAACATACGCGCCGCTTTAACCTGCTTCAAATTTCCGGCTTTCATTACTTTCCATACAGCAACCAACGACGCCGCCAGCACCACATATGCGCCGATGCGGTGGGTAAATTGTATGGTGGCGATATTTTCCATGAAATTCATGTACCACGGGGTGAGGTCCATAAACTCTTCCGGCAGGAAGCCATCCCCCATCAGGGGCCATTCATTATAGATGAAGCCGGCATTTAGACCGGCAACAAAACCACCAATTAAAATCTGAACGAAAACCAACCACATTACGATTTGTGCCAACGATTTTAACGCACTTGGCGGGGTTATCTCTTCGTCATTTTTGAGCAAATCAAGTGCCGTCCAAAGCAACGCCATAAATATCAGGCATGCCAATGATAGATGCGCGGTGAGGCGATAATGGCTGACATCCGGGTGGTCCACAAGGCCACTTTTCACCATGACCCAGCCCATAACACCTTGACCACCGCCCAGTATCAGCAATCCAATCAGGCGCGGAATATGGCGCGCTTTCACGGTTCGGGTCAGAATAAAAAATACCATGGGCACAAAGAAAGCCAGGCCAATGATCCGCCCTAATACCCGGTGAGCGTATTCAAAGACAAAGATGCCTTTAAATTCATCAAGGGACATGCCTTTATTGACCTTCTTATATTCGGGGAAGGCTTTGTATTTCTCAAACTCTGCGTTCCACGCCTCCTCCCCAATTGGGGGAAGCCACCCTGTTACAGGTTTCCATTCCACCATGGAAAGACCGGAATTGGTGAGACGCGTCACACCGCCCAAGATCACCATGGAAACCACAAGCGCAGCAACAACGATCAGCCAGATCGCTAATCGTCGACGGTTTTCTGATGGCAGATCGGCCCCATAAGGCATATTCCCCGCCCCAAAATTTTGAGAGTAATCAGTAGAAGACATGAGGCGACCATATACGGAACGCCCCACTATTTAAAGATGGTTTTTAGGCTTTATGCCGCCATTGGATAAAGTGCGCGGGAAAGCAATGTGCGTGCTTCCGATGTAAATTCAGGCTGCCTTGCAAGATCCTGATTTTCAATCATTAGACCCGCAAACGGTTTATGCATGACGTTAAACACCGCAAATCCCAAAATCATTTCAAGCAACGTCACCGCGGAGCATTCCTTAATCAAAAAGCCATGATCCTGACCTTGCTGTAATAAAGTGAGTGTCTGTTCCAAATTCTGACCGAGCACCCAGTTTTTGGGAAGCTCATCACGTTCGGGCAATTCAAGCAGTTCATAGGCGATCATCCGCGCTTGCGACTGATGCTCCCGCGCCCAGTTGAGAACCCCATCCATCAGACAATTAAGACGTTCGGATAATGTCAACTCGGGATCATATGCACCCGCACAGGCCTCACCCAAACCTTCTCCAACGACTTTAAGAACAGCGCCGTAAAGTTTTCTTTTATTTGGGTAGTGATGGGTGATGGATCCCTTAGCTACGCCGGACGCTTCACTTAGTGCACCAATGCTGACCCCTGAAAAACCACGCCGCGAAAACAAATCCAATGAAATCTCTACGAGTTTTGCCCGTGTTGCCTCTCCCGCAACATTAGACGATTTGGCCCCTTTTGGCCGTCCCCGTTTACGACGTCCAACTTCGGCAGTTTCCTGCCCTACTCTACCAGTCTTAGACATGCTACCTTCTCCCAGCTTTTAAAGCCGTTCCTTCCAACATCTAAGACTGGCATAACCCATTCGTATAGGCACCTCATTGATCGAAATCTAATGGATTGGATTATTGCTCTACCCACCCGTTTAAACGCAAATAGGCCTAATGTTGTTTATTAATTTTACTTGGAAAAGTTTCATTAATAAGTTTTAGTATTGGTTCTCTTAGTGGGAGCCGTTCTACAAGGCGGCTCTCAGTATTTACTCTCCAAAAATACCGCAAATCAGTTTCTTTGGAGTTGGTTTCTGATGGAAGAGCTACCAACCATTTACCATCACCTGACATATGAATCTCCCCAATGGTATTTGCTTTGAGGCCTTGTCCATCTAGAATTTTCTTTTGATTATCTTTCTCGCGCAAGAACACGCTGTTCCCACCTAGAGCTTTAAATGCAATCCGGCTGCCATCACGGCTAATCGAATGCTGAGTTGTCCAAGTTTTTAGATTTAGCGGTAGATTATTTTGATTAATTGGAGAGTTATTTTCATCAAACGCAATTGAAAGCCGATCTGCTTCGGCATTGTAAAAAAAGGCATCAATTGTTTCTTTTTCTAAATTATTACTTCCGTTACCGGTTAAACTATCGGCAGATATGATCAATCTATTGTTATTGGCAAAAGATATTCGGCCAGCATTGATAAAGTGTCCTAATTGGTCTGGATGATTTATGAGAAGCTCTTCCCTCCATTGTGCCCCCTCTACATCATCGGATGACAAAAGCACTAAGGAAGAATCTCCTTGATGCCGTTGATGAAAATAAAGTGAAAATACCCGTCCCAATCCAACCAGTGAATAGATCTGCTTTTCATCGCGGCCAAATACTGGATATCCTCTTACTACCGTTTTCCCCATATAATCAATCGGAGTAATATGATTTCTGCTAGATTTTACACGCAGCTTTCCTTGAGTGAAATAAGACGTCAGCCAAGTTAGTTTTCTGGTTTTCAAATCGTATAATACTATTTGATTGCCACGTATTTTCTCATCACACCGAGAGATATCAAAACAATGGCTCACCATTAGCATTTTATTGGCAGTTTTATTAAAACTCGGAGAGTGAAAACCTATCTTCTCACCATATGGGGCAACTATTTGATACTTCCTCGTTTGAAAATCGTAAATCCCAACAAGGTTTGTATGCGTACCCGGTCCCTCTTTACTAATTAATAATTGGCGAAAATCAAACGCCATGAACCTGCCATCAAACGACAAAGTAGGGTTATCAATTTCAATATTATGTAGTTTTCCTACATATTCTTCATATGCTTTATTAAATACGTCAGAACGTTCAGCCTTAACATAATTGATTCCAGTTTTACATCCCGTAACGAGAGAAATTACCAGGCTCACAGTAAATGCAAATACACATCGCTTCATTTATCATCTCTCGAAGGTGACTTATCAAACACAGTTTTACTCTACTTCTGATTCTATCGAAACCCAACTAATTCGGGTGCGCCTTCAAATCAAAACAGCATTTAAGTGTTTAGCAAACACAAAAAAGCCCCGAAGAAGAACTCTTCGAGGCTTTGATTGGTCGGGTAGGCCGGATTTGAACCGACGACCCCTTCACCCCCAGTGAAGTGCGCTACCAGGCTGCGCTACTACCCGATAAAAACAGGGGTGAGGCGGCGCGAACTATACCGCCGATAAAAGGCTATTGCAATGTCCCTTTTGATGGGAGGATAAATTTATCAGAATCTAAAGAAGGTGCGGTAACGTCCTATTTTGGAAGCATTTTCCGCATGGCTTTAAGATCATCCAGTAGGCTTTCCAGATCTTCGCGCAAGGATCCTGTTATTTCAGCTTCGGAGGCCTCATCAAAGGTGCTGCCTTCCGGCTTTGACATACTGATTGTCACCGTTGGCTGAACAGGTGCCTCTCGTGTCTCGACTTGATCACCATTGCTGCGTTTCAGGACTTCGATATTCTCGATTTTATTGCCCTGCTCTTTCAGCAGTTTCTGCGCACCCTTAATGGTAAAGCCATGGGTATAAAGCAGGTCACGAATACCGCGCACCAGCTCCACATCAGCGGGACGATAGTAACGACGCCCGCCGCCACGCTTTAAGGGTTTAACGACAGGGAATTTGCTCTCCCAAAACCGCAACACATGCTGCGGAACATCAAGTTCCGTGGATACTTCACTAATGGTACGGAATGCACCCGGCGCCTTGCGCCCTTTAGGTGCAGGTCCTTTTCCCTCTTCGGCCATGTGTGCCTATAACTTTCTATCAGTCGTCGCGACTTGCGGCGTTGATTTTGTCTTTCAGCACATGTGACGCCCGGAAGACAAGGACGCGACGCGCCTCAATCGGGACTTCTTCACCCGTTTTCGGGTTACGTCCTACCCGTTCGTTCTTTTCACGAACCTGAAGGCTTCCGAAAGAAGAAATCTTCACGGTCTCACCTGCGACCAAACGATCCGAAATCTCGTTCAGAACTGCTTCCACATGCTCCGCGGATTCGTTCCGCGAAAGTCCAATTTGATGATATAACGCTTCAGCTAGATGCGCTCTTGTAACAGTTGTTTTGCTCATGTTCCCACCTCACGCCTGTCCTAAAAGGATTATCACAGACGCGAATACCGTCAACCGGTAACGACGAAAATCTATGAGCAAAGCCCGCTAAACCCGCGATTTTAGTAAAAAACTTCCCAAATCACCCTGAAAGTGAATGTGGAAAACTGGTGTCATGAAAGATGTGACGAGAATCACCATCCATAGATTCGGGTGTAGTCACCCCTAGAAACGAACGAGAGAGGAGCCCCAGGTAAATCCACCACCCATTGCTTCCAGTAGCAACAGATCCCCTTTTTGAACCCGGCCGTCACGGACCGCTTCGTCCAACGCGAGCGGAACAGACGCCGCAGATGTATTACCATGGCGATCAACGGTCACAACTACTTTAGAAGGATCCATTTTCAGCTTCCGGCCTGTGCCATCAATAATGCGTTTGTTGGCCTGATGCGGGATCAACCAATCAATGTCTTCTGGTTTCAAGTCCGTGGCTTCCAAGGCTTCACCAACCACGTTAGCAAGGTTGGTCACCGCATGGCGGAAAACTTCCTTACCCTGCATGCGAAGGTATCCGGTTGTCTGAGTGGAGGAAGGCCCACCGTCCACAAACAGAAGATCGTGTTTGTTTCCATCTGAATGCAGGTGGTTTGTCAGGATACCACGATCCTGATTTGTCCCCTCCTCTTCAGAGGCTTCCAATACGATCGCACCCGCACCGTCTGCGAACAGAACGCAAGTCGTGCGATCTTCCCAATCGATAATGCGGGAGAATGTCTCCGCACCGATCACGAGGGCTTTGTTGATCTGACCGGATTTGATGAAGTTATCAGCAGTCGAAAGAGCGTAGATAAACCCCGTACAAACGGCCTGCACATCAAAGGCAAAGCCACCTGACATACCAAGGTTTTTTTGAATAACCGTTGCTGTGGCTGGAAAAGTTTCATCTGGTGTGGCTGTGGCCACCAGAACCAGATCAATATCATCTGCTTCAAGTCCAGCTGCCTCTAGCGCCTTTTTGGCCGCCGCTGTCCCCAGATCAGATGTCAGTTCACCATCAGCAGCAATGTGACGCTGACGAATGCCGGAGCGGGCGACAATCCACTCATCAGTAGTGTCGACCATGGTTTCCAGTTCTTTATTCGTGAGAATACGTTCTGGTAGGTAGGAACCGGTTCCGGTAATGATTGAACGACGCATAAACTTCCCATTCCCTAACCAATAGATACTCGGTTAGATGTTTATATTTTCTCAGGCTCTGATGCTGGTTTCTCGGTGGCATCTTTGGAGGTATCCGTGGAAGGTGCCTCCGAATTAGGGCCAGATTTTGTTTCTACACCAAATTCCTCAAAGTGCGCGATCATTTTTTCGATCATTTGTTCGGAAATAATCTCAATCGTGACAGCGATTGCATTGGCAAATCCCAACGCATCCGTTCCGCCGTGGCTTTTCACGCATACACCATTTAGCCCGAGGAAAACCGCCCCGTTATATCCACGAGGATCCAATCGATCTTTCAGGATACGAAGACCGCCGCGCGCCAGAAGGTATCCCAGCTTGGACATGAAGGAATATTTGAAAGCAGATTGCAGGAAGTTAGTGTAGAGGGAGACCGCTCCCTCTGCCGTTTTAAGGGCCACATTTCCTGTAAAGCCGTCTGTAACAATCACATCGACCACACCGCGCGTAATATCATCACCTTCAACAAAGCCGTGATATTCAAAAGGGGCATTTTCCAAGGAACGTAGACGCTCCCCCGCTTCTTTAATGGTATCGCTGCCTTTCAGCTCTTCACTACCGACATTAAGAAGACCTACACGTGGAGGCACACGCCCCAAGACCGCGCGGGCAAAATCGGCGCCCATGACGGCAAACTGGAACAGGTTATCAGCATCACATTCCGTGTTTGCCCCAAGATCGAGCATAACCGTTTCCCCGCGTGGGGATGGCAGCATGGAGGCAAGAGCCGGACGATCAATACCTGGAAGCGTACGAAGAGAAATCTTCGCCATAGCCATTAAAGCACCCGTGTTTCCTGCGGAGACAACACCATGGGCTTCTTTATTTTTCACGGCATCAATGGCAAGCCGCATACTGCTATTGCGCCCTTTGCGCAAAGCTATGCTTGGCTTGTCTTCGCCGGAAATGGCCTGATCCGTATGGCGAACTTCACAAACAGCCTTCACCCCAGGATACGCATCCAGATAAGGCTTCAGTTTTTCTTCATCACCATACAGCAAAAACCGGGCGCTCGGGAATTGAACGCGCACCAAATCAACACCTTTAATAACGATATCAGGGGCGTCATCCCCTCCCATCGCATCCAAGGCAATTATGATACTGTCGCTCATTCCAGCGTCCGGTTTTGAATTTCAGTCAGACAGTTGACGTTAGAGAACGTCTGCTGCTTCCACAACTTCACGATCACCATAGTAACCGCAAGAATCACAAACGTGGTGTGGACGCTTCATTTCACCGCAGTTCTGGCATTCCTGAACCTGAGTGCCTGTCAGTGCATCATGTGCACGACGCATGTTGCGTTTGGATTTGGTTGTTTTCTTTCTAGGTACAGCCATGTCTCTATCTCTCACTCTTGCACCCCAAGGGGTGACTTACCTAATTCAATATGCCTGCAAAGCAGACTTACTTTCGTTCCATTAGTTCTTTCAGGTTCGCGAAAGGCCTGTGTGTCTCCTGCTCTTCCGCTTCACTGGTCTCTTCTGACTGCTGCACATATTTTGCGCTGTCAGATTTATCAGCATCTTCTGCCCGAGGATAGGGGTCGAGTGCAAGTGCTAATTGCTCTGCAACCGCCTGAACCACATCGATTTCACCATTTTCGATCAGTTCAGGAAGGTCCTCTTCCTCAAGGCCCACAACATATTCCGCATCTTCAAGCGTCGCATCCGCGCTATTAAATGTGTAACACATCGTAAAACTTTGTTCAATTTTCTGCGGGACAGGCGCAAGTGTCAAAACGCAAGACTGCACAGTTTCCGCTTCAAATTCTGCACTCAGCTCAATCCGGCTACTCTTTTCCTGACGAACCAGTTCACCACTGGCTTTCAGAAACGGTATTTCGACTATATTCAGTCGTTTAGCCAAATCAGCTCGTTGGTCTTCATCAGGCTCAAGAGTGAAGTGAATAGGCTCCCTACCCAACTTCTCAACTTTCATCACCCGAACATACTCAGCTCCGGCTTCCTGCATGGAGCATTCCTTTCCACAACATTCTGACCCGATAGTACCGCGTATTCTTCAATCCGAACGGATGCAAGATTCGAAGGCGCGAAAATAAGCGTTTCGCCGCCCCGGGTCAATCAGTTTTACATCTTCTATTTAAGTATTTGATATCCCATTGAATTGAAGGAAAAATTCGAACAATTTTCACTCAATCCACGAACAATTATTGCAAGGAAGAGAAGCTAACCTCTCCTATTTCCAGCTTTGCATCGTCAATTGCCGCAAGAAACGCGTCATTTTCACGAACATAATCCGCCATACGCGTCAGTATTTCAGGCTGCGGCGCCACTTCAAGTGTACCATAGTGATTCCGCTCTAATGCTGCTTCAAGGGTCTCCTCACCACCCTCTAAAGCCTCTTCATAAGCGATGATACGCCCATAGAAGACCTCGGCCATTTTCTTGATCCGTTTACCAACGGCCAAATCCCCGACCCCGATTTCACGCAAAGACTGGTCCATATCCTGGAACATCAGATCGAACACCTCCTGCGAGAGGGTTTGAAACTTGCTGCCGCTTTTTTTGAGGCGCCGGAGCACGAGAAAGCAATGCAGGGCAATCATTTCATATCGTCCGTCAATCGTATCGGGGACAGCAACCTCCAAATAGAATTGCGGTGTCCGCGCCTGACTGACGACGGACTGGTAGATCTTTTCCGCAGAAATCACTTCCTGCTTGGGGCCAAACAGCTTTTTTAAAATCATTCAACAACTCTTCTTTGGAGAAGCCATACTCAAACTATTTAGGGTCGCGAATATATATTTGCGAATAATTTGACATATCGGCTATTTCGGTGGCATTTATAGTCCGACTGCCACTAAAAAAGCAAGCTCCTGCTTTTTACATATGACGGCAGGTAATTTGCTGCTTTTGCTGGAAACAAACTGGTTCTACAAATGACAAAATTTGCGAAATCCCTGATCTGTGGTGCCCTGATTACCCTGTCGGTCGCTGCTTGCGATCCCGTTAAGGAAGAACGCGGCTATCGTATGGATCCGGAACAAATCGCAAAAGTCGAAAGCGGCAGCACGACTAAAGACGAAGTTCTGGAACTGATGGGCTCCCCTTCCAGCATCTCAACTTTTCCTGAAACCGGCGAGGCCTGGTACTATATCGGCAAGAAGACCGAGCATTACGCCTTTTTGGAAAAAGACATCAAAGAGCAAAATGTTGTGGTTGTTCACTTTAATGATGAGGAAGTCGTTAAAGAGATCAAAACATACAACAAAGACGATGCCCGTGAAATTGAAGTCGTCGAGAGAACAACCCCAACCGGCGGTAATGAGCTGGGCTTCTTCGAACAGATCTTTGGCAACTTCGGTCGCTTCAACCCAGCACAGTAATATTCAGGACCGTTTGGGACTTCGTTCAAACTGCGGGATGTTTAGGTCCCGCGGGTTCCACTCTTGCGCACTTGATACAAAAATATCGTCAACCGCCTTATAGAATGTTGGATCATCAAATGCGGTAGCGTAAATCGCATAAATATGCGGAGCAGACTGATTCACAAAAAACATAGGTGATCCACACTCACCGCAAAAAGCCCGACCGACCGTATCTCCCCCATCAGACTTTTTCTCGAACCAATTAGGTTCCCCCTGAAGAAGGGTGAAGTTTTCAGTAGGATAAATCGTTGCTGGGAAATAAGGCCCACCGGTTGCCCGCTGACAATCGCGGCAGTGGCAATTCCCCATATGCATCGGCTCCCCATCACATTCAAAACGAATGGCCCCGCAAGCACATCCACCTGTCATCATCTGATCCATGGCCCCACCCTCTGTTTTCTAGTTGCCCTCTCCAAATTACCAGAAAAACTGCACAAAAAAAAAGCCCCCCCATTTCAGAGGGGCTTTTCGGAGGAAAAACAAAAATCAGTGAGCAAGTACGGCAAGCAACAACAATGCTATGATATTTGTAATTTTAATCATTGGATTAACCGCAGGTCCCGCTGTGTCTTTATACGGATCCCCCACGGTATCCCCGGTAACCGCAGCGGCATGAGCATCGGTCCCCTTACCACCATGATTACCATCTTCAATATACTTCTTTGCGTTATCCCAGGCACCGCCGCCCGCTGTCATGGAAATGGCAACAAACAGGCCCGTGATAATAACCCCCAAAAGCATTGCCCCAACGGTTGAGAAAGCAGCTGATTTATCTGCAATCACCATCACAACACCGAAAGTGACAATTGGCGCGAGCAAAGGCAACAAGGAAGGAATAATCATTTCCTTAATCGCAGCTTTTGTCAGCATATCAACGGCACGACCGTAGTTTGGCTTGTCAGTGCCATCCATAATGCCCGGATGCTCTTTGAATTGACGCCGCACTTCACGCACCACAGATCCTGCGGCACGCCCAACCGACATCATGCTCAAAGCTCCGAACAGGTATGGCAATAATCCACCCAATATCAAACCGATCACTACAAATGGATTTTGAAGACCAAAATCAAACGTTACCCCTTGATAGAAAGAGAACTGATCTGGCGTTGCATTCTTGATAAAGAAAGCTAAATCCTCAGTGTAAGCAGCGAACAGAACCAGCGCACCGAGGCCGGCGGATCCGATAGCATAGCCTTTGGTAACTGCTTTTGTTGTATTGCCAACAGCGTCAAGTGCGTCCGTGGTTTTACGAACCTCTTCGTCCATTTCCGCCATTTCGGCAATACCACCTGCATTATCCGTTACCGGACCATAGGCGTCCAAAGCAACCACCATCCCTGCAAGCGCCAGCATCGTCGTCACGGCAATGGCGATGCCAAACAGCGCTGCCATATTATAGGCGATAAAAATACCCGCACAGATGATAATCGCAGGAATTGCTGTTGCCTCCATTGAAATGGCAAGCCCTTGGATCACATTCGTTCCATGCCCGGTTTCAGATGCTGCCGCAATGCTTTTTACCGGCCGGAAGCTGGTAGAGGTGTAATACTCTGTCACCCAAATCAGTAAACCCGTCACAACCAAGCCAACTAGCCCACAGTAGAACAAGCTCGCCGCGGTGAAGGATTTTCCATTAATGGCGTATTCAGTACCCATGCCCAACATCCAATCTGTGATAGGCCAAAGAAGTACTGCCGACAACACAGTCGTGACGACAAAGCCCTTATAGAGGGCCCCCATAATGTTTTCGCTGCTGCCCAGTTTAACGAAGAAGGTACCAACGACAGAAGCTAGAATACAAACCCCACCAATCATGAGCGGATATGACATCAGCGCCAGATCACCAGCAAAGTAGATTGACGCCAAAACCATCGTTGCAACGACTGTCACGGCGTAGGTTTCAAACAAGTCTGCTGCCATCCCCGCACAGTCGCCTACATTATCACCAACATTGTCGGCAATAACGGCCGGGTTTCGCGGATCATCTTCTGGGATACCGGCTTCCACCTTGCCGACAAGGTCAGCACCAACATCGGCACCTTTTGTGAATATACCTCCACCAAGCCTTGCGAAGATTGATATGAGCGAAGCACCGAAACCAAGTCCAACCAGACTGTCAATCATTGGGCGTCCTTCGACCCCCATTGTCACCAAAGCACTGTAGTATCCGGCAACCGCCAGCAATGCGAGACCTACGACTAACATTCCTGTAACAGCGCCAGCTTTGAACGATATTTCCAACCCCTCTTTTAGACCCTTTGCAGCTCCAGCTGCGGTTCTCACATTTGCGCGAACCGACACATTCATGCCAATGAAACCAGCGGCACCAGAAAGAACCGCGCCAATTAAAAACCCTATTGCAACAAGAAGGGAAAGAAGCACCCATAAGAGGGCGAAGATGACAACCCCCACCACTGCGATAGTTAAATATTGTCGATTGAGATACGCAGTCGCACCTTCTTGAATGGCACCTGAAATTTCTTGCATTCTTTCGGTACCTGCATCAGCCGCCAATACTGACCGGCCCGCATACACACCATATACCAACGCCACAAATCCACAGACTAAGGGAATCCACAACAATTCTGACATCAGACCCTACCCCACATTTCTGGCAGATCATGCTGATCTGTCTGTTATTTTAAATATGCAAAATGTCCATAATCCAAACTATAATTAACATGTAAATCGACGGTAATACGAGAATGACAGATAAATAAAATAACCGCAATACTTTGTGTGTATTAAATTGAAAGTGTCTATATTTAGATATTTATTTTTTTAATTACACAATACTTTCTGATGATTTTGTTTTTATATTTATAAATATAAAATAAGTAATATTTAGAATAGATATATTCTTGAATTAAATAGTCAAATACTTGTACATCAAAAAACAAGTATAGTTGATGAAATTGTTATTTATTTTAGTTTTTTATTATTTATGTTTTTCTTAAGTTCAAAACTATTCAAATGTTAGTTTTTTTGAGGGATATCGGATGTTTTTTTACATTCCTATATAGCATCTCGGCCCAGAACATGCTAAGCGAACGCAACTCAATTACGAAGCCTTTTCAAGGAGCTTGCATAGTATGGATATTTCCAAAATTTCTGCGGGTAAAGATTTCCCGAATGACGTCAACGTCATCATTGAAATTCCAATCGGCGGTGTCCCTGTCAAATACGAAGTAGACAAAGAATCCGGTGCAATGTTTGTGGACCGTTTCCTCCACACAGCCATGTTCTACCCATGCAACTACGGCTTCATTCCGCACACACTGTCTGACGATGGCGATCCAGTAGATGTATTGGTTGCAGGCCCTATTCCTGTGGTGCCAGGTGCTGTTATCCGCGCCCGTCCAGTTGGCGTGCTGATTATGGAAGATGAAGCTGGTCAGGATGAGAAAATTCTGGCGGTTCCAGTTGATAAACTGCACCCATATTACTCAAACGTAGAGAACTACTCAGATCTTCGTGATGTTCTTCTCGACCAGATCGCTCACTTCTTCGAGCACTATAAAGATCTGGAAAAAGATAAATGGGTAAAGATCGTACGCTGGGGCGATGCAGAAGAAGCTGCAGGCATGATCAAGAAATCTCTGGTTGAAGGTGCCATCCTCGGCTAAACCTCTCAGATATACCAATAAAAAAGGCCGCTGAATTTCAGCGGCCTTTTTTGTGCTTGAATTTCATTTATTCAGCAGCAGCGACTTCTTTCTTACCGCCCATAATTTTTGCAAAAGCAATGACCACAACCAGAATAAAGAATGGCAGAACAGAGTAGTTCACGACATCCCAGCCGTATGTCTGCTGCAAAATACCTGCGGATAAAGATGCGGTGGCAACAGTACCGAATACAAGGAAATCGTTAAAGCCTTGCACCTTCGCCGTTTCCGACGGGCGATATGTTGTCGTCAAAAGCGTCGTCCCGCCAACGAACATGAAGTTCCAGGACACGCCAAGCAGAACAAGCGCCACCCAGAAATTGGAAAAAGCAACTCCTGACAAGGCAACAAACACACAAGCAACACCAAGCAATGCGCCGATCATAATGATCTTGTAATCCCCATAGCGCGCAATGAGAGACCCGGTAAAGAAGCTTGGACCAAACATGGCAACCACGTGCCAGCTGATCACGTTGAAGCTATCTTCGTCTAACAATCCACAACCAATGATCGCGAGAGGTGTTGCAATCATTACAAAACTCATGCCAGCGTAACCAATCATCGCACTTAAGATCGCGAGAATAGCTGTTGGTTGCTTCAGGATTTCCATCAACGGGCGCGGTTCATCGTCAAAATGGCTTTCTTCCATTTTGGGAATTTTAACCTGACTCACGAAGAAAAGGGCCAAGACACCGAGGGCAATAATCGCAAGATACGGCCCTAGATAAAGATATGGCAGAAACAGCTCTTTCGTATTGCTGGCAATCTGCGGCCCGATGAAACCTGCGACGAGCCCACCCGCCATTACATAAGAAACTGCTTTACTTCTATATTCTGGGCCCGCTACATCAACCGCGGCAAAACGGTAATAGTTACCGAATGCGGTACAGGTACCAACAATCATCGCACCGATCGTAAAGCCGACAAAACTACCATAGTAGATCGAATATGCTGCAATGGCCGCCCCCATAATGCCAAGCAATATTCCGAATATAAACCCAGGTTTACGCCCAGCTTTTTTCATAAAATAGGAAGCCGGAATTGTGGCCAAGGCAGTGCCGGTCACTACAGCGGTTGCCGGTAACGTCGCCAGAGTCTTATCTTCACCGAGTAATAACAAGGCAGCGAATGACGCGGAACTAATGAGAATGGAAGTCGTACTGTTCAACATGGCCTGTGCGCCGGCCATAAACAAAATACTCAACTTGGTACGTCTATCTTTCAACTCACCGCTCCTCCAAGTATGTAGAAGCGGGTTAATGCGCTGCTACAATTAGGTACCTTTGAACACCTTTACCACATGGATCGCAGAAGGTGCGTTTTTTCCAAGGACTTTTTTCGACTGTTTTAACAACCGACTTTTAATTTGCTCAAAGTCCAAGCCACGACTTTTGTCCTTATGCATAACAGACCGGCCGCTTAAATCCTGAATAAAAGCATCGCGAATACGTGGCATAAGTTTGCGAGACTTTTCTTTCTTATCTTTTTCATCAAATTCCAGACTGGTCACCAAGAACATGTGATACTTGATACTTCCGCTTTTCCGACGGATAGGAACACTTAAAGGATCCATTTCCTGATAGAAAGGTCCCTCTTCTGGAACTTCTTCACCACCCCCGCCACCGGCCGCATAAGATACACTCCCATAAAAGGAGGTCAGTGACAGTAACCCCAGACACAAAACAGTTACTGCAAGCGCCCGTTTAGCAAATTTTTCGAACATTCCATTCCGCCCTGAATTAAGAAACTGATTTACTTCTTAAACCAGGAAGGCTTTCAGAATGGTTTACAAAGACCCAAAATTAGGTATCAAGCGGCCCCTGAGACCAGAGTTTTTTCAGGAATGACCTCATAATCAAATACGCAATCTGCCTTAGCTGCATATCCATGGTCTTTCTTGGACCAAAGGCTACATCTTGCAATTTCCCAACGATCAGGATCCAAAAGAACCATGTTGGCGAACAGGCCTTCTTCCTTGATCATTTGATTGTGTAGATCCTTTTCGCGACTACGGACATCGATCAACTTGTTCTGATCACAAACTTTGTCCATTTCCGCAATCATGCAACTTCCTTCAAGAGCTGAAGGGCCATAATCAAATTCCAGAATTTGCCAGCTTCTGACACGCGGACGGCCAAAATCCTGAACAACATCAGAGAATAGCTGATTCATCAGAAATTCACGTGCGGACGCACTATTTTCCCATATATACATGGGAGCGTAGATATGCTCTTCGTGATCATAAAGATAGAACTTGTGCTTTAACCCAGGATGGCCCTTAAACATTGGGCCACGTGTTGCCACTCGTTCATAGACCTTATCTAGGTCAAACTCCTCTGGCAATCTTACAGAGTATTGCATCGCGAGCATACAGCTCTCCCAATCAGCCATAAATGTTGGCGCAGTTTTCCAAAAGGCAGACAATATGACAACTGTCAGAAATGCATAGCACTCATGCGCTACAGGCAGAGATCATAAAATTTGTCTAAAATTCAAAGATGTTGCCAACCGCGATTGGCAAATTCCATAGGCTGACCGGCGGAATCTCGCACGATAATATCTTCGCCCTCACCCAGAAGACCAATTTGGCAGATCGGCACACCGCACTCATTGGACAATCTTTGTATTTCATCAGCCTTTTCGGGGGGGAGTGTAAATAGCAACTCATAGTCATCCCCACCGGCCAGGATATCCTGCCAATAGGATTCGTCAGTCTCAACAAGCGCTTTTGCGGCATCAGAGAGAGGGATTGCGGATCTTTGTATCTCCGCACCCACTTTTGATTGCTTGCATATATGGCCAAGATCCGCCAATAACCCATCCGATATATCGATACACGCACTGGCCTTGCCAAGTAGTCGCGGTCCCAAGATGTTCCGCGGTGTTGGTAGTCGATATCGCCCATCCAACCATGCGCGCTGTCTATCAGACAGTTTTGGCAATTCCTCCAAGGCAGCTTTCAAGCCCAAGGCTCCGTCACCAATGGTGCCTGAAACACAAATGAGATCGCCCGCGCGGGCACCATTTCGTCTAAGCGCCTTCCCTTTTGGCACATATCCCATAAGCGTCAAACTGAAGGTCAAGGGTCCAGAGCTTTTGACGGTATCACCGCCCAGCAATGAAACACCATATTTCTTCTGATCCAGGGCAAGCCCTTCCGCAAAAAACTGTACCCATTCAAAGGTAGTGTTATCATTCCAGGAAGTCGCAAGCAGATACCCAAAGGGACGCCCGCCCATTGCGGCTATATCAGAAAGGTTTGTGCGTAACAGTTTTCTGGAAATATTTGCAGGGTTATCATCAGATAGAAAATGGACGCCTTCAACCATAGCGTCTTTTGTAACGACGACTTCTTTGCCGCTGGGCACCGAGAACACAGCCGCATCGTCTGTTAAGTCAAAGGCCCCTGCGGCAGATGAAGCAAGCGGGCGAAAACATTTTTCAATGATTTCAAACTCTTGCCCGCCGTGCTTTACATTTGACATAATCAGTCGCTGAACTCGCCTTCGCGAATTTCCCGTGCCAACCGATCAAGAACACCATTTACAAAAGTGGGCTCTTTACCTGTGAAGAATGTCCGCGCAAGACCGACATATTCCGTGATGATCACAACGGCTTTTGTGTCGATACGCGCAAGGAGTTCATAGACAGCCACACGAAGGCAGGCCTGCATGATGAGGTCCAGCTTCTCCATGGAACGTTCTTTATCCAGAACTGCGTTGATCTTCTCGTCAATCTCAACTAGGCGTTCATCGGTGCCAATTACCAAATCCTTGAACAAGTTCTTGTCCGCATCTTTGAACTGAAGACCATCAATTTCGGCACCAATACGGTGAGCCATAAACTGATCGACCACTTCCCCGGCACTACTGTCATCCATGCTTTTCTGATAGTAGGCTTGAACGGCGTTAAGGCGGGCCAGTGTTCTGCGACTGTGCTTATCTCCGCGTTTTTCGGATTTATAGCTCATCGTGGGAATAGTCCAAATTTCTGCTTAAGGTTCAACATGTGAAGCGCTGCTTCAGCAGCACCGCCACCTTTGTTTTTCTCATCCTTCTTGGCACGGGCCCACGCTTGCGCATCATTTTCACAAGTGATAATGCCATTACCGATTGCCAGACTGTAATCAGTACTAAGGTCCATCAAAGCACGGGCACTTTCTTCAGACACGGTGTCATAGTGGGACGTTTCACCGCGGATCACGCAGCCAAGTGCCACATAGGCATCAAAACGGCGAAGCCCACCAGTAAACTCCATTGCCTTCATGGCAAAACGGATTGCCGCCGGGATTTCAAGACAGCCTGGCACCTGAACCACTTCATAGTCCACGCCAGCCTTGTTCAGAACTTCAACAGCGCCTTCAAGCAACGCGTCCGAAATATCGCGGTAAAAATCCGCTTCAATGATCAGTACTTTGGTGTCTTCCATAAAAGGTTATCCTTTCGGCTTGATAGCGCGCGTCTCGCTAACGGACAGGCCATATCCATCAAGGCCGACAATATTACGTTCAGTGTTTGACAGAAGGACCATTTTTTTGACCCCAAGATCAAGCAAAATCTGCGCACCAATACCATAATCACGCAATTCCTGAGGTGTTTTCTGCGGCTCGCCCAGTTTTTTGCGAACGCGATCAGAAAGCGCCATCGGACGTGGCTCCCGGATCAACACAACAATACCGCGCCCTTCTTCATCAATCTGGCTCATGGCATCTTGCAGCATGGTTGGATTTTCATCCGTCTCACCCAGCACATCACCCAGCGGGTTCATGGCATGCATACGTACCATAATGGGCTCATCTGTATTGATGTCCCCTTTTACCAAAGCAACATGCTCGGCATATTCAGGCTTGTTGCAATACACGATCATTTTCCAGTCGCCACCGTAAAGGCTGGAAATATCTGTTTCGATTTCCCGCTCAATCAGGCTGTCATGGCGACGGCGATATTCGATCAGGTCAGCAATCGTGCCCACTTTCAGATCATGCTCTTTGGCAAATTCAATGAGATCAGGCAGACGCGCCATTGTGCCGTCATCATTCATAATCTCACAGATAACACCTGAGGGGCGTAGGCCAGCAAGGCGCGCCAAATCAACGGCAGCTTCCGTATGGCCTGCACGGCGCAGAACACCGCCTTCACGGGCGACAAGTGGGAAAACGTGGCCCGGGCTTACAATATCCATTGCGCCTTTGTCGGGGTCGATAGCAACCGCAATAGTTTGTGCGCGGTCAGCTGCAGAAATACCTGTTGTAACGCCTTCACGAGCTTCAATAGAAATCGTGAAATTTGTATGCAGACGGGACGCATTGGACTGCGCCATTAACGGCAGGTCCAGCTCTTCAATGCGCTCTTCTGTCATGGAAAGACAAATCAGACCACGACCATATTTTGCCATGAAGTTAATCACTTCCGGTGTCGCCATTTGCGCAGGAATAACAAGATCGCCTTCATTTTCACGATCTTCCGCATCCACAAGTACGATCATCTTGCCATTGCGGGCATCTTCAATGATTTCTTCGGTTGTCGCGAGGTGTTCTTTATAGCTCATTTTAATTATTTACCTCATTCATACGTGACACATAGCGGGCCAGGACATCAATTTCCATATTGATGAATTGTCCAACCTGAAGGCCTTGGAAAGTTGTATTGCCTTTGGTATGGGAAATCAGATTCACAGTAAAAAAATCATCCCCAACAGAGTTCACGGTGAGTGAAATACCGTCCAGTGTAACCGATCCTTTTTGGGCGACAAAACCTGCGTAATCGGTAGGAAGTGAGAATGTCACTTTCGTGGAATCGCCAATAGTTTCCATTTCTTTGACAGAAATAACCGCATCCACATGACCGGTTACCACGTGACCGCCAAGCTCATCCCCCATTTTAAGGGCGCGTTCCAGATTTACGGCACTTCCCTCTTTCCAGTTACCAAGGTTCGTACAAGAAAGTGTCTCGGCTGATGCTTCAACAGCAAACCAGTCATCTCCCTTGTCCGTTACCGTCAAGCAAACACCTGAACAAGCGATAGAAGCGCCAATGTCGATGCCAGAGGTCTCAAAGGCTGTTTTGATTTTTATTTTTGTGTCGCCACTCTGTTCAAGGGAGAGGATGCTCCCCACATCTGTGATAATTCCAGTAAACATCGCTTACTCTGTTCGAAAGTTATAAATTTCCAAGCGATCATCACCCAACTGGCGATGATCTGCCAATTTCATTGATACGGCATCCGCAATTAAATCCAGCCCCAATGACTGCAATACAGAAATACCATCACCGCCGACCAATTTGGACGCGCGGAACCAATAAAGTTCATCAACGAGGTCTTCTTTTACCAATGATGCCTGCAGATGGGAACCTCCTTCCACAAGCAATCGTGTTATCCCTGCTTCAGAAAGGACATTTAACGCCTCCGACATATCGGGATATCCGCTTTCACCTGCGCAAAGTTCAATCACCTTGACGCCCAGATCTTCAAGTGCATCAATACGTTCCGGCGCATTTCCTTTTAAAGTCAGCACCCAAACGGGGATCTCATTCGCGGTTTTGACAAGCTCACTGGTCAGTGGCAGCCGAAGGCGGGTATCAGCAACAATGCGGATAGGCGACCTGTTCTCAAGCCCCGGGATTCGGCAATCAAGCCGCGGGTCATCCGCCAGAACAGTACCAATTCCGACCATGATCGCATCATTTTTTGCCCGCAACATATGCCCAAACCGGCGTGCATCTGGGCCCGTGATCCATTGGCTATTTCCTGTATGGGTCGCAATTTTTCCGTCCAGTGTTGTTGCGGTTTTCAGCATCACCTTTGGTCGGGATATGGTTCGGTTAAGGACAAAACCCAGGTTGTTTTCAAGTGCTTGCTTCTGAAGCACACCAACGGTCACCTCAACTCCCGCATCACGCAGCATTTCAACGCCATCACCATCGACTCGCTCATCTGGATCTCCCATGGCAACTACCACACGCGCCACGCCTGCGTTGATCAGGGCCTCTGCACATGGGGGGGTTTTACCGTGATGGGAACAGGGCTCCAGCGTAACATATGCCGTCGCCCCTTTAGCATGGTCGCCAGCCTCTGAAAGCGCAACAACTTCCGCATGGGGACGACCACCAACCTGTGTGTGTCCCCGACCTACGACAAGGTTATCTTTAACAATAAGACAGCCAACAGCCGGGTTTGGCGCTACCTGTCCTAGGCCGCGACGCGCCAGCTGCAGCGCCATTTTCATGAATTTCTGATCAGTGAGATCCCGATCCTGAGGTGACATCACCATGAAGTTCGCCGATAAACTCTTCAAAATCCTTGGCTTCCCGGAATTCCCGGTAAACCGATGCGAAACGAACATAGGCGACACTGTCGATATTGGCTAGCCCTTCCATCACAAGTTCACCAATTGTGTCGGAATTAACCTCTTGCTCTCCCCGGCTTTCAAGCTGGCGAACAATGCCACTGATCATCTGGTTGATCTGCTCCAGATCGACAGGACGTTTACGGGTCGCTATGGTGATAGAGCGTTCCAGTTTTTCACGCTCAAAAGGACTGCGGGAACCATCTTTTTTAACAACGGTGAGTTCCCGAAGTTGTACCCGTTCAAAAGTGGTAAAACGTGCGCCACAGGCCGCACATGATCGCCGACGACGAATAGCCGTATTTTCTTCCGTCGGACGACTATCTTTTACTTGTGTCTCTTCACTATTACAGAACGGGCAACGCATTCAGCAACTCCCCCAAGTTTTATTGGGGGGAAATATTCCCCCCAAATCGTTATTAGAGCGAGGCGTAAAGCGGGAACGCTTCGCATAGTTCCTTGACGCTTTCGCGTACTTTCGCCTCAACAGCACTATTATCCTCGGGATTTGCAACCAGTCCGTCAAGAACTTCGGCAATCAGGTCACCAACTTTGGTAAATTCTTCTGTACCGAAGCCACGTGTTGTGGCGGCAGGTGTACCAAGGCGAACCCCAGAAGTGACCATTGGTTTTTCCGGGTCAAACGGTATGCCGTTCTTGTTACAGGTGATATTGGCATTCTCCAAAGAATGCTCTGCCACTTTACCTGTCAGGCTTTTCGGACGAAGGTCCACCAGCATCAGATGCGTGTCCGTGCCGCCGGAAACAATATCTAGACCATGACCGACAAGAGTGCTCGCCAGTGTTTTAGCGTTATCTACGACCTGTTGAGCATAGGCTTTAAATTCAGGTTGAAGTGCTTCACCAAAGGCAACTGCTTTACCTGCAATCACATGCATCAATGGGCCACCCTGAATGCCTGGGAAAATTGCGGAGTTTACCTTCTTCGCAATCGCTTCATCATTTGTCAGGATCATACCACCGCGTGGACCACGCAGTGTTTTATGAGTTGTTGTTGTTGCGATATGGGCATGTGGGAATGGGCTTGGGTGTACACCTGCGGCAACAAGACCCGCAAAGTGAGCCATATCAACCATCAGGTAGGCGCCGACTTCATCCGCAATTTCACGGAATTTCGCAAAGTCCAGATGACGTGGATAAGCGGAACCACCCGCCACGATCAAGGCCGGTTTGTGTTCTACGGCCAGAGCACGAACTTCATCAAAGTCAACAAGGTGATCATCTTGACGAACGCCATACTGAACAGCATTAAACCATTTACCGGACTGGTTCGGGGCTGCACCATGTGTCAGGTGGCCACCAGCTGCCAGGGACATACCGAGGATTGTATCGCCTGGCTTGATCAGGGACATGAACGCGCCTTGGTTAGCCTGAGATCCGGAGTTTGGCTGCACATTCACAAAGTCACAACCAAACAGTTTCTTCGCACGTTCAATTGCCAGATTTTCGACAATATCAACATATTCGCAACCACCATAATAACGGCGGCCCGGATAACCTTCGGCATATTTGTTAGTGAGAACGGAGCCTTGAGCTGCCATAACAGCTGGGCTTACAATATTTTCAGATGCAATCAGTTCGATCTGGTCACGCTGACGGACCAATTCCTGTTCCATCGCGGAGAAGACATCAGGATCGTTTTTCTGAAGATCGGCTGCAAAGAATGCAACTTGTTCGGGGCTCTGTTTCGTCATATTTCAACTCCATATCCCACAGAAGATACCGGCCTGGCAATAATCAGTCCGGCCACCAAAGCGACGACTGGATAGCACATGATAATGTGACTTCCTAGCCTTATCTCACCCCATATGCTGTTTTATGACAGTTTTTTGATGATTTGTGAATCTACTGAAAAAATCTGTGTTTTACGGAGGTGCTCAGACGATAATTCCGCCCTTTGAAGATTGCTTGTCAGTCGACTGCCGCACTTCACCACCTTTTTCTTTTTTAAGAACATAGTGCAACTTATTGAGAACATTCCGTTGCAGCTCTTCCTGCCCCGCTGTCCGCGGCCCAATAATGGAGACTTCCGTCAAGGTCTCCGGGTCCATTGCAGAAACCTTGACTGAGTTCCCCATGGGAACAAATTCAATAATGTAACCTTCTTCTGTTGCCATTCTGGCTCTCGCTATTTTTCACAATGCGGGACGAGTATATATTAAAAGTATTCTCGTCTGTTAAAGGAATTAAAAATTCATATTGAGTTTAATACAGAAAACATATAAATAACCCCACACCAATATAAAAAATAGTAAATTGGAGCACCCCGCATGAGCACTTCAAAAACCCTGCCGAGCTTTAACCCAGACGATCCTTTCCTCCTGGAAAGCCAACTAACCGAAGAAGAACGCATGGTTCGTCAGACAGCGCATGATTACTGTCAGGAAAAATTAATGCCACGGGTTCTGGAAGCAAACCGTCATGAGAAAATGGATACATCCATCTTCCGTGAAATGGGCGAGCTAGGACTACTGGGTGCAACGATTGAGGGATATGGCTGCGCAGGCATGTCTTACGTTTCATACGGTCTTATTGCCCGTGAAGTTGAACGTGTAGACAGCGGTTACCGCTCCATGATGAGTGTTCAATCCAGCCTCGTGATGCATCCGATTAATGCTTACGGCAGCGAAGCGCAAAAAGAAAAATATCTTCCAAAACTGGCAACCGGTGAATGGATTGGCTGTTTTGGTCTTACTGAGCCAGATCACGGATCAGATCCAGGAAGCATGGTAACACGCGCCAAATCCGTAGACGGCGGTTACAGTCTCTCAGGCGCAAAAATGTGGATCACCAATGCCCCTGTCGCAGACGTTTTTGTTGTTTGGGCGAAAACTGATGATGATGTTATCCGTGGTTTCGTTCTTGAAAAAGGCATGGAAGGCCTCAGCGCTCCTAAGATTGAAGGCAAATTCTCCCTTCGCGCCTCCATCACTGGCGAGATCGTAATGGACAATGTCTTTGTTCCTGAAGAAAACATGTTGCCAAACGTAAAAGGTTTGGGTGGCCCATTTGGCTGTCTGAACAGTGCTCGTTTCGGCATTGCCTGGGGTGCCCTTGGCGCGGCAGAATTCTGCTGGCAGGCAGCGCTTCAATACACAATGGACCGTAAACAATTCGGTCGTCCCCTCGCCGCGAACCAGTTGATCCAGAAAAAACTGGCTGACATGCAAACTGAAATCTCAATCGGTCTTCAGGCATGCTTGCAGGCAGGCCGTCTTCGTGACGAAGAACGCGCTGCACCGGAATTGATCTCTTTGATCAAACGTAATTCCTGCGGCAAAGCCCTCGATATTGCACGTGTTGCTCGTGATATGCATGGCGGTAACGGTATTAGTGACGAATTCCATGTGATCCGTCACGTGATGAACCTTGAAGCGGTAAATACTTACGAAGGGACTCATGATGTACACGCGCTGATCCTGGGTCGTGCACAGACAGGAATTCAGGCGTTTACAGGCGCATAAAAGTCTAAACAGCTCCAAACTCTAATGGTCCGGTGGAAACACCGGGCCATTTTTTATTGTGCCTTGCAACAAAAGCATCCAGAATGCACTTATACATAAAATAAATAACAAGCTGAAAAAAGCGGGAGGCACATCATGAAAGTTGCAGGCAAAAACATCGTCATCACAGGCGGCGCCAGCGGCATCGGAAAAGAACTCGCCCTGAGATTTCACAAAGAAGGCGCAGCCCATATAACAGTTGCAGATCTACAAGAAGACGCCCTGAAAGAAGTCGCGGAAAGCGTTGGCGGCCTTGCCGTTCAAACCGACGTATCAAGCGAAGCCGCCATTCAAAATCTAGTCGCTAAGGCAGAGGAAGCTGGAGGTCCAATTGATATCTTTGTTTCCAACGCAGGCATTATCCGAAAAGGCTGGGAAGATCTTCCAAATGATTTCTGGCAGCTAAGCTGGGATGTCCATGTGATGTCTCACGTATACGCAGCCCGCGCTGTCGTGGACAAAATGGTAGAACGCGGATCAGGTTACCTTGTCAACACGGCGTCTGCCGCTGGCCTTTTGAGCCAAGTTGATGCCAGCCCATATGCCGTCACCAAACACGCGGCTGTTGGTTATGCGGAAACACTTGCCATCAAATATGGCGATAAGGGTGTTCGCGTTTCCGTCCTTTGCCCACAGCAGGTTCACACGGCAATGACTGCGGGACGTACAGATGGTGTGGCCTCTGTTGATGGTACCATCACAGTAGAAGAGCTGGCGGATTGCGTTATCGAAACCATGGATAAGGAAGAATTTCTTATACTGCCTCACCCGCAGGTGAAAGAGTACATGCAGCGGAAAACATCCGACTATGATCGCTGGATCGGAGGCATGCAACGCCTCAGGAAAAAATACCTGGGCGCCTGATTGAGAGCAACAGTCACCAAGATGAATTTTCTAATTCGGAATAATTTTTAAGGGGCGCTTATCGCCCCTTAAAATCCGGATCCCGCTTTTCAATGAAAGCCGCGACGCCTTCTGCGTAGTCTTCTGAGAATGTTGTGAGCGTGAACTGATCCACATCCATATAGCTTGTCGCATTGTTAAGTGCATTAGCAGCCGCACTTGCGCCTTTCTTGATCATACGAACCGGAATTGGCGGACGCGCCGCGATTTTCTCAGCATATTCCATAGCAAGTTCAAAAGAACTGTCGCCATCGGCCAGTTCTTCAACCAGCCCCCATTTCTCAGCTTTATCTGCAGGGATCATGTCCGCAATGATTGAGATTTGCTTGGTTCTCGCTGGTCCCATCAAATTGACCATGCGCGGGATGGATTGCCAGCTCATATTCATTCCGTTTTTAATCTCAGGCACATAAAACTGTGCATTTGAAGCGGCAATACGCATATCCAGCGCCACACAAAGCGCAACACCGCCACCTATGCAATATCCATCCACTGCGGCAATGGTCATGGGTTCAATATTCTCCCATGCCTGACACATACGAGGGCCAACACTTTGCAGGACTTTTCGCTCCAGCATACCAGCGTTCATGCGCTCTTTCTGCGCGACACCCTTAAGATCAAAACCCGCAGAGAAGTTTTTTCCATTCCCTGTCAGGATCACAACATTTGTTTCGATGTCGGTTTCAAAAGAACGGGCTACATCCGTCAACTCTTCCATTATTTCAACGGATAAGGGGTTCATGTCATGCTGGCGATCAAATCGAACAACCGCAATTCTGTTTTTCTTTTCAACAGACACATACTTGTAGGTCATGGATTTCCTCTTTATGTTTTTCTTTCCACGATAACAGTCCTTCTCCAATTTGAAAAAGGAAACTCTATGCCAGCTTATATGGTTGCAACAATCGACGTGAAAGATCCTGTACAATATGAGGAATATAAAGCCCTCGCCCCAATCGCGATTAAGAAATTTGGCGCACAGTATCTGACCCGCGGCGGAGAGATGGAAACACTGGAAGGTCCTGAACAGAAACTAAGAGTGGTTTTGGTACAATTCCCGGATATGGATACAGCACGCGCTTTTTATAACAGCCCTGAATACAAAAAAGCCCGCGATGCCCGTGAAGGAGCAGCCGAGGGCCAGTTTGTTATTCTTGATGGCTTTACGCCTGAATAATTAAATATCCAGATCACCATCTTCCAGAGGGGCGAAATAGGCATCTACGTCACTCTGGGAGACTTCATCAAGTGTTGCAGGATTCCATGTTGGGTTCTGGTCCTTATCAATAAGAAGCGCACGAACACCTTCATAGAAATCCACACCCTGAATGATCCGGTTCACCATCCGCCATTCCTGCTTCATGCAGTCATCAAAGGATTTTGTTGCCCCCAGACGTAGTTGCTGACAGCTTACTTTCATGCTGGTTGGGGATTTAGAGCGCAGGCCTTTCGCAGTTTTCTCGGCCCATTCGCTATCGTCACCGTCAAGACTTTCCAAAATCTCATCAACGCTATCAAAGGCGAAATGCTTGTCGATTGAAGCCTGAATCTCTTTCGTAGAAATACCGTCCATGGGTGCGGCATATACATCCAGCATCTGGTCGATATCGCCATGGGGATCTGCAGAAAATGTCATGGAAGACAAAGCGTTTTCAATGCCATCAAGGTCCTGAGATTGAATGTAGTGAGACGCCACTCCGGCATAGACCACATCGGCCCCTTTAAGGCGCGCACCAGTTAATCCCAGATACATGCCAAGTTCACCCGGGCAACGCGGTAGGAAGTAAGTTCCTCCAACATCCGGGAACAAACCAATACCAGTCTCCGGCATAGCGAACATGGTTTTCTCTGTCGCGACCCGGTGGGATCCGTGAACAGACACACCTACACCGCCGCCCATAACGATGCCATCAATAAAGGCAACATATGGTTTTGGAAAATGCTTTACGGTTGCGTTGCCAACATATTCATCATGGTAGAATTTATACGGGTAATCACCGCCAGCCTTACCTTCATTGTAAAGTTTGACCACATCGCCGCCAGCGCAGAAAGCTTTCTCGCCCGTGCCTTTAATAAGAACGGCTTTGATGCTGTCGTCCTCAGCCCATTCATTTAGCTTGGCCGTCAATGCCAAAGCCATTTCATGGGTTAAAGCGTTGAGTGCCTTTGGGCGGTTTAGGGTGATCACACCCAGTTGGTTTTTCTGCTCAAACAGGATTTCTTGTTCGTCGCTCATTTATTTACCTTGCCCATCAGCCAGTTTACGAGAAATAACGACCCGCATAATTTCATTGGTGCCTTCCAGGATCTGGTGAACACGGGCATCCCGCATATAACGTTCAATCGGGAAGTCTTTCAGATACCCATATCCACCATGAAGCTGCATGGCACTGTTACAGATCTTAAATCCGGCATCTGTCGCAAAGCGTTTTGCCATGGCACAGTGAAGCGTTGCATCTGGATCTTTCGCATCCAGTTTGGATGCTGCCTGACGGATCATCAGGCGGGATGCTTCCAATTCGGTTGCCATATCGGCGATTTCGAACTGAACACCCTGAAAAGAGCCAACCGGCTTGCCAAACTGTTTTCTGTCCGCGGTATATTCCTGTGTTGCTTCAAGGCAGGCACGCGCGGCACCAATTGAGCACGCGCCGATATTCAGGCGGCCACCATCAAGACCCATCATGGCGATCTTGAAGCCTTCACCTTCTTCGCCCACCAGATTTTCAACCGGGACACGGCAATCATCAAACAATACTTGAGACGTTGGCTGAGAATTCCAGCCCATTTTGCGCTCCTGCGCGCCAAAGCTGATACCCGGTGCGTCTTTTGGAATGACAATACAGCTCACTCCACCTGCACCTTCATCACCGGTACGCACCATTGTGACATAAACGTCTGAACGGCCACCACCTGAAATAAACGCCTTACCACCATTGATCACATATTCATCACCCTCGCGAACAGCGCGTGTCCGAAGCGAAGCTGCGTCAGAACCTGCACCAGGTTCTGTCAGGCAATAACTTGCGAAATGTTCCATTGTGGTAAGTTTTGGCAGGAATTTGGCACGCACAGTGTCAGACCCGAACCGGTCAATCATCCAGCTCGCCATGTTATGGATGGAAATATAAGCCGCTGTTGACGTGCAGCCTGCTGCCAATTCTTCGAAAATGATGGCGGCGTCAAGGCGTGTCAGGGCTGATCCACCATATTCTTCACCCACATATATGCCTGCAAATCCAAGCTCAGCCGCTTGACGAAGTTCTGCTTCGGGAAAGATTTTTTCCTCATCCCATTTTTCAGCATTTGGGGCGAATACTTCCTGTCCAAAAGAACGTGCCATATCGCGAAACGCGACCTGGTCTTCAGTCAGATTAAAATCCATATGATCAATTCCTGTTAGTCCCTTTTCCCTGTGATAGTGCGTCTGAAGTCTAATGTCAAATCACACCAAACGACCGTTAGGCTTAAAGGTTTGCACCACCCCCAAATCATGACTATTATCTGGGCGTTTCAAATCAGATTGAAAGCCAACAAAAATGAGAACATTGAACCGCCAATTCCCGACAACCCGTATGCGCCGTATTCGTAAAGAAGACTGGTCCCGACGCCTTGTTGCAGAAAATGTGGTAACTCCCAATGATCTTATTTGGCCGCTATTTGTTCATGAAGGAAAAGACCATGCGGTTGATATTCCTTCCATGCCGGGTGTCCAGCGCCTAAGTCCGGACCTCGCTGCAAAAGCCGCGAAAGAAGCTTACAGCCTCGGCATTCCTGTGATCGCCCTCTTCCCGGCGGTAGAGCAAAATCTTAAAACTGAAGACGGTAGAGAATCCGCAAACCCGGATAACATTATCTGCAAATCCATTAAGGCCATCAAAGATGCTGTGCCAGATATGGGTATTCTCTGTGATGTGGCATTGGATCCGTTTACAACGCACGGTCAGGATGGCCTGCTTGAAAACGGATATGTGATCAACGATCCAACCATTGATGCGCTGATCACCCAAACCCTGAATCAGGTCGAAGCGGGCTGCGATATCATTGCACCTTCAGATATGATGGACGGGCGGATCGGTGCGATCCGTCAGGCGCTCGAAGACAATGGGCATACAAACGTGCCGATTATGGCCTATTCTGCAAAATATGCGTCCGGTTACTACGGACCATTCCGCGATGCAGTTGGATCCTCTGGCAACCTTGGAACAGGTGACAAACGCACCTATCAGATGAACCCGTCCAATACAGATGAAGCCCTCCATGAAGTGGCTCTCGATCTGGAAGAAGGCGCAGATATGGTGATGGTGAAGCCTGGCATGCCTTATCTGGATATTTGCCAGCGCGTGAAAGCCGAATTTGGCGTTCCGACCTTTGCCTATCAGGTATCTGGTGAATATGCGATGATCGCAGGCGCCGCCAACAACGGATGGCTTGACCGTGAAAAAGTTGTGATGGAAGCCCTGATGTGCTTCAAGCGCGCGGGCTGTGATGGGGTTCTCAGCTACTTCTCTGTTGAGGCGGCTAAATATATGAACGGGTGAGCCGAAGCTCACCCCAACTCTTTATCCATCGATCGCTGATTTCAGATCATCAATCAGATCTGACGCGCTTTCAATGCCGATTGATAGCCGCAGAAGGTTTTGTGGACATGGGGTTCCCTCACCTTCAATGCTGGCCCGATGTTCAACAAGACTTTCAACACCGCCAAGCGATGTCGCACGTTTAAAGAGTTCCAGCCGTCCGGTAACCGCAAGTGCCTCTTCTGCACCGCCTTTGATGCAGACACTGAGCATGCCACCAAAGCCACCGCTCATCTGACTGGCAGACACTTCATATCCCGCATCTGAAGGTAAGCCCGGATACAGAACGCTCTCTACATTATTCAAAGATTGCAGGCTTTCAGCAATCTGCATCGCATTGGCTGAAGCACGTTCCACACGAATGGCAAGGGTACGCATACCGCGGGTCAAAAGCCATGCTTCCATCGGCCCCATGACCGCACCGCCAGCATTGCGAACCTTGGCAATACGTTCCCAAAAGGCATCGTTAGTTTTGGTAATCAGCGCCCCGGCCAACACATCTGAATGACCATTTAGATATTTGGTCGCGGAATGCATAACGATATCCGCCCCCAATGAAATGGGTTGGGTAAGAATTGGCGTCGCAACCGTGTTGTCCACGGCAAGGCGGGCACCCACAGAATTTGCGATGTCGGCCCACGCTGCAATATCATCCACAGCCCATGTTGGATTTGCTGGTGTTTCTATCCAAAGAAGTTTAGTTTTGCCCGGTTGAACGGCGGCTTTCACGTCATCCAGATTACCATTTTCAACAAAGGTCATCTGAAGGCCCATATCAGCCCCGAAGGTGAGCAACCAGTTGCGAAGCGCCCAATACATCACCTTTGGTGCCACAATATGATCGCCGGGCATAAGCGCCTGAAAAACGGCAACCGCTGCAGACATACCGGACGAGAAAAGAAGCGCCCCTTCCCCCTTTTCCATCAGGGAAAGCATACTTTCCGCCTGATCGTAATTTGGGTTCTGATCACGAGTATAAACGCGACCATTAGGGTAACTTCCATCAGGTTCCCGCTCATAGGTCGTGCTTGGATGAATACCCGGAATAACGCCCTTGAACTGATCGTCCATACGCCCCAAACCCTGCGCCAAAGCGGTTTCCACATGTACTTTTCGCGGATCTTTCATCCTTTTTCCTTTCACAGCTGATCGGGCTGACACGTTGGTACCAACATCACTTATTTTCATAATCAGAAGTTGTCATGTCCAGATCAGAACAATTTATTTTGAAGCTGAATGAGCTTAGAACAAGTCATTCATGTAAAGCGGTTACCATGAATAATATGCTAAATTTAACCGCATTACATCATTCGATATTCATGTGCCGCAACGCGTCGCTCTCTCATACAGGATCGCTAAGCTCTACGTTTTCAGACCGCATTTTGCAAAATGGATATCACTTTATGGAGGCTGCGGAGAATATCGCCCTCTGCCCAGCTGATCCTCAAAAAGTTATTGATCACTGGATGAACAGCCCCTTACATCGCCAAAATCTGCTAAATCCCAATTTCAGCCATATGGGTATCGCTATTGCCCCCAAAATCGAAGAGGCAGACGAAAAACAGTCCAAAGAGAACGTCTATTGGACTGCTATTTTCGCTTGTCCGCTCACATACGAAGATATCTGAAGACTTAGCTTAATTTACGAAGTCTGCGAATAAGGCTGGAGGTATCGTTGCGCCCACCGCCCATATTCTGAACATCCTTATAATACTGATCGACCAAAGCTGTATTTGGCAGTGAAGCACCGATTTGGTTTGCCGTTTCAAGACAGATGCCCAGATCTTTGCGCATCCAGTCCACAGCAAAACCAAAATCAAACTCATCTGCGATCATTGTTTTATAGCGATTTTCCATCTGCCAGCTTTGCGCTGCACCTTTTGAAATCACTTCAATGACTTTTTCAACATCAAGTCCAGCTTTCTGACCGAAATGAATTCCTTCAGACAATCCTTGAAGAACACCAGCGATACAAATCTGGTTGACCATTTTAGCCAATTGACCTGCGCCTACATCCCCCATCAGCTTAAACGCCTGCGAGTAAGCATCCACAGGTTCAACCGCGCGATTAAAATCCGCTTCGCTGCCGCCGCACATAACGGTTAGAACGCCATTTTCAGCCCCGGCCTGACCACCGGATACAGGTGCATCCAGAAAACCAATCCCTTTTTCAGCAGCAACTGCCGCAAGCTCACGGGCAACTTCACTGGATGCTGTTGTGTGATCAACAAACAGGCTGCCTTCTTTCATTCCGGCCAATGCGCCATCAGCACCCAGAACGACACTACGAAGATCGTCATCGTTACCGACGCATGCCATTACAAAATCAGCGCCTTCAGAGGCTTCACGGGGTGTCGCTGCAAAAGATCCGCCATATTCCGCGGCCCACTTCTCAGCTTTGGCAGTCGTGCGGTTATATACGGTAACGTCGTAACCCGCTTTTTGCATATATCCAGCCATAGGATATCCCATGACGCCCAAACCGATGAAAGCTGCTTTTTTGCTCATGCTTCATACTCCCTGAAATGTGTTTGATATGGTTTTAATGGCTTAGCACTCGGCTGCAAAGGAATATCTGTGGCGATTTCACTTCATGAAAACTGATGATTGAATTTTTTGAAAGTTATGGTCAGAATATTAGAAAATAATTTATAGGGGGAGGCATTTATGCGTTGGATTGGTCGGATCTTTTTTGGATTGATAGTGCTGGCAGTCGTCGTTGCCGCTGGAGGATATTTCTATCTTCGGACATCTTTGCCAACCATAGATGGGCAGACACAACTTGCGGGCCTTGCCCGGGAAGTTGTCGTTGTTCGCGATAAATCTGGTGTCCCGCATATTGAAGCCAAATCCCTAAAAGATGCGGTCTTTTCGCTCGGCTATGTTCACGCACAGGATCGCCTGTGGCAAATGGAAACCAACCGACGGATTGGCGCCGGACGTTTGTCAGAAATCCTCGGCAAATCTGCGATCTCCAAAGATAAGTTCCTGCGTACTCTTGGTGTTTACAAAGCGGCTGAACGCACTTACGCAGCCCTTGACGAAGATACACGCGACTTGATGCAGACCTATGCTGATGGCGTCAACGCGTTTCTAGAAAACAGAAGTGGCGCATTACCACCTGAATTTCTTGTTCTCGGATTCGAACCAGAACCATGGAAAGTGACCGACTCCATCGTTTGGACAAAAATGATGGCATGGGATCTTGGTAAAAACTGGGGACAGGAAATTGAACGTATGCGCCTGATGAAGCGCCTGTCTCCGCAAAAAGTTGCTGAAATCATGCCTTCCTACCCAGGGGAGCCGAACACTCCACTTCCCCGTTTCGATGACGTTTACAAAAGCGCCATGAAAGCTGCTGACAACTTGTTTGCGATGGCACCTGAACCACTTCCTGAAGGCGCTGGATCCAATAACTGGGTGGTTTCAGGCAATCTTACCAATACCGGTAAACCGCTGCTCGCTAACGACCCTCATCTAGGCTTGGCGGCGCCTGCCCTATGGTATTTCGCCCATATCAAAACACCTGAGATCAGCGCCATTGGGGCGACCCTGCCGGGTGTACCCGCAGTCATTCTGGGCCGCAACGAGAAAATTGCCTGGGGCTTCACAAATACGGGGCCTGATACACAGGATCTGTTTATTGAAAAAATAAACCCCGATAACCCTGCTCAATATAAAACGCCAACAGGATGGCAGAATTTTGAAGTTCGCGAAGAGGTCATCCAAGTAAAAGACGCTGATCCCGTTAGCATTAAGGTAAGAATAACGCGCCACGGACCGATCTTAAGCGATGCACTAGCCTCATCTGAAAAATATTTGTCAAACGGCTATGCTTTGGCCTTTGCCTGGACAACCTTGCAAGATGGCGATCTAACCGCTTCCTCTGCCGCCAAAATGATGCGCGCCACAAATTGGGAAGAGTTTAAAACAGCAATTCGAGATTTTACCAGCCCGCAACAAAACATGGTCTATGCGGATGTAGACGGTAATATCGGATATTATGCCCCAGGCCGTGTTCCTGTAAGGCATCAGGACAACGAGGTCAAAGGCCGCCTTCCGGTTCCCGGGTGGGAAGCAAAGTATGACTGGCAAGGTTTCATTCCTTTTGAAGAACTACCTCAGGTATTTAACCCGGAGCGGGGGTATCACTATACTGCCAACGAAAAAATCGTACCCAGTCACTATAAACACTTCATCACAAGTGATTGGACGCTTCCTTATCGCGCCAAACGAATTGCTGACCGACTTGAACAGGAAGATACACACAGTGTCCAGTCCTTCATTGACTTGCAATCAGATGTACAGTCCTTGATGGCGAAAGAATTCCTTGAAATTCTGCTCACCACCAAACCAAAAGATGACAAAAGCAGACAGGCTTTGACACTGCTGTCCATCTGGGACGGAAGCATGACCAAAAATGGCCCGACTCCTCTTATCTTTAATGGCTGGATGCGCGAGTTATATCGTGAAGTATATGCAGATGAGCTTGGAGAAATTTTTGAGCAATATTGGAAGCCGCGCCCTAACTTTATCGCGCGGGTCCTGAAAGCTGAAAATGGTCATCAGACCTGGTGCGATAATATCTCAACAGTGGTCGTCGAAAATTGCGCGAGTGTTTTACAAAACTCTCTTTCAAACGCTCTTATGGACCTTACGGCTCGTTATGGTGCCGACATGCTGGAATGGAACTGGGGAGAGGCCCATTTCGCCCATAGTGATCATCTACCATTTACGCATATCAAACCCCTTGCATGGCTGTTCGACATTAAAGTGCCCTCAATGGGAGATACATATACAGTTAATGTTGGCCGCAACCGCTTAAAGGATGAAACACAACCTTTTGCGAACACACATGCGGCATCACTACGTGCGATTTATGATTTTTCAGATCTGAACAATTCCCTGTTCATTCACTCCACAGGTCAGTCAGGAAACATTTTATCTCCTTTATATGGAGACATGTCGGAAGACTGGGCGAATATGAAGTATCGGAAAATGACAACAAATCGGGAGGAATATATGGAGGGTGCCTTGGGTACCCTGATCCTGAAACCGAAGATGTAAATACTAAAAGGATCAAGAAGTCAGTTCTGGAAAACCACCGCGGTAATACAGGAGTGGCTTCTTTTCCATATTCACTTCCAAATCTGTGACATTACAAAGGAAAATGAGATGATCGCCGGCTTCGATTAATTGATGCTGACGACATTCGATTACTGCGATGCTTCCGTCAAATACCGGGGCATCGCCCCCGCTACCTTTACGATACTCAACCCCTTCAAAACGGTTCTCAATGGGAGAGGCAAAGCGCTGACACAAATCACCTTGGTCCTCTGCGAGGATGTGAATGGCGTATTGACCACTTTCTTTAAACTCTCGGCAGTGGTTTCCGTCAAATCCCAGACAAAACAGAACTAATGGAGGGTCCAAAGACACAGATGAAAAGGAATTTACGGTGATCCCCATAGGCTCACCCCTATTACTCATGGATGTTACAACCGTTACTCCGGTCGCAAAGCTGCCCATCGCATCACGAAACTGTCTAGAATCAAAGGTCATTTAGTTCTGTTTTTTTTACCTGAAAATACAATAAATCTCTCCACTTCGGCAATTTCACACAGCTTTGACAGAAAATCATCTCTTTTTTTAAACCCTCTCCACATTCATAGAGCGAAGAGTGTAAAAAGCTAAAATCTTAATCAAATTGCTCACTGTTTATTAACCAAATCCAGCCAATATCCGTTAACCAAACAAGTGAGAGAGATAACAGGGGCTTTTAAAAGCATGTTTTTTATCATCGGTGTAGTCATCGTGTTCGGCTCTGTTGCCGGGGGTTATCTGCCCCACGGTGAACCAGGCGTTCTATTCCAGCCTCTGGAATATCTTATTATTCTGGGTGCAGGTATCGGTGCTTTTGTTCAGGGTAACCCTAAATGGGTAATCTTCGGAACATTGGGTGCATTAGCAAACCTTTTCAAGGGCGCACCGCATAGCAAGAAGTCATATGAAGAGCTGCTCACCCTAATGTACGCTATCTTCAAGCTGGCAAAAACCAAGGGTATGATTGCGCTAGAGCCGCATATTGAAAACCCGAAGGAAAGTGCTCTCTTCTCCAATTTTCCATCATTCCTGAAAGATCATCACGCGATGGACTTTATGTGCGACTATTTGCGTCTCATGACAATGGGGACAGAAAATCCGCACGAAGTTGAAAATCTGATGGATATTGACCTTGAAACACATCACGCTGAACATCACGCGATGGCGGGTGCGGTGACAACCCTCTCAGAAGCTCTTCCGGCCTTCGGTATTGTGGCTGCGGTGCTTGGTGTGATTGTGACCATGGGTTCCATTGCGGAACCACCCGAAGTTCTGGGTGGCCTTATTGCTGCGGCCCTCGTGGGTACGTTCTTTGGTATCCTGATTGCGTATGGTCTGTTTGCCCCTATGGGAACAAACATTCAGCAGTATTTCGACGCCGACGCCAAATATTATGACTGTATGAAAACTGGCCTTCTCGCCCATCTACAGGGTTACGCGCCAGCGGTATCCGTGGAATTCGCCCGCAAAACACTTTACAGCCACGAGCGTCCAAGCTTCGCCGAAGTTGAAGAAGCCTGTGCCAACGCGCCAAGCGTTTAAGATAGGTCCGGTGGAGCAGTTAAATGGCCGATGAAGTAGCCCCGATAATTGTTAAAAAAGTCAAGAAAGGCGGACACGGCCACCATGGCGGCGCGTGGAAAGTTGCCTACGCTGACTTTGTGACGGCGATGATGGCGTTCTTCTTGCTTCTGTGGCTTCTGAATGTGACAGACGCTGTTCAAAAACAAGGAATTTCAGACTATTTCGCGCCTACTGTGGCAAGTTCCAGTGAAAGTGGTTCTGGCGGTGTCCTTGGCGGCACAAGTATGCAGACCGAGGGGGCAATGACCTCCAACACAGGAACACCTTCAGTTGTGTCCTCCATCTCCCCCCCTGAAGAGGGAAAGAAAGATGATGCAGATGGAGATGGACAAAGTGAGGTTGATGAAGAGGCCTTCCTTGCCCGCCTTGCTGCGATTGAAGAAGCCAGTTTCGAAACGACCAAAGAGCAAATCCGGCAAGCACTTGCAACCGATCCCAACCTTTCTGGCTTGGCTGACAATATCGTAATGGATATGACGCCGGAGGGATTAAGGATCCAAATAGTTGATCAGTATGATGAAAGCATGTTTGAAGCAGGCGGTACAACCATCAAACCGAGAGTCAAACGCCTAATGGCAAAAATTGTAAAAGCCATTGAAGGGTTGCCGAACGGACTTGCGATAGCAGGTCATACAGATAGTTCTGGTTTCGCGGGGGCCGAGTATTCAAACTGGGAATTGTCTTCAGATCGTGCAAACTCAAGCAGGCGCGCTCTGGTCGAAGTAGGTCTGGATCCTGCTCGAATACAAAAAGTTACGGGCAAAGCCGATACAGATCCAATGATTACAGATGATCCAACAAATCCTGGCAACAGGCGAATAAGTATTACGTTGCTACGGGAAACACCCATCCTCCCGCCAGATCTGAAGTAGTTACATATCCCAAATGTATAATTTGGTTTTCCGGCCGTCGCTGACACTTACTGTTCGCGACGGCTTTTTGTTGGGAACCACAAAGCTGTTACTGATAAAGCGGCTTCCCTTTTTCATCTCCCCTTTCGCCTTTTCGTATAAATCTGGCATCGGCACCGGAGAGAGAAAACAATACACCACATCGAAGTGGGACAGGTCCGCATTCCAAAGAGATACAAAATGAAGATGAACATTTCGCGCACCCGATAGTTTCGCGCGAATGTAGGACATCAAAAAGGGAACGGGTGCGGTCTCATACCCATGAAACTGACCATCTGGGCGGGCCTTCGCTAGCCGAATGAGAGTTCCCGCAAGGCCACTTCCCAAATCTGCAAACAGCGCCCCCTCTTCTTTTGGCATCAGGCTGAGCAGCTTTTCTGTGGTCGAGTTGTTGGTGAGATACAACGGCACCCGATTAATTGCTACATTCCAAAACACGAGCAACAACAGGATTAAAACCACTGGGAAAACCCAAAGGGGAATACTGAAAGCCAATCCCAACAGAAGAAGTGGTGGTGCTGCAAACTGAATACCAACCCACCAGTAAGACAGGCTTGTCCGTTTTGTAGACACAGCCGCAAGTGCCCCTTGAAGCAGAGATAGTTCGAACAAGGACAGGTTCGCAAACATAGATGCATGTTCTTTTAACGAGTAGAGAACGACGAAAACCAGCGCCTGAACAACGAGAGCAGTAACAATGGGCGGAAATTTAAAAATCATTTCATTTTATATAGTTAGCGTTACTTTCTCACATAAATCTTCAACATTTAGTATCAATTTATCTTGAAGACTGAACAATACTTACCATCTGAAAAACATAATTTACAGCCGCATTTTGATGAATGAGGAACACAAGCTATGTCACAGGATACCCCGGGATCAATCCAACTCTCTTCTCTTAAGGGAAATGAAGGATTCCAAGGGCGGATGTCTGATATCAAAGATCGCTTTGATGGTATCAGAACAAAGCGTGTCATTGCCTACATCATCGACCTCGCCTGTATTGCAGGTATCACATTGGTTGCAACGATTGCCGCCTTTATTCTGGGCGTCTTGTCCTTTGGGGCCCTCACCCCAATTTTGTCACTTGCGCTGGCCCTTATCCCAATTGCCTACCATACCCTCACAATAGGTAGCGCTAAAAACGCGACGATCGGTATGCAGATCATGGGGGTTGAAGTCGTTCTGGAGGATGGCAGAGGGCCAGACTATCTGATGGCTTTCTTCCACTCCGGCCTTTTCTATGCGACCATGGCACTGACCTCCACGCTGATTTTGCTGGTCTCCCTTTTCAATGATAAGGGTAAGCTGCTTCATGACTATCTGACCAGTAGCACTGTGAGGCTGCGTGAGGATTAATTGATCAGGTCAATGATCCGCTTCCAATAGGCGGCCGCATATACGGCCGGCACCTGAAGCAGCTTCGATTTCGGAACTCTTGTTCGGGGCAATTTGGAAAAAATATCCAAGCGGGTCATTTGCCCCACTACGGCGTCCGCCAGAATTTCACTAACGCCCGCTGACAAGGTAACGCCCTGCCCTGAATAGCCATGTGCGTAGAACACGTTTTTATCCAGTTGCCCAACATCCGGCAGCAAAGTGCGCGTTACCGCAATTTTCCCGGACCAGAAAAAGTCGATTGCCGTTTCTTCTAGTTGCGGGAAAGTCCGCAGCATATTTCTTTGGATAATTTTCCAAGGCGGGTTTGGGCGTAGCAGTGAAAAATCCTGTCCCCCATAAATCAGGCGCCCATCCGCCGACATTTTATAATAATCCAGATCAAAGTTGGTGTCGCAGACACAAGCATTCGTGGACCAAATTTCTTTCCGTAGTGTGTCGGGCAGCACCTCAGTTGCCAAAATACTGCTTTTGACTGGGATCATTCTTTTTAGAAGTGGCGGTGCAATGTTGTTGATGTAGGCGTTGCCAGCTAATATCAGGCTATCTGCAATGATCTCTCCAGCCTCTGTCTCAATGACAACTTTCCCCGTTTCATGCCGATAGGAAAGCGCCTTACTCTGCGCAAATATGTGCGCCCCGGCACTGATTGCTGCATCTGCCATACCGAGCGAATAATTGAGAGGGTGAATATGACCACCTTCGTGATCCAGCAACGCCCCTACATATCGGGAACTGCCAATGTATCTTTGCATTTCCTCTTGGGGGATGAGTTCATACCCTTCAAAGCCAAATCGCTCTTCACAGAGTTTTTTCTCGTCCTGCAGCCACTGATAGTGAGAAGGTTTAACGGCTGCGTAAATCTCCCCTCGTCCAAGATCACACTGGATTTTATGATGTCGGATTCTATCAAAAAGGATCTTCTTTGATCTCTCGGATAGATCCCATAGATCCTGAACACCTTCTTCACCCGCAATTTCAGCGGCTTCAATCATCCCGGTGTTGTAACCGGATGCAATCTGACCTCCACTTGCGCCTGACGCCCCTTCCCCAATCAGACCTGCTTCCAGAACTGCCACTTTGAAACCACGCTTAACGAGTTCCAGCGCCGTTCCAAGCCCAGTGAAACCCGCACCGACAACGCAGATATCAAATCGGAGGGTTCCAGCAAGAGGCGAAAACTGCAAAGATTTATTCGCTGAATAGCGATAATAATTTTGTCTATTATCCACAGAAATGGGCTTTCAAATTGGTCATGCGATCAATGATTTACTTGCAAGAGTGTCAACATTATTCATGATAGGATATGTAGCCATGACAGAGGTCGCACCAATTATCACAAATAGATCAGGCATGAAAACGCGAGTTAATTAATACAGAACCATGATCGAAACACAACTTCATATGTGGCTGGTATTCCTGTTCATTGCTGTTGCAATGTATGCCTTTGCGTCCGAAAAAATCGAACTGGAAATTTCCGCGATCAGCGTCATCTCAGGACTTCTGATTCTATTCTACATCTACCCGCTGGAAGATGCAGCTGGCTCTCAAATCCTGGGGGCAAAAGAGCTACTTGCGGGGCTTGCAGATCCCGCGCTCATAACCGTTTTATCGCTCTTGGTAGTGGGGCAAGGTATCGTTAGAACCGGTGCTTTGGAGAAGCCGGTGCGGGTATTGGTGACATTGCGCCGCCATCACCCGGCAATGGCGATCGCTGCCGTATTGGCAACAGTATTGCTGATCAGCGCGGTGATGAATAATACTCCGGTGGTCGTTGTTTTTATCCCGATTATGACCGCTTTGGCGGAACGGCTTCATAAACCAACCTCTTCGTTAATGATCCCATTGTCCTACGCCTCAATCCTCGGTGGCATGACAACTCTAATTGGATCTTCAACCAACCTACTTGTGTCTGCCGCCGCGGTTCAGGCGGGCCAACCGGCCATTAACTTTTTTGATTTTACCGTTCCCGGAATGGTACTTGCCGTTTTTGGCCTTCTCTACGCTATATTTGCTATTCCACATCTGCTTCCGGATCGTGAAGCTGTAACGGATAAGTCGGCAACGGTTTCCGGTAAACAGTTTATCGTGCAAATGGAGATTTCAGCGGATAGCCCTCTAGTCGGGGAGGAAGCTGTCGCGGGCCAATTCCCCAGCCTGAAAGGCATTACAATCCGGTTTATCCAAAGGGATGAAAAACTTCTTCTGCCGCCCTTTGATGACATGAGCCTGAAACCAGGAGATTCCGTGGTCTTTGCAGGGACACGCAAATCATTGATGGATGCGTTTGCGGATAACCCTCAAATCCTCAGTGATTTCATGGATATCGAAAATGGTGCTGAAGAAGACGGAGAAGATCGGAAGATCTCCCGTGACCAAAGCCTTGCCGAAGTGGTCATTGCTCCTGCAAGCCGCATGATAGGTCGGGCCTTGCATCAAATCAGTTTCCGATACCGGACAGGCTGCGTGGTCTTAGGCATTCAACGTCGCTCCCGTATGATCAGGACGTCCCGAATGACTGATATACGCCTGGAAGCTGGTGATGTGTTATTGCTTCTTGGGTCACGCAACAATCTGACACGCCTTAGAAGCAATCCAGACGTTCTCCTTCTGGAGTGGTCAACCCGCGAACTCCCCGCTCTTGCTCTGGCGCGGCGGGCTCGTTTTATTTTCGGTGCGGTTGTTCTGGCTGCAGCCTCCGGATTTGTCCCTATTGTCGTTGCCGCCGTTGCCGGTGCTACAGCGATGGTTTTGTCTGGCTGCCTCAACATCCATCAAGCCAGCCGCTCGGTTGACCGTAAGATATTACTTCTGATTTGGGCCGCTCTAGCGCTCGGAACTGCCATGCAAGGTACAGGTGGTGCAGTATATATTGCGGAATTGCTAGTCTATTTGTTATCCGGCGCACATCCTGCGGTCATCTTGTCAGGGTTCTTCCTGCTGATCTCAATATTCACAAATATCCTGAGCAATAGCGCCACCGCCGTTCTGTTTACCCCGGTGGCCATTAGCATTGCACAAACGCTGGGGATAAACCCCATGGTGTTCGTATTTGCGGTTATCTTTGCATCCAATTGTTCTTTCGCCACCCCTATGGGATACCAAACGAATCTCCTCGTCATGGGACCGGGACACTACAAATTTAGCGATTATTTCCGTGCCGGAGCACCACTCGTCATACTTCTTTGGCTCGTTTTCTCGCTATTTGCACCGATCTACTATGGTTTGATATGACTTTTTTAGGATTTCCTGTTGTAGCTTTGTGAAAATGGCAAAATAATTGTCAGTCTTGGTTTTCTGGATTGTAAGCGACGTTATGAAAAGAGTAGAAATTCCATCACGTTTCTTTTTTTCGACCCCACCAGCCCCTTGCCCCTACCTTCCCGGCAAACTGGAGAAAAAGGTCGTAACCCTTCTTGCTGGCAAAGATCCGGATCACCTTCACAATACACTCAGCCTTGCCGGGTTTCGCCGTAGTCAGGACCTTGCCTACCGGCCCGCTTGCGAAAACTGCAATGCTTGTATTCCTATCCGGGTTGCCACCCGGCGATTCGAGTTGAAAAAACACTGGCGCAGAATCTGGAATAAAAACGAAGATCTGGTTGCAACTGAGATCACATCCATTGCAACGGAAGAACATTATGTCCTTTTTGCAAAATATCTGAAGTCGCGACATAACGAAGGCGGCATGTCTGATATGGACTATAATGACTATAAGGCAATGGTCGAGGATAGCCCTGTAAAAAGCAGACTTACTGAATTTCGTAATTCAATAGGCGTATTGGTAGCAGTGTGTCTAACAGATCAAATGGATGATGGCATGTCCCTCGTATATAGCTTCTACGAACCCGATGAAGCAAGGCGTAGTCTGGGCAGTTATCTTATTCTGTGGCACATTGTTCGCACCAAATCCGAAGGGCAGTATTATGTCTATTTAGGCTACTGGATCGAGGCGAGCCCCAAAATGTCCTACAAGTCCAGATTCGCGCCATGTGAAATCCTGACAAAAGACGGCTGGATCGAAATAAAGCTCTAATATGCCTAAAATTTGGTCATTTTTTCTAAAAAATGGCTCATTTTTCACTACTATCTAGTTGCCTTTAGCATCATTAAATTTATACTTTGGTTCCGAAAGGTGAGTATTGCGAATTCACCTAAGGGATGGGTGTGCGTCAACAGGGCACACTTATCTTATATTCAGGGAGAAAAGTTTATGGATCGTCGTAAATTCATTAAAAGTGCTGGCGTCGCTGGCGTTGTTGGATCTGCAGCTGCTACAATTGGTGCTCCTGCGATCGCGCAAGGCCGTGAAAAGCTGACTATGGTCACAGCTTGGGGCCGCGGTCTGGCGGGTGTGTTTGACGCTGCTGTCTACTTTGCAGAAAACGTAACTGCAATGTCTGACGGCAAGTTGGAAGTTGACGTTAAAGCAAACGGTGAGCTGGTTTCCGGTCTGCCTGCTTTGTTTGACGCGGTAACTTCCGGTCAGGCTGACATGTACCACGCAGCTGACTACTACTATGTAGGTCAACACCCAGCATTTGCATTCTTTACTGCTGTACCGTTTGGTATGACACCAACAGAACTGCACAACTGGTACTATCACCAGGACGGCATGAAAATGCACCACGAGTTGGGCGAAGAATTCGGTCTCGTATCCTTCCTCGGCGGTAACACAGGTCCACAGGCTGGTGGCTGGTTCCGTAAAGAAATTAAATCCGCAGCTGACTTCAACGGTCTGAAATTCCGTATGCCAGGTCTGGGCGGTAAAGCTCTTGGTAAGTTGGGCGCATCTGTTCAGACTATCCCAGGTTCCGAAGTGTATCAGGCTCTTGCTTCTGGTGCGATCGACGGTACTGAATGGATTGGTCCATGGGCAGACGAAAAAGCTGGTTTCCAGGAAATCACTAAATTCTACTATACATCCGGCTTCCATGAGCCAGGTGCTGGCCTGTCTGTTGCTGTGAACCAGGATCGCTTCAACGGCCTCAGCAAAGCTAACCAGAAAATCATCGAGATTGCTTCTCAGGCAACGAACATGTGGAGCCTCCACCAGTTCCTGTCTAAAAACTCTGAAGCTCTGGCTCGCCTTCAGGCTGGTGGTGTTAAAACTCTTGAATTCCCGAATGACGTTTGGGATGCATTTGGTAAGGCATCTCTCGAAGTTCTAGAAGAAAACATGAGCGACGAGGTTTTCAAGAAAGTTCGCACTTCCGTGAACAAATCTATGAAAGAATCTGCAGCATGGGATCAATTGTCTTCTGTAGCGTATGCGCGTCAGCGTACACGCGTACTGGGATAATCGGATCACATTCGAAAGAAAAAGAAACCGGGCTTATTGCCCGGTTTCACGTTTTAAGTTCAATTAAATCCATGCAGGTTTGACTGTGTGCTGATTATGCTGGCTCCCGTTAGAAAAGGTACATTCTACGGTGCATAATCAGAAGAATTGCGCTGGCTTAATATCCAGAATATCGCTGGCAAATGACAATGGGGCGTCATTAATTCCGTTAAAGCAGTATTGAACTGAGTTCAGAAGGCAAATGAATTCAGAGATCAGTTGGACAGGCAATGGTCGTTAGAAAGATCCGCTATGGAAGCGCTTGGAACATTTTTACTTAATTTTCTGATGGGGTTCGTCAATTTGGCGTTGCTCCCTTGGCATATCTATAACTGGGTAATGCTTGATACCCTGAAGAAGAAGATGAATGCGCTGACTATGGCCGGCATGTCTATTGAATTCTTCTTTATGGTCGTTGCCTTGGTCCTCATCGTTATTGGCATCGGCATTCTTCGCCGCTCCTTCCTTAGGAAGGCAGTTTATGGCCTAGAGACATTTAATGGTCGTATTGGTCGGTTCGCAGCCTGGTTTGCATTACTTATGACCTTGCAGCAGGTTGCCATTATCGCCGTTGGCCAGATTTTCCGAGGAAATGAGATCCTGATCTCCCCTCTCGGCATCTCCTTCATGACAGAAGAATTACAATGGCTTTCAGGCCAGTTGAAATTTTATAATACGATCCTGATTGCGCTTGCATCCGCCTATACCTTTATCGAAGGCGGTCATGTCCGTGTGGATCTGGTTTACGCGTCTTGTAAAAAGCGCACCAAGCACTGGATTGATTTGCTGGGAACTCTCTTCTTCTTTATCCCATCTACTGTGATGCTCTGGTGGTTTGCATGGCCAATCACAATGAACGCCATGTTCGCTCAAAAACCTCTCAATATCTGGAGTACATCCGCCCGCTGGCGAGATTTCCGATTTGAAACATCAGGGACAGCAGAATTTTCCTGGGTATGGACATTTAAATTTATGGTGCTGGTATTTGCCGCCTTTATGTTTATTTGTGCCATTGGCTTCCTGCTTCGCAATATCCTTGCCCTTCTTCAAAAGGACGAAGATATCCCAACCCACTATTCGTTTGATGACGAGCAGGCAGGTGACATGGGCACCGAAGCTCCCGCTCATCCTCTATAATAAGTATCGGAGTTTCTAACCCATGCTATTTGGTCTTGACGGCGTTGAAATATCGCTGATTATCGTGGCAGTTTCCCTGTTCGGGGGAATTCTGTCAGGTTACCCAGTCGCCTACGCTATTTCCGGTTCCGCATTTGTCAGCTTCGTTCTTATTGCTGGTTTTAACGAAATCGGATGGCTTTATACCCTGCAGGAAATTGGCGGGGAAATGAAGAAAGTTCCAGTCTTTGAAAGAGGCTGGGAACACGCTATGCTCACGACGGAGTCGACGTGGGCCCAAGGGGTATTCTCCAGGGCCTTCGGCGGCAACGTGGAAACACTGCTGGCGGTGCCATTGTTCGTTCTGATGGGTATCGCCCTTGAACGCTCCAACATTGCAGAAGACCTGCTGACAACAATGGCGAAGCTGTTCGGCTCCATGCCGGGCGGTCTGGCCATCTCTGTTGTTCTTGTGGGAACGTTGCTAGCGGCATCTACAGGTGTTGTAGGTGCGACTGTGGTGACAATGGGTCTGATCGCCCTGCCAACCATGTTGAAACACGGATATTCCAAATCCCTTGCAACCGGCGTTATCGCGACATCCGGTACCCTGGGTCAGATTATCCCGCCATCCATCGTGATCGTTCTTCTCGGCTCCATCGTTGGTGACATGTACTCCATCGGTCAGGAAAACCGTGCTGCTGAACTGGGTGTGACTGTTTTGGAAATGCTGGGTGAGCCAGCTGTTCTATCTACAGGAACCCTCTTTAAGGCTGCCTTTATTCCTGGTGTGATGCTCGCGTCCCTTTATGCACTTTACGCCCTTGGTTTTGCCTTGCTGAACCGAGATCAAGCACCTCCTGTACATCTGGAAGATCCAGACAGCTATGGCCTGCTTTCTTACTACAAGAACAACCCGCTTCTTCTGGTGGGTGCTGTCATCCTTCCACTGATTACTCTTGTCGTACTGTGGATTGTCTTTGGCGTCAGCGGTGTCATCGGCGAAGCTGAGGTAAACGGTGCGGTTGAGTATGGTCCGATTTCAGGCGGAACATTCTCCCTGCTGGTCATTACAACCTACATCACAATCCTTGGTTTTGTACTACGTCCGGGCGAGGCAAAATTACCAATTATTGTTGGTCTTGCCGGCTCTCTGCTCTTGTTCATTATTGACTGGAATTATGTCGGTGGTAACGCAAGTGGCGGTGCAAAATTGTTGTGGTACATCATCCCTGCGGCAATGATTGTGTATGGCATGAAGGCTGCGCTGACACGCCTTGTAGAAATTGAAGTCCTCCGAGTGGTCTCTCCTCCGGTGATTTTGATTGTTGCCGTGCTTGGCTCCATCCTTGGAGGTATTACCAACCCAACAGCGGCAGCGGCCCTAGGTGCGGCTGGTGCAATCATGCTCGCAGCAAATCGTCGTTTAAAGGAAACCAACCGCTCAACTGCTGTTGTCATCTGGGCTTCTTTGGCCATTATCATGATGCTTCTCATGCGTGGTAACTTCGACCTTCGCTTGACAATTGAGGATATCACCTTCTCGGATAGGGTCGGTATCGTCATTGCAATGATTTCGTACCACATTGCGGCGTTTGGTTTACTCTACTCCTGCTGGGTGTTGATTAAAGAGAAGGTCATGCACGCCATTGTTTACGAGACCACGAAAGTGACCTCTATGGTGTTCGTTATCCTGGTTGCGTCCCTGTTCCTCAGCCTGACACTTCGTGCGTTTGGCGGTGAACATTACATTCAGGAATTCTTGCAGTCTTTTGAAGATCCGCGCACATTGTTGATTGTTGTGATGGTCGTTCTTTTCCTTCTCGGATTTGTACTCGACTTCATTGAAATCATCTTCATTGTGATCCCAATTGTTGGTCCGGTTATCTATGCGGCAGATCCTACATTGATGCCACCAACCTGGATTACCATCCTGATCGCTGTGAACCTGCAGACATCCTTTATTACACCTCCGTTTGGCTTTGCCCTTTTCTATCTACGTGGCGTGGCGCCAAGCAATGTGACAACAATGGATATCTACCGCGGTGTGGTTCCTTTTGTGATCATTCAGGTAATTGGACTTACACTTCTATGGTTCTTCCCGTCGATTACAACTTTCCTACCAGAGTTGTTGCCGGCGAATTAGCCAGATAACAGACAAAAGAAAAGCCGCTGGAATTTCCAGCGGCTTTTTTAGTGGGCGTATTTTTTTCTATGCGGGCACTAGTTTCTTTTTTTTCTTCAGTATTCGAAAATCGAAAATTCCTTCCGCATCCCGCGGGTCCACGTCTTTTCCAAAAATCTGTGTTTTCTGAATTTTCTGGGTCCCAGTCGTTGGTAGACTATCGATAAACAGTAGCCACCCAGGAGGCTTGAAATAGGCAAGGCGATCAAAGGCAAAATCAAACAGTTCCCGTGCCAGTTCTTCAGATGCCTCATAGCCATCCATCAAGACAACACAGGCCATTACCTCTTCTTCCCTCACGTCGTCCGGTGCTGCGATAACAGCGATCTGTGCCACCGCGTCGTGAGATTGCAATAAGGCTTCCACTTCTGCGGCCGCAATGTTTTCTCCAGAACGGCGAATGATGTTTTTCTTACGATCTACGAAGTAAACCATACCCGTCTCATCCATGGTCACCGTATCTCCGGTATGGAACCACCCACCAGTCCAGGCTTCCTCCGTTGCTTCTTCATTCTTCAGGTAACCTGCAAAGAAACCACGGCGGGGGTTATCCCCCTTGCACCGAATAAGGAACTCTCCCGGTGTGCCACGTGGGACTTCATTGCCGTTTTCATCAACTACCTTTGCTTCCAGATCCTTCATGGGGCGACCAAAAGCACGGGTATCAATTTGCCGAGGTTCTTCATTCACAGCAAAAATACGGCCAGTCTCCGTCATTCCCCAGACTTCAAGAAGTGGGAACCCATAACGCTCTTCAAACACATGATGAAGCTCAGGCTCCACTCCGGCCCCAACGCCAAACCGAACCTCATGGGCCATTTCTTGTGGCGAGAAAGGCTGGTTCAGAAGCATAGGAACAACCACACCCAGATAATGAACAATCGTTGTTTTGCTATCACACACTTCCTGCCACCAGCTGCCCGGATGGAAACGGTCAGGGATGACAAGGCAGCCACCGGTAACAATCATACAGCCAAGTGACACCACAGCGGCATTCATATGGAACAAAGGCAACGGATTATACAACCTCTCCTGCCCTTCCCGAATATCAATCATACCGCCCATTTCTGCATACCAATTGGCGGCGGTCAGGTGATAATCGTTATTCAGGATACAGCCTTTTGGACGACCTGTTGTGCCGGAAGTATACAAAAGCGATGCTTCTGTCATCAGACAAGGGGAGCCATTTTTCGCAGGCGTGGCAGGAGCAGGTAGAGCTTTGTCAAAATCCGTCTCCAAAACCACATGAAAGGGAACGTCCCGGTCTTTGGAGACTGCTTCGACTTCCTTCAGGCGCTCTTTAACCGTCACCACCAGCACTGTATCTGAGTGACTCATCTGATAGAGCATTTCATCATGCCGATAATCAGGATTAATGGGGACACAAGAGGCCCCCATTGAATTGAGTGCCAATAGATGCATGACATATTCAGGACGGTTTTCCAGAAGAAAACCTATCCGATGTCCATACCCATATCCTGCCGATTTATAGGCAGAAATAAGCTCCTCAACTCGTTGCTTCACTTCTGCGTAGGTAAAGCTCTTTCCTTCTGGATAGTAGTGACGTTTCGTAAGCGGCGGAACGCATAAACAATCATTATCCGGGAATTTTTCCGCGGATTTCAAAAAGGCGTCATAGAGGGTGTGCATGCCTTTCCCTTCTTATTATTATACTTCTTTAACTAAATTTATTATTTCGGCTGAAGCCCCTTGGTGCCAAACGCCCTGCATTTCCGCGGCGTGTGTACCAACCTGTAAGATCCGTTTCAGTTCTCGTTCTTTCTCCGGATTTCCAACTGAGACCTTCTTCTTTCACAAACGTAGTAATGTCGGAAAGACCGCCATCTTTATAACGCTGCAGTGTCACACCGCGGCCACGGGTCATTTCTGAAACTTCTTCCAGGGCAAAACAGTTGAGTTTACGGTTTTCACCCACAACAGCGATGGAATCCCCTTGTGCTTCGATACAGAAGGCTGCTTCCACATCGCCGGAGACATTCAGTGTCTGCTTACCATTTCTGGTTTGGGCAATGACACCGTTTTCATCCACGATAAAGCCACGCCCATCGGTGGAAGCAATTAAGAGCTTACGATCCGGCTTATGTACAAACAAGGAAACGATATCCTGATCATTTCCAAGGTCAACCATCAGGCGGACTGGCTCACCTTGTCCTCTGCCTCGCGGCAGCTTATCGCATCCGATTGTATAGAAACGTCCGTTTGTCCCAAACAGAACCAGCTTGTCGGTAGTTTCCGCCTGGATCCAGAAACGCTCTTTATCTCCGTCTTTGTATTTCTCTTCGCCTGTTTGCGCGACATGCCCTTTTAGCGCTCTGATCCAGCCTTTTTCAGAACAGATGACAGTAATCGGTTCTTTCTCAATCATGGCTTCAAGTGGGATGTCAGGTGTTTCCTGCGCTTCACCAATAACAGTGCGGCGGTTGGAAACGTCCGAATGTTCTTTTAGAAGTTTCTTCAGGTCTTTAAGTTCGTTACCCAAGGCTCCTTTTTGAAGATCTTCGCTTGCAAGCAGTGCTTCCAGTTCAGCTTTTTCAGCAGACAGCTTATCGTGTTCAGTCCGAAGTTCCATTTCTTCCAATTTGCGCAAAGAACGAAGACGCATATTGAGAATGGCTTCCGCCTGAACTTCCGTCAATTTAAACGTTTTGATCAATTCCTGTTTCGGATGGTCTTCCTCACGAATAATGCGAATGACCTCATCCAGATTAAGGAAAACAATCAAGTAACCGTCCAGAACTTCCAAACGGTTTTCAATTTTACTCAAACGGTAGCGGGAACGACGCTGCAAAACTTCCTGACGATGTTCAAGGAAAGACAGCAATACATCGGCAAGAGACATCACGCGTGGTGTCTGGCTTGCATCCAGAACGTTCATGTTTAGAGAGAACCGGCTTTCCAGATCAGATAGTCGGAACAAGCCCTGCATCAGGATTTCAGGGTCTACATTCTTACTTCGTGGTTCCAGAACCAGCCGGATATCTTCAGCAGATTCGTCCCGAACATCAGCAAGCAGCGGCAGCTTCTTGGTCTGAATAAGTTCCGCAATCCGTTCAATCAGCTTACCTTTTTGAACCTGATACGGAATTTCAGTGACAACAATCTGATAGGTACCGCGCGCGCCCTGCTCCACTTCCCAGCGGGCACGAACCCGGAAACCACCACGGCCAGTAATATAGGCCTCACGAATATTCTCTGGTTTCTCAACAAGCTCACCGCCTGTCGGGAAGTCAGGTCCCGGAACAAACTCAAGCAGCTTATCAATCGTCGCATTTGGATGCTTGTTCAGATGGATAAGCGCGTTGCAAAGTTCTGTCGCATTGTGAGGTGGGATGGATGTTGCCATACCCACCGCGATACCATTGGATCCGTTTGCCAACAGATTTGGGAAAGCCGATGGCAGAACGACCGGTTCTTTATCTTCTCCATCATATGTGGGTCGAAAATTTACGGTATCCTGATCCAAATCCCGAAGAAGCAGTTCAGCAAAGACAGTCAAGCGGGCTTCTGTATAACGCATCGCAGCCGCATTATCGCCGTCGATGTTGCCGAAGTTACCCTGCCCATCTACCAGCGTATAGCGCTGTGCAAATTCCTGCGCCAAACGGACCAATGCATCATAAACAGACTGATCGCCATGGGGATGATACTTACCAATTACGTCACCAACAACACGTGCACATTTCTTATAACCGGATGCCGGATCCAGTTTTAAAAGCCGCATCGCATACAGCAAACGGCGGTGAACGGGTTTCAAGCCGTCACGTACGTCTGGCAGGGAACGGGACATAATGGTCGACATCGCATAAGCGAGATAGCGTTCGCTTATGGCGTCCTTCAGTGAAGTTGGCAGGACTTCACCGGATTTAATTGTTGTCTGGTCACTCATGACATCTTTATAGCATCTGATTTAAAGGTGAGGAGCAAAAAAAACCGAATTTAACGGCTCATTTCTTATTCAATGTCTTGTTCATTTTATGAACAAGCCGTTCTCTCGCGGGAAGGCTCTCCCCACCATAATGAGGAATAAGGTTTTTCTTTATGAAATAACCGCTTAAACGTAACCCCTGCTCCACGTCCATAAGGTTTATCTCATTTTCTGAATGGTTGGTTGAACATAAAAAATCAGGAAGCGGCAACAAACGATCTCCATATGGTGTTCCCGCTTCGCGGCTTACCGCCCGTCCCGATTTTGGGGAAACATATGCAAGGTTTTCTTTCACCCCGGTTGCCGCACATTCGGAGAGGTCAAGGCCGTATCCCATTTCAGAAAGCAACCCCAATTCCCATTTCACCAGAAGCGGCCCCCACAGTTCAATATCATCATCCAATAGCCCAAGAAGGATCGACGATGCTTCAAATAACGGGCTATGAATTTCTTTTTCCGGAAGGGTTTTTTCCAGCAAGGCAACAATGGAAGAACAGGCAGCCAATGATAATGGGCGATCAAATAAGAGTGCCCCTGAAGACTGACCAGCCTCTATCGTATATGTTCCCAACTGATCTGCAATGCGGCTTTGCCATTTAAGTCCTACGATATTTCCAGGCTGCAAAATCCCGCGCAGTTTTTTGCTTGTGCCACCACGGACAAGCCCTGCGCATCTTCCATGTTCTTTGGTGAAGGCCTGTAGAATAACGCTGTTCTCGCCATATTTTCGGGCCGAAAGAACAATTCCGCTATCTAACCAATGCATCCCCTCTCCCCAAGAAACTCGACTTTTAAAAGATTACAGGGGAATGTATCACAGGCATTAAAAATAAGGCGTCTTTTTCCTTGCTGGAGGGAAAAGAATGCCACTGAATGTTGAAATCTCACTAATTAACACCATTAACGGGGAAAGCTTTGATTACCAACAGCTCGATATGCAAGGCGCCAACTGGCATGTAAATCCCCCTACCAGACTTGACCCTTTTACCTTTCATCGCTGCCATTGCACAGGGCCAGCTTCCGGCTTTCATGTCCCGATCAAGTACGGGGGGTTGATCTGTTGGCTGAAAGTGACATCCTGGGGAATCTCTTTCCAAAAATCCACCCCCACTCATTATGATATAGAGGTGGTCGTCATTCAGGACAAAGCCCCTTATAGGATAGAAATGGTGCTCATATAAAAAAACGCCCCAATAGGGGGCGTTTTAATTCTGCTGGTAACTTCGACAAGGTAATTACTGTCGCATTTGCTTCAGTAGTGCGCTGACCTCTTCCATGACATTGTCTGTATCACGGACCATCTCATCAACTGCTTGCTGCACACTATGAGATGCTGCCGAAGTCTCCTGAGTATAACCCTGGATATTGCCGACTTCCTCTTGCAAGCGAACTGTACTGTTGTATGTATTCTGTGTGTTTCCTGAAATCTCACTGGTCGCAACGGATTGCTCTTCTACCGCCGCGGCAACGGAGGATGTGGTTGACGTGATTTCCTGGATCGTTTGCAAAATGGCTTCGATTTCGGTCCCGGCCTGATCACTCACCTGCTGAATACCTGCAATCTGCGTAGAGATATCTTCGGTTGCTTTTGCTGTCTGCGTCGCAAGGTTTTTCACCTCGCTCGCGACAACAGCAAAGCCTTTACCCGCATCACCAGCACGTGCCGCCTCGATCGTTGCATTAAGCGCCAGCAGGTTAGTTTGTTCAGCGATATCATTAATCAGTTTTACCACCTCATTGATCTGCTGTGCGGCCTCTTTAAGTTCACCCATTGTCTGAGCGGTCGCTTCCGCACGTTCGGATGCACTCGAAACAACCTGGTTTGAGTGATTTACCTGAGAGGAAATCTCACGAATTGAATCGCTCAGTTCACCCGTCGCAGTCGTCACGCTTTGAACATTACCTGTCATATCTTCTGCAAGGGAGGACGTTTGACTGATACGACCTTCAACATTGGTCGAAATACTCTGCAGATTATTCGCAAGACCAGACAACTGCTTGGAATTGTCAGATACTTTTTGCAGCAATCCACCGACAG